>NZ_JANIFO010000005.1:0-258102 GCF_040259625.1 Bacillus sp. B1(2022)
GCGTTTTGATTCGCTTTAGGACTTTTTTCTTTCCCTTTTAGGCTGAGAGGAGCAAAGCAGGCTTTCTGATTCACCGCCCGGAATGCTTCGGAATACCGTAAAGCAGAGAGGGGGAAAAACATGAAAAGCTGCCGTTTTAGCATGATATGGTTTTTGGCCGTTGTACTGACAGCCGGCATCTTTACATTCTCAGCATCCGCACAAGCAAGCGGCACTCAGCCGGAGAGAGAAATGAGAGCCGTATGGATCGCGTCTGTCACCAATATCGACTGGCCCTCTATAAAAGGGCTGTCACCGGAAGAGCAAAAAAGAGAATACAGCAAGCTGCTGGATGACGTTCAGGAGATGGGAATGAACGCCGTTATCGTCCAAATTAAGCCTGCGGCTGATGCTTTTTATCCATCAGATTACGGGCCTTGGTCAGAGTATCTGACAGGAACACAAGGCAAAAATCCCGGCTACGATCCGCTTGCTTTTTTAGTTGAAGAGACACATAAACGGAATCTTGAATTTCACGCTTGGTTCAATCCTTACCGGATCACGATGAATCACACAAATTTGAATGCGCTTTCAGATGATCATCCCGCGCGTTCGCATCCGGACTGGGTCGCTGCATACGGAAAACAGCTGTACTATAATCCGGGCATTCCGGAAGTAAGACAATTTATAACGGATGGAATCAAAGAGGTGGTCAGCCGTTATGACATTGATGCGGTTCATATGGATGATTATTTTTATCCTTATAAAATTGCCGAACAGGAATTCCCCGATCAGGCGGAATACGAACGGTACGGAAAAGCTCACTTTGCATCAGTTGATGACTGGCGCCGGGATAACGTCAACCGGCTTGTAAAAGAAATCAACCAAACCATCAAACGAGAAAAACCTTATGTCAAATTCGGAATCAGCCCGTTCGGCGTATGGAGAAATGCCGCAGATGACCCGACAGGCTCCGAAACGGCCGCAGGGGTGCGGAACTACGATGATTTATATGCTGATACGAGAGAATGGATCCAAAAAGGATACATTGATTACATCGCTCCGCAAATTTACTGGAGCATCGGATTTAAAGCGGCGGCATATGACGTCTTAGCGGATTGGTGGGGAATAGAAGTGAACAATCGGCCGGTGCATTTATATATCGGGCAGGCAGCTTATAAAATCAACAACAACGCTGATCCGGCCTGGGCCGACCCGGGGGAATACGGAAGACAGATTGCTCTTAACAGGGGATCAGCATGGATAAAAGGCAGCATGCATTTCAGTTTAAAGGATTTAAACCGTAATCCGCTCGATGTGAAAAACCGTTTGATCAAAGACATGTATAGCCGGCCCGCATTAATTCCCGAGATGCCTTGGCTCGGACATTCCGCTTTAAAAAAACCGGCTGTCAAACGGGCGGAGAAGAACGCTTCAGGCCATACACTCTATATCGAAGATGCGAAATCCAACGGTAAAAAAACGGCTTATTACGCCATTTACCGCGCAGAAAAGGGAAAGCAGCCTTATTTAGTGGATACAGTCAGAAAAACATCGTCACGGACGCAGACATTTTCAGATACTGATATTCGGGCGAAAGAAACCTGCACCTATTTCGTTACTTCCGTTGACAGGCTTCACCATGAGAGCCGTCCCTCCGCAAAACGGACAATTAAATAGCCATTATTAATATAACTGACAGTTGCGGCGCTGTCAGTTTTTTTGTAGCGGATGAGTCCGAATGTTCAGACTTTATTTGGATGGAATGAATAAAGACCCCCATTAATAAAATGTAGAAAGCAGCAGAAGGAGGAAGGTTAATGAATTTTCAACTGACAAAAGAACAGCAGATGGTGCGCGAAATGGTCAGAGATTTCGCCAAAAATGAAATTGCCCCGAAAGCCCATGAGGTTGATCAATCGGCCGTCTTCCCGATAGACACATTTAAAAAAATAGGCGAACTCGGGCTGCTCGGAATTCCGTTTCCGGAAGAATACGGCGGGGCGGGCGGTGACACCATTTCATATGCAGCAGCGGTCGAAGAAATCGGAAAAGCCTGCGGCAGCACGGGGCTGAGCTACGCGGCGGCCGTGTCACTCGGCGCAAGCCCATTATACTATTTCGGTACTGAACAGCAAAAGCAAGAACATCTTATTCCGCTTGCTTCGGGAAAAGCGCTCGGATCATTCGGGCTGACAGAGCCGAATGCAGGTTCCGATGCCGGCGGAACCCAGACAAAAGCCGAGAAAAAGGGCGATGACTATGTGATAAACGGAGAGAAATGCTGGATCACAAACGCAAATTACGCCCGCACGGTCATTGTCACCGCCGTTACGGGAAAGAACTCCGCCGGAAAACCGATCATTTCAGCTCTCATCGTCCCGACAGACACACCGGGATTTACGATCACAAATCCGTACGACAAGATGGGTGTGAGAGGGTCGGATACGGCCGAGCTTGTGCTGGAGGATGTCAGGGTGCCTGCCGATAACCTGCTCGGTGATCCTGAAAAAGGTTTTAAACAATTTTTATATACATTAGACGGCGGGCGGATCTCGATTGCGGCACTGGCTGTCGGTATCGCTCAAGGCGCACTGGAGGCGTCGCTGTCATATGCGAAGGAACGCAAGCAGTTCGGCAGTCCGATATCGTCATTTCAAGCCATTCAATTTAAGCTGGCCGATATGGCGATGGAAATTGACCTTGCCAGACAGATGGTGCTTAAAGCGGCATGGCTGAAGGATCAAAACCTGCCATTTACGAAAGAAGCTGCATTCGCCAAGCTCTATGCTTCTGAAATGGCCGTCAGAACGTGCCTTCAGGCCATCCAAATTCATGGCGGTTCCGGTTATATGAAGGAATGCGGTGTCGAACGTATGCTTCGTGACGCAAAGCTGATGGAGATTGGCGAAGGAACGTCAGAAATTCAAAGAATGGTCATCGCAAGACAGCTTTTGAAGTGAAATGAAAACGTTTACTAAGACAGGGATGGAAGGGGGGCAGGTCATATGGCTGAACTTATCCATTTAACAGCCGGAAAGCTGCTTGAGCGGACCGCGGAGCTTTTTCCGGATCGTGAAGCGGTTGTTTACCCTGAGCGCGGCCTTCGTTATACGTATGCCGAGTTTGACCAGTTATGCCGGCAAACCGCAAAAGGGCTGATGAAGCTGGGAGTTGAAAAAGGAGATCATGTGGCCATATGGGCATCCAACATTCCGGAATGGCTCGCGGCGCAATTTGCAACAGCGAAAATCGGCGCCGTTCTGGTCACCATTAATACCAATTTTCAAATCGCAGAGCTCGATTACCTGCTGGCACATTCAGACGTCTCGGCCTTGATAATCATGGATTCCTACCGGCAGACATCTTATGTTGAAATCGTGAATAAGCTGATTCCGGAGCTGAAAACTTGTGAGCGCGGCAGGCTGCGTTCGAAACGTTATCCATTTTTACGGACGGTGTTATATATCGGTGATAAAAGCCCGCCCGGGATGCACCGTTGGGATTCATTGCTGGATAATGCCGAAGCTGTAACGGATGCAGCGCTTGACGGAAGGATGGACAGCCTGAAAAAGGATGATTGCATTCATATGCAATATACATCAGGTACGACCGGATTTCCGAAAGGCGTCATGCTCTCACATTTTAATATCGTAAATAACGCGGCCAATATCGCAGAATGCATGAAGCTTACTTCATGTGACCGTTTATGTATTCCCGTGCCGTTTTTCCACTGCTTCGGGTGCGTGCTCGGCGTGCTGGCATGTGTTTCCGCGGGTGCGGCGATGATTCCGATCGAACAGTTTTCTCCGCCGGCCGTTCTGAAAACGGTGGAGCAAGAAGCCTGTACGGCTCTGCACGGTGTACCGACGATGTTTATCGCCCTCCTAAATGACAGCCGTTTTTCTGAATATGATCTTTCCCACGTCCGAACCGGGATTATGGCAGGCTCGCCATGCCCGGCGGAAGTCATGAGAGAAGTGATCGGCAAAATGGGGATGACCGACATTACCATTGCCTACGGACAGACCGAAGCATCACCTGTTATTACGCAGACAAGAACGGATGATTCATTTGAAAGAAGAGTGGAAACAGCGGGGCGCGCGCTTCCCCATATCGAAGTCAGAATCGTTCGGCCCGGAACATCCGGAGAAGCCGCCAGGGGCGAACAAGGAGAGCTCTGCACCCGCGGATATCATGTCATGAAAGGCTATTATAAAAATCAAGAAGCGACCGAAGAAGCGATAGACAAAGACGGCTGGCTGCATACCGGTGATTTGGCGGTCATGGACGAGGACGGATACTGCAAAATCACGGGCCGTCTGAAAGACATGCTGATCAGGGGCGGCGAAAATATCTATCCGCGCGAGATTGAGGAAATGTTATATCGGCATCCCGCAGTGGCGGACGTTCAGGTCGTCGGCGTTCCTGATCCGAAATACGGAGAAGAGGCCGCGGCGTGGATCAGGCTCAAAGACGGACAAACCGCTTCCGCAGAAGACATCAGAACCTTTTGCAAAGAACATATCGCCCGCTATAAAGTCCCCAGGTATGTTTTGTTTACAGATGAATATCCAATGACAGCCTCAGGAAAAATTCAGAAATTCAAGCTGCGGGAAAAAACGATTGAAGAGCTCAAGTTAACTTAATGAAAAAGGAGTGCTTCACATTTGTTTAAAAAAGTCCTGATTGCCAACAGAGGAGAAATCGCCTTAAGAATTATCCGCACCTGCAAACGTCTCGGCATCCCCTCGGCAGCTGTGTATTCAGAAGCCGATCGGGACGCGCTGCATGTAAAAGCGGCTGATGAGGCCTATCCGATCGGTAAATCGAGAGTAAATGAAAGCTATTTACATATCGACAGAATCATAGAAGCCGCCAAATTGGCCGGAGCGGACGCCATTCATCCGGGCTACGGGCTTCTGTCAGAAAACAGCCTGTTCGCCGAACGCTGCCGAAAAGAACAAATCACATTTATCGGTCCGCCCGGTGATATCATCGCCAAGATGGGCAGCAAGATAGAAGCCCGAAAAACGATGCAAAAAGCAAAGGTCCCGATCGTTCCCGGTGTTTCAGAGCCATTGCCCGATGTTCACTCCGCCTTAGCCGAAGCCCGTGCCATCGGTTTTCCGGTCATGCTGAAAGCGTCCGCAGGAGGAGGCGGAATCGGCATGCAGATCGTACATTCAGAAGAAGAGCTGGCCAAAGCGTTTGAAGGCAATCAAAAGCGGGCCGCCTCCTTTTTTGGAGACGGCGCAATGTATATGGAAAAGGTCATTGAAAATGCCCGTCATATTGAAATTCAGATACTCGCAGATTCTTTCGGCAACACCGTTCATCTGTTTGAACGTGACTGTTCAGTCCAAAGGCGCCACCAAAAAGTGATAGAAGAAGCGCCGTCGCCGTTTGTTGACGATGAATTAAGACAAAGACTCGGTGAAACCGCCGTTAAAGCCGCAAAATCGATCGGCTACCAAAATGCAGGCACAATAGAATTTCTCGTCGACCAAAAGAAACAAATCTATTTTTTAGAGATGAACACCAGACTGCAGGTGGAGCATCCGGTGACAGAAGAAATTACAGGACTGGATCTTGTGGAAGAACAGCTGAAAATTGCCGCTGGGCAGGCGCTGCCTTTCTCGCAGAAAGATATCAACCACCGCGGTCATGCGATAGAAGTGCGGATCTATGCGGAAGATCCGGTCACCTTTTACCCGTCACCCGGTACCATCTCGTCTTTTTCCGTTTTAAGACACCCGTCAGTGCGACACGAATGCGCCGTCGAAAAGGGAAGCGTCATTTCTCCGTTTTACGATCCGATGATTGCCAAAATGATCGTCACGGCGAATACGAGAAAACAAGCCATTGAACAACTGAAAACCGCCCTTGGCGAATATCATGTAGAAGGGATTAAAACCAACATTCCGCTGCTGACAAAAATTGCTCATTCAGAAGTGTTTGAAAAGGGCGAGGCAACAACCGGTTTTTTACAAACAATGAACGAGGGGGCATCCAAATGAGCGTCATAAAAATTCAAATGGCGGGAAACCTGTGGAAAATTCATGTGAAGCCGGGTGATGTCATTGAAGAAGGACAGGAAGTGGCCATCTTGGAATCTATGAAAATGGAAATTCCGATTATCGCTGATGCAGCGGGTACGGTGAAAGAAGTGAAAAAATCAGAAGGTGATTTCACTGATGAAGGAGAGGTCCTGATTGAACTTCAATAAAACGGGAGGTGCAGCATGAACTGTCCGAAACATGTCCGCATCAATGAAGTAGGACCGCGTGACGGCTTGCAGAATGAATCGGCGTGGGTGGATACAGAAGATAAGATTGAGTGGATCAATATGCTGTCAAGAACAGGCCTTCCCTATATCGAAGTGACATCTTTCGTGCATCCGAGATGGATTCCGGCTCTTCGTGACAGCCTGGACGTCGCAAAAGGCATTGCCAGATCTGAACATACGGTCTACGCGGCTCTCGTTCCGAACCTCATCGGACTGGAGCATGCGGCAGAAGGCGGAATCGATCAGGCATGTGTATTTTTATCTGCAAGTGAAACCCATAACCAAAAAAACGTAAACAAACCGATTGACCGGACCGTTCAAGAGCTCAGGCGGGTTATTACTGAAGCAAAAGCTGAAAAAATGGCGACGAGAGCTTATCTGTCCACTGTGTTCGGCTGTCCGTACGAACAGAACGTGCCGGTCGAACAAGTCATCCGCCTGTCAGACACCCTGCTCGAAATGGGTGTTGATGAAATATCGCTCGGCGACACGATCGGCGCGGCAAACCCCTTGCAGGTCATAGCCGTGCTTGAAGCCCTTTTGCCGAGAATTCCCGCCTCAAAAATCGCACTCCATTTCCATGATACAAGAGGAACGGCTCTAGCGAATATCATTCCCGCTCTTGATATGGGCATCACATCCTTTGATACTTCCTCAGGCGGGCTTGGCGGCTGCCCGTACGCCCCTGGATCAGCAGGCAACGCTGCCACAGAAGACGTCATTTATATGCTCGAACAAATGGGGATTGATACCGGGACGGACATGAATAAACTTCTTTATGCCGCCGGCTGGATCGCGGATAAAATAGGCAAAGACCTGCCAAGCAGAAACCTGCAGGCATTCAGAACGAAATGAGAAAGGAGAAGCCATGGGAGATTGCGTTTTGTATTCCGTCTGTCAAGAAACAATCGGTCTGATCACGCTGAACCGCCCGCATGCGGCCAACTCGCTGTCTTCAGAAATGATTGATCATTTACAGCGTGTGATTGAAGACATCAAAAACTCGCCATCCATTCGTTGTGTCATTCTCACCGGCACCGGGAACACATTTTGCGCCGGTGCTGATTTAAAAGAAAGAGCGGGGATGAATCATGAACAAGTTAAGCAAAGCGTCAGGCGTATCGGTGAAACGGCCGCATCCATTGAAGCTCTCCCGCAGCCGGTCATTGCAGCGCTGAACGGAACCGCTGTCGGAGGAGGCCTTGAACTCGCCCTCGCCTGTGATATCAGAATCGCCGTCAGCCGGGCGGGCCTCGGCCTTCCTGAAACAGGGCTTGCGATCATTCCCGGAGCGGGCGGAACGCAGAGACTGCCCCGGCTTATCGGCCCCGGCGCGGCAAAAGAATTGATCTATACCGGCCGAAGGCTTTCTGCAGGAGAGGGAAAAGACATGAAGCTGATCGAGCATGTTTGTGAAGCCGATGAACTTATGGAAAAAGCGAAAGCACTGGCCGGCCGCATCGCCGCTAATGGGCCGATCGCCGTCAGACAAGCAAAATTCGCGATAAACAAGGGTCTGGAGACAGATCTCAATACAGGGCTCGAAATCGAACGAAAAGCATATGAACAAGTCATCCCCACACTTGACAGAGAAGAGGGCCTGCGCGCTTTTAAAGAAAAAAGACCCCCTGAATACAAAGGAAAATAAAACATGGAGGGACTCGGATGGATTACGAAAAAGAACGGCAGACACGCAGCAAAACGATTGAAAAGGGAGGAGCCGCGAAATATCACGCAAGCAACGAAAAGAAGGGAAAACTTTTTGTAAGAGACAGGCTGAAGCTTTTATTCGATGACGGCATATCCGTTGAAGACGCTTTTTTCGCCGAGTGCATGTCAGACGGACTGCCGGCTGACGGGGTCGTTACCGGGATCGGAACCATCGGCGGCAGAACCGTTTGTGTGATGGCAAACGACTCAACCGTAAAGGCGGGCTCGTGGGGCGCGAAAACGGTGGAAAAAATCATCCGCATTCAGGAGACGGCGGAAAAGCTTCAGTGTCCGCTCTTGTACTTAGTCGATTCCGCAGGTGCGAGAATTACGGATCAGGTCGACATGTTCCCGGGCAGAAGGGGAGCCGGCCGCATCTTTTATAATCAAGTAAAGCTGTCGGGCCGCATTCCGCAAATCTGTTTATTGTTCGGCCCTTCCGCTGCGGGCGGCGCTTACATTCCGGCCTTTTGCGACATTGTCATTATGGTCGAGGGCAATGCATCCATGTACTTAGGTTCCCCGCGTATGGCAGAAATGGTAATTGGCGAGAAAGTATCGCTTGAAGAAATGGGCGGCGCCCGTATGCATTGTTCCGTATCAGGCTGCGGTGATCTCCTCGCCCGGACGGAACAGGAAGCAATCATGATGGCGCAGACATACCTCAGCTATTTCCCGTCAAATTATACTGAAAAAGCGCCCGTCAACAAATCTAAGAACCCGAAAGCTTTTGAAAAACCGCTCTCAGATGTCATCCCGGCACATCAAAACGCACCGTTCAACATGATGGATTTAATTGAACGTGTCATTGATGAAGACTCATTTTTTGAGATTAAACCGTTATTTGCGCAGGAATTAATAACGGGGCTTGCGCGGATTCACGGACAGCCGGTCGGCATTATCGCCAATCAGCCGCGTGTTAAAGGCGGGGTTTTATTTCTCGATTCGGCGGATAAAGCCGCAAAATTTATCGCTTTGTGCGACGCATTCCATATTCCGCTTCTGTTTTTAGCAGACATTCCCGGATTCATGATCGGAACGAAGGTTGAGCAGGCGGGCATCATCAGGCATGGCGCAAAAATGATCTCCGCAATGGCGGAAGCGACTGTTCCGAAGCTTTCCGTTATCGTCAGAAAAGCCTACGGTGCCGGATTATACGCGATGGCGGGGCCTGCTTTTGAACCGGACTGCTGTTTAGCGCTTCCGACTGCGCAAATTGCCGTAATGGGTCCTGAAGCAGCGGTGAATGCGGTCTACGCAAACAAAATCAGCGGGCTAGCCCCTGAAGAAAGACCGGCTTTTATTCAAGAAAAGCGTGATGAATATAAGGAAGACATTAACCTTTACCGGCTTGCCTCTGAAATGGTGATTGACGGCATTGTTCCTGCTGATTCCTTGCGGGAAGAACTCAATAAACGCCTCACTGCTTACATGTCCAAACAACTGACATTCACACACCGGAAACACCCCGTATACCCGGTTTAAATAAAAAAAAGACTGCATAGATCCGGCTCGCAGCCGTTCTTATGCAGTCTTTTTTCACAGTCTTGATCTCATTTTCTTCACAACGAAATAAACAACAATAAATACGAGAGCCAATATAATGATCGGAGTTGTATACATTCCGGCATAGCTGTCTACGTCTTTCCACTGTCCCCCGAGCTGATACCCGAGATAAACGAAAATGACAGACCACGGAATAATGGCAAGCGTCGTCAATATGACAAACTTGGAAAGAGGCATTTTCGCAAGGCCGGCCGGGATGGAAATCGCATGTCTGACGACCGGGATAAACCGCGCCGAGAACACAACGCCGGCGCCGTAACGGCGAAACCAGTTTTCCGCAACATCAATATGATGCTTTTTCAGAAGTAAGTACTTGCCGTACTTGTCCAAAAACGGCCGTCCCCCATAACGGGCGATCCAGTAAATAAAGCACTGCGCGATCGTTCCCCCGATCACACCGGCGACAATGGCGCCGATAAAGCTGATCGTGCCTTCTGACACCATATAGCCTCCGTAAGCCAGAACGATTTCACTCGGAATGATTTCGATCATTAATCCGAGCGCAATCCCTAAATAGCCCATACTTGTCAGCCAGGATAATATTTCACTAATAAAATTGCCCACACTGTTCACAACCTCTTTATCTTTTTACCCAATTATATGACTGATTGACAAGCAAAATGGTTACAAATTATTTTTTAACGCACGATTTCTTCAGATTCTCTTTTTAACACCTCTTCTAAATAAGCTAAAAGTTTCGGTCTCATTTCTTCCCGCAGAAGCCCGATCTCCGTGCCGGCCTTAAAACAGCCGAACTTATCTCCTATATCAAACCGGCTTCCTTCAAGCTCCCGCGCGTAAATGCTTCGGGTGCGGCACACTTCGCGCAGCGCGTCTGTCAATTGGATTTCGTTGCCCGCGCCTCTTCCGACCGTCTTCAGCGTTTTAAAAATAGCAGGGGTTAATATGTAGCGGCCCATCACGGCAATATGAGAGGGCGCCTTTTCAACAGCCGGCTTCTCAATCAGATCCTCAACCTCGTACACATGACCGCTCTGCCGCCCCGTCTGTATAATACCATATTTGCTGACATCAGCAGGATCGACGGGCTGTACGCCGATCGTTTCTGTGCCGTGTTGGTTATAGACGTCGATGAGCTGTGAAAGAGCGGGAGTGTCAGATACCATAATATCATCACCTAATAGAACGGCAAAAGGCTCATCTCCGATAAAATGCTTCGCACACAGCACCGCATGTCCTAATCCGAGCGGTTCTTTCTGACGGATGTAATGAATATTGGCCAAATCGGCAATCCGCTGCATTTCCTTCAGCGTCTCCGTCTTGCCTTTTTCCTGCAGATTGAATTCCAATTCCGCCGACCGGTCAAAATGATCTTCAATCGAGCGTTTGTTTCTCCCTGTAATAATCAATATATCTTCAATTCCTGACGCTGCGGCCTCTTCGACAATATATTGGATGGCCGGTTTGTCGACAATCGGCATCATTTCTTTCGGCTGCGCCTTTGTCGCCGGCAGAAATCTCGTTCCTAAACCTGCTGCGGGAATGACCGCTTTTCTCACTTTTCTCATTCATCTTCACTCCTGATCCTGTATGTTTTTCAGCGAATCTCCAAATACCCATATTCGGTTTCCGATAAAATTCATCATCATTCCGCCGATAGTGGCGGCGAACTTACTCACCAATAGCGAACAGCCGCCTTTTTGAAACGCGTAAAGCAGCAAAAAGGTGATTCCCGACGCGGCAAGATTAATCATGAGAAATCGCATGATCTCTTTCCCGTCAGCCTTGCGTTTTACACGAAACGTCCACTTCCGGTTCCATACATAGCTGTTGATGATCCCTGCCGAATAGGAGCAGATCTGCGCCGGAAGATAGGGGACATGACAAGCGGCGAGAAGAAAGAAGACACCAAAATCGATCAGCGTATTACCGACGCCTACAGTGCAAAAACGGCCTGCTGTCTTTACTTTTTCTTTCAGCATAACGGTGACCTCCCCTCATAATAAGATGCGGTTCGCTGTCCTATTTGTTGATATGGATTACTTTAGCGGACAGTGTTGAATAAACAATTACTAAAATATGAACAAAACATGAAAACGTAATGGGGCTTTGCAAAACTCATTAAGTTAACATTTTTGTATTTTAGGTTGACATATTCCGCGAGGGACACTAATATTCTGTATAAGTGTTAACCTTTAATCATTTTAGTTAACATTAATTTTCAAAGTAAGAGAAAGGAGGGGAATATATGCGGGAAGAAACCTATTACAGCGTAAGAATGAGAGCTTCCCGAAACGCCCCCCATGAGCAGGGCGGAAAACACATTTCCGGCGGAGAACGGCTCATCACTTACAGCGGTTTACAGGAAGCGGTAGATGGCTTATTACATAAAGGCTTCTCGCACTCAAGAGGGATACCTGATTTTATGCAGATTCAGCTTGAAAGCATTAATGAACCGATCGAAACGATCCCCCCTTTGCCGGTTGCTTTCCATCAATCAGACACGCCGAAAAAAGGACAAGCAATCGCCCGCAAGCTTCTGCAAAAGGCGGGGATTCCCCCGCACATGATAGAGAAAGCGTACGAAAACATTGCGGAATATGCAGAAGCAAGAGGAGCGGTCCTGTTTGATATCCGGGCAGGAGAACGCATTGACGGCAGAGGAAATAGAGGTGTGCGGGTATCCCGAATGGATTGGCCGTCACATGATTTTCAAAAATGGGCTTTTACTCACAACATGCCGGAACATTCACGAATAAAAGAAGCACATGCCATCGCGGCAAAAGTTTGCGCACATCCGGGGATTATTGCTGAATTGTGCTGGTCGGATGACCCTGATTACATAACAGGCTACGTTGCCGCAAAGAAGCTGGGATATCAGCGGATTGCCAAGATGAAGAATGCCGGAGATGAAAGCGGCTGCCGGATTTTCTTTACAGATGGCTCCATAGATACGGAGAGCTGTATCCATTTTTTAGAGAAGCAGCCTGTATTCATTCAGCAGGAGGAGAAATGATGAAACAATCAATGATTGAAAAAAGCAAAAAGCATCTTTGGCTGCCTTTCACACAAATGAAAGATTACGATGAAGATCCGTTAATCATTGAAAGCGGAAACGGGATCATGCTGAAAGACATCAGCGGCAAAGAATATTATGACGGCTTTTCTTCAGTATGGCTCAATGTACACGGCCACCGCAAAAAAGAAATGGATGAAGCGATTCAAAAACAGCTTGAAAAAATCGCTCATTCGACCTTACTGGGTAT
Source organism: Bacillus sp. B1(2022) (assembly GCF_040259625.1). Lineage (NCBI taxonomy): Bacteria > Bacillati > Bacillota > Bacilli > Caryophanales > Bacillaceae > Bacillus > Bacillus sp. B1(2022). The sequence continues at coordinate 12,772 of NZ_JANIFO010000005.1, forward strand.
GACGAACGTTCCCGCAACAGAACTTGCCGAGATGCTGACAGGCATCACACCGGAAAAGCTGACACGCGTTTTTTACTCCGACAGCGGAGCGGAAGCAATGGAAATCGCTCTGAAAATGGCCTTTCAATACTGGAAAAACATAGGGAGACCCGAGAAACAGACGTTTATTTCTATGCAGAACGGTTATCACGGCGATACGATCGGAGCCGTCAGCGTCGGCTCCATTGAACTCTTCCACCATGTGTACGGCCCGCTGATGTTTGAAAGCTACAAAGCCCCGATTCCGTATGTATACAGATCTGAAAGCGGTGACCCCGTACAGTGCCGGGATGAATGCCTTCACGCGCTCGAACAGCTGCTTGCAAAGCATCACGAAGAGATTGCCGCACTTACGATCGAATCGATGGTGCAAGGCGCATCCGGGATGATCGTCATGCCTGAAGGCTTTCTGGCAGGCGTACGAAAGCTGTGTACGGCATATGATGTGTTAATGATCGTTGACGAAGTGGCGACGGGGTTCGGCCGCACCGGAAAAATGTTTGCCTGTGAGCATGAAAATGTCCAGCCGGACTTGATGGCGGCAGGGAAAGGCATTACGGGAGGCTATTTGCCGATTGCTGTGACGTTTGCCACAGAAGCCATTTATGAAGCCTTCTACGATGACTACGACAAAATGAAAACATTTTTCCACGGCCATTCCTATACAGGAAATCAGCTTGGCTGTGCCGCGGCAATTGAAAATCTGCGTTTATTCGAATCAGAGCGCATCGTTGAACAAGTCGCCGAAAAATCAAAAACGGCAGCGGAATTTCTTCATGATCTGAAGCAGCTCCCTCATGTCGGCGATGTCCGCCAGCTCGGTTTCATGTGCGGCATAGAGCTTGTGCAGGATAAGGGGACAAAACAGCCTTATCCGCCTGAAAAGCGGATGGGATACAAGGTGTCCTTGAAAATGAGAGAGCTTGGTATGCTGACACGGCCGCTCGGAGACGTCATCGCCTTTCTGCCGCCGCTTGCCAGCACAACCGATCAGTTACAAGCCATGATCTCCATTATGAAAGAAGCGATAGCCGAGGTGACCGGCCGTGGATTTTGACGGATGGCTCCTCGGAAGGCTCGATGCGGTGAAAAGAGACGGGCTGTATCGGACGCTGCGAACACAGGAAACCGCTCTCAAAACCAAAGGGCAAAAGCGGCAGACCTGGGCGTCCAATGACTATTTAGGCCTGTCAAAAGATGAGCGGCTGATCACAGCCGCGCAAACGGCGATGAGCCGGTTCGGAGCGGGAAGCGGCGGCTCACGGTTAACGACAGGAAATACTGTGTGGCACGAAAAACTTGAACACACAATCGCGGACTTTAAACAGACGGAAGCGGCTTTATTGTTTTCAAGCGGTTACTTGGCGAATATCGGCGTGCTTGCCTCACTGCCTCAAAAAGGCGATGTCATTTTAAGCGATCAACTGAACCATGCGAGCATTGTTGACGGCTGCCGTTTATCAAAAGCGGAAACCATCGTGTACCGCCATATTGATATGGCTGATCTTGAGAAAAAACTTGCCTCCGTCCAGGCTCGGAACCGCCGCTTCATCGTCACAGACGGCGTCTTCAGCATGGACGGCACCATCGCGCCTCTTGACCGCATAATGGCGCTTGCAAAGCAGTACCAGGCATTTGTGATAGCAGATGACGCGCATGCAACCGGTGTACTCGGGGAAAACGGCGGGGGAACCAGTGACTATTTCGGTGTTTGTCCTGATGTTGTCATCGGCACATTAAGCAAAGCTGTAGGAACGGAAGGCGGTTTTGCCGCGGGATCAAACATTTTCATTGATTTTTTGCTGAATCAGGCGCGGACGTTTATTTTTCAGACGGCCCTCCCGCCGTCAATTTGTGCGGCTTCGCATACGGCATTTGACATCATATCAGATATGCACGATACGCGCCGTGAGCTGCAGTCGTCTGTCAAAATGATAAAAACGCGTCTGGCCGATATGGGCTTTACCGTAAGAGGCGGAGATACACCGATTATCCCCGTGATCATCGGTGATGCAAAAACAGCGGTTTCAGCCGCTGCGCTGCTGAAGAAAAAGGGAATCTGCGCCCCGGCCATCCGCCCGCCCGCCGTTCCGGAAGGCGAAAGCAGAATCAGGCTGACCGTTACGGCGGATCGCAGCTTACAGGACATAGACGAGCTGACAGAAGCATTTGATTCCATTAGAAAAGAGCTGAATATAAACAAATGAGAAGTTTTTTTGTCACAGGAACAGATACCGGCGTCGGAAAAACCATCGTTTCTTGCGGTCTTGCCGCGGCATTCCGGCAGAAACAGGCGGATATCGGAGTGTTTAAGCCGTTTTTAAGCGGCGTGCCTCGGACTCATCCGGAAAGTGACACCTCGCTCTTGAAAGACATGTCACAAACCGCACTGTCTCATGAAGAAATCACGCCATTTGAATGGAAAGAGCCGCTTGCCCCGTACACGGCCGCCATGCTTGAGGGGAAATCCGTGAGCATGGCGGATGTCATGGCCCACTGGAGTAAGATCAAAAATCGTCATGAGTGTTTCATCGTTGAGGGGGCAGGCGGCATTTCCGTCCCGCTTGGTGAAAATTACTTAGTCAGTGATCTGATAAAAGCCATGGAATTGCCGGCGGTGATTGTGGCCAGGCCTGATCTCGGAACCATCAACCACACATATTTAACCGTTGAATATGCGAAAAACATGGGGATAGAGGTTCTCGGCATTATTATCAACGGCGTAAAGAGCCGGCCGGGGCTGGACGAAAAGACAAACCCGAGCATGATTGAAACATTATGCAAAGTTCCGATTTTGGGAATCACACCGAAGCTGGATCACGTTTCACCGGAAAACATTCAACACATGATTGAGAAACATATAGATGTTTCCTCTTTCATGAATCTGACACAAATGGGGAGATAAACATGAATCAATGGATGGATCTTGCAGAGAGAGTGCTGGACGGGGCGGAAGTAACGAATCAAGAAGCGCTGGCCATTTTAAATTGTCCTGATGAGGATCTTTTATTGCTGATGCATGCCGCTTTTCATATCAGAAAACGATTTTACGGAAAAAAAGTAAAGCTGAATATGATTATGAATGCAAAATCAGGCCTGTGTCCGGAAAATTGCGGGTACTGTTCACAATCTTCAATATCAAAAGCGCCGATTGAGTCTTACCGGATGGTGGATAAGCATATATTGCTTAAAGGGGCAAAACGCGCCCACGACCTGAATATAGGGACATACTGTATCGTCGCCAGCGGCCGGGGACCGTCAAACAGAGAAGTGGATCAAGTTGTTGATGCTGTCAAAGAAATTAAAGAAACGTACGGTTTAAAAATCTGCGCATGCCTCGGTCTGCTGAAGCCGGAACAGGCAGAGCGGCTGAAACAGGCAGGAGTAGACCGGTACAATCATAACATCAATACATCACAAAGGAATCACTCAAACATTACGACCTCCCACACGTATGACGACAGGGTCAATACAGTGGAAACGGCGAAACAATCGGGGATGTCACCTTGTTCTGGTGTCATCGTCGGCATGAAAGAGACGAAACAGGACGTCATTGATATGGCGAACAGCTTAAAAGCGCTTGACGCCGACAGCATCCCGGTTAATTTTCTGCATGCGATTGACGGAACTCCGTTAGAAGGGGTAAGCGAATTACATCCGGTGTATTGCCTGAAAGTGCTCGCCTTGTTCCGTTTTATCAATCCGTCAAAAGAAATCCGTATCTCAGGAGGCCGGGAAGTCAACCTTCGTTCGCTGCAGCCGCTGGGACTTTACGCCGCAAATTCGATTTTCGTCGGAGATTACTTAACGACAGCAGGGCAGCAAGAAACAGAGGATCATCAAATGCTCCATGATTTAGGTTTTGAAGTCGAATCCGTTGAAGAAATGAAAGCCGGCCTGCAATCCGCCTGCAATACGGAGGTATAAGATGACGGCGGAGCTATCGATTGCACATCCGTCTCTCCATGCGGATTCGGATTTTTGGAATGACCCTTACCCGTTTTATGACAAACTGCGATCCATTGATCCTGTTTATAAAGGAACCGTATTAAAATATCCGGGCTGGTATGTCACCGGGTACAAAGAAGCGGCAGCGATTCTGAAAGACATTCGGTTTAAAAACCGCATTCCTCTTCCGGAAGCTTCAACGAAATATCAAAATCTATCGCATATCCAGCACGATATGCTGTTATTTAAAAATCAATCAGACCATAAGCGGATGCGGATGCTTATCGGTAAAGAATTTACCGCAAAGACGGCGGAATCACTTCGCCCTTGTATAAAAGAAACGGTTCATGACTTGTTGGATCAAGTCCAAATCAAAAAAACCGCGGACCTTGTTTCAGAGTTTGCCTTTCCATTGGCAAGCCTTATCATTGCGGAGATACTCGGAGTGCCGAAAGAGGAGAGATATCAATTCAGACAATGGACGGCAGACGTCATTCAGGCCATTGATCTTACCCGATCAAGAAAGACGTTAGTCAGAGCAAGCGACACCGCAGGCAGGCTGACGTCATATTTCAGAGATTTGATTCACAAGCGGGAAGCGCACCCTAAACAAGACTTGATCAGCAGGTTTATTATGGAGGAACAGCTTTCAAAAGAGGAAGTGCTCGCGACATGTATCTTACTTGTCATAGCCGGACACGAGACGACGGTAAACCTCATAAGCAACGGTGTGTTTACTTTATTGAAACACCCTGAACAGCTTAGCGCACTGAGAGAAAACCCCTCGCTTATTGAAACTGCAGTTGAGGAATGTCTGCGCTACGACAGCCCCGCGCAGCTGACGGCACGCACCGCTTCAGAAGACTGTGAAATAAATGGGAAGACCATAAAAAAAGGAGAGCAGGTATATATCCTTTTAGGGGCAGCCAATCGCGATCCAAGCATATTCGATCAACCTCACAAAATGGATATCCAAAGAAAGCCGAACCCGCATGTTGCATTCGGAAAGAACGCCCATTTTTGCATAGGCTCCTCATTAGCGCGCATCGAAGCACAAATTGCAATTCTCACACTGTTTGAGCGGATACCTAAGCTTCGGCTGGCTGCACACCGCCTTGAATACCGCAAGCTCATTGGTTTTAGGTCGCTCAAAGAGCTCCCGGTTGTCATTGGCTGAATGACCATGCAGGAGGGCCGGATTTTATCGGTTCCTCTTGCAGGAAATAAATGAAAGAAAAAAGAATACATATTTATAAAGCAAAAATCCTCTCTGATCCATCTCACTATCCCTAAAAAAACTCACTGCTCAGCCAATCAATCTAATGCAGCAAGGGTCTCCCTTTCTTTCGCCAAAACGGAACATTCACCATGATGCACATTTTTTCAGCCTCAGAAACTGTGCAAAACCGGCATGTTTTTTGCTTTATTTTCTCGATTTTTTGTAAGCGCTTACTAATATTAAGCAGAAAAGAGGGGGATTTGTGGACATTGTTATTATTTTATTGGCATTAGGCATGCTGATGTTTGCGGCTTACCGGGGCTTTTCAGTCATTTTATTCGCCCCGATTTGCGCGCTGTTTGCCGTGCTCCTGACAGATCCAAGCTTCGTACTTCCTTTCTTCTCGAATATATTTATGGAGAAGATGGTAGGATTTATTAAGCTGTATTTTCCCGTATTTCTTTTAGGGGCCGTTTTTGGCAAGGTTGTTGAAATATCCGGGCTCGCCGAGTCGATTGCAAAAACAATCGTCAAGCTTGTAGGGGCAAAAAGATCCATTCTCGCCATCGTCTTAATGGGTGCGATTTTAACGTACAGCGGCGTCAGTCTCTTCGTAGCGGTGTTTGCCATTTATCCGTTTGCTAAAAACCTATTTATTAAAGCTGATATTCCCAAGCGTCTGATACCCGGTACGATTGCATTGGGCGCCTTTACATTTACAATGGATGCGCTTCCCGGCACACCGCAAATCCAAAATGTCATTCCGACCGCTTTTTTTAAAACAAACATTTATGCCGCTCCCTGGCTCGGACTGATTGGTGCAGCATTTGTGCTTACGGCCGGAATGATTTATTTAGAATCCCGGCGCAAAAAAGCGGCCAATGCCGGAGAAGGCTATGCTGGATTTCAATCTGAAGTTTCCGCTGCAGAGGAATCCTCAAGTCTGGCTAATGAAACACATACGCCTGTTTTACCGCAACCCAGCCCCGCGCGGCAAGTGCTCGCCTTTGTTCCGCTTATCCTTGTGGGAGTCATGAACAAATGCTTCACGATGTGGCTCCCGCATTGGTACCCTGACGGATTTGATTTTGCGCCGCTCGGCTTAGAAGCGTTCGGGAAGATTGACCTTTCCTCCGTCACTGCGATCTGGTCAGTAGAACTCGCACTGTTCATCGGAATCATGACAACGATTTTGTTCGATTGGAAAAAAGTCCTCTTCAATTTGAAAGAAGGACTGAATGAGGGCATCGGGGGCGCCTTGCTGGCGTCGATGAATACAGGAGCCGAATACGGATTTGGCGGCATCATTGCGGCGCTTCCCGGCTTTAAAATGGTCAGCAGCGGCATATCGCAGACGTTTACTGATCCGCTCGTCAACGGAGCGGTGACGACCACTGCGCTTGCCGGAATTACAGGATCGGCATCAGGAGGAATGGGCATCGCTTTAAGCACGATGTCAGCAGCGTATACAGAAGCAATCAATACATTCCACATCCCGCCGGAGGTCATGCACCGGGTGATCTCGATGGCCTCCGGCGGGATGGACACTCTTCCGCATAATGGCGCCGTCATTACGCTGCTCGCGGTCACCGGGTTGACTCACCGCCAATCCTACAGGGATATCTTTGCCATTACCGTCATTAAAACAGCCGCTGTGTTTGTCATCATCGCCATTTACAGTCTGACGGGCCTTGTGTAGCCAAAACAGAAAGGGGAAACGAATATGGGAAAAGGAAAAGTGATGGACTCTTATCAAGATGCTGCTGCACTGATCAAGGACGGAGACACCCTCATCGCAGGAGGCTTCGGCCTGTGCGGCATTCCGGAACAATTAATTCTCGCGATCAGGGACAGCGGCGTAAAAAACTTGACCGTTGTCAGTAATAACTGCGGTGTTGATGATTGGGGGTTAGGCCTCTTGCTTGCAAACCGGCAGATCAAAAAAATGGTCGCATCCTATGTGGGAGAAAACAAAACCTTTGAACGGCAGTTTTTAAGCGGAGAGCTGGAAGTCGAATTGGTGCCCCAAGGAACGCTCGCAGAAAGAATTCGCGCGGGAGGGGCGGGCATTCCGGCGTTTTACACACCTGCGGGCGTCGGAACATCAGTAGCCGAGGGAAAAGAACATAAGACATTTGACGGGCGCACCTACCTTCTGGAGAAAGGGATTACAGGGAACGCCGCCATCGTAAAGGCCTGGAAAGCCGATCCTCTGGGCAACCTGATGTTCAGAAAGACGGCAAGAAATTTCAATCCGCTCGCTGCAATGGCAGGCAAAGTGACGATTGCAGAGGCTGAAGAAATCGTCGATACCGGAGAGCTTGATCCGGATCAAATTCATACGCCGGGTATTTTTGTGCAGCACGTGCTGCACGGCGGGATTCATGAAAAACGGATTGAACGCCGCACCGTCCGGCAAGCATGATAAAGGAGGCTGACAGAATGAGAGATAGCAGAAAACGAATGATCAAACGGGCTGTAAAGGAAATTAAGGACGGAATGAATGTGAACTTGGGGATAGGGATGCCGACGCTTGTAGCCAATGAGATACCGAATGATTATAACGTCCTGCTTCAGTCTGAAAACGGCTTGCTCGGGATCGGGCCTTATCCGGCGGAAGGAACGGAGGACCCTGATCTGATCAACGCGGGAAAAGAAACCATCACCGAAGTAAAGGGAGCCTCGTATTTTGACAGTGCCGAATCCTTTGCCATGATTCGCGGCGGCCACATTGATGTAGCGATCCTCGGCGGGATGGAAGTGTCCGAACGGGGAGATTTGGCGAACTGGGTGATCCCAGGAAAAATGATCAAAGGAATGGGCGGCGCCATGGACTTGGTCCACGGAGCAAAACGGATTATTGTCATTATGGAGCACGTGAATAAATATGGGGAATCTAAAGTGAGAACGGAATGTACGCTGCCTTTAACCGGCAGGCAGGTGGTCGATCGGCTGATCACAGATTTGGCTGTATTCGATTTTCATGATGGCCGTATGACGCTCACCGAACTGCAGGAAGGTGTAACAATGGAGGAGGTCTTTGAGAAAACAGAAGGTCATTTTACTGTCAGCCAGTCGTTAAAAAACGGGGTCAGACCAAAATGAGGAGGTGCCGTCATGCATTCATTGCTTATTGAAAAAACAGCCGTTGTAACAGGAGCAGCCGGAGGAATCGGGCTTGAAATCGCAAAAGAATTCGCCCGTGAAGGAGCAGCCGTCATCATCTCTGATGTAAACGAACAAGCGGGGAAAGAAGCGGCGGCAAGACTGAAAGATGAAGGCTGTGAAGCAGTCAGCATCACATGCGATGTAACAAATGAAAAGCAAGTGGCCGATATGCTGCAGACGGTCGAGAAACAATTCGGACGTCTCGATATCCTTGTGAATAATGCGGGCATTCAGCATGTCGCGCCCATCGAGGAATTTCCCACCGAACAGTTTGAACGGCTCATTCGTCTCATGCTGACTGCGCCATTTATCGCAATGAAGCATGCATTTCCCATTATGAAAAAACAGCAATTCGGTCGAATCATTAATATGGCGTCTGTCAACGGACTGATCGGTTTTCACGGGAAAGCGGCATATAACAGCGCCAAGCACGGCGTCATCGGTTTAACGAAAGTCGGCGCACTTGAAGGCGCGGCTGACGGCATTACCGTCAATGCGCTTTGTCCGGGATATGTGGACACTCAGCTTGTCCGCAATCAGTTAAAGGACATTTCCGCAACAAGGAATGTACCGTACGAGCGGGTGCTTGAGGACGTCATCTTTCCGCTCGTTCCCCAAAAACGGCTGCTGTCAGTGAAGGAAATCGCTGATTACGCCGTATTTTTGGCCAGCGACAAAGCAAAAGGGGTCACAGGTCAGGCCGTAGTCATGGATGGCGGGTATACCGCTCAATAGTTCTTATACTTTTTAAAAAAACAGCCGCTCTGAACGGCTGTTTTTTTATGCCTGAAAACCTTGTTCACTCAATAGGCCGATTTACTGCGTCAATCGGTATCCGGGCAGGGTCATTCGCATGTTCTGCGGCGTATTTCGTCCTTGCGGATTTTCCCCATCCAGATCCATCTCTTGCACCACATTTATAATTAAGCGCAATCAGTTTACAATCCTTCACAGATATACAAATGAATTTTTACAATAAACAGAAAATATGTAATTTCTGACACAATAATGCCAATAGCCCTAAAACATATGAAACATGAAGAGCGCGTCCGAAGTGAAGAAGAGCCGGTAACAGGCTCCACCCCGGCTTTCATCATCTCTCTTTAAGACTGATTTTCGGCGAAACCCCCATGTTTTATTTTATGAATAAATATATCTAATTCGTTTGTGAAAACGAACAATAACTCCTCCGAAAGTATTCTATACACATTTGTTATAATCATGCTAGGATGTTAGATAAAGGGATATTTTGTAGGATATTGTATCCCCTGTTCAATATGATCGGAGGAATCTCATGAACAATCTTGCCTTTTTATTTCCTGGACAAGGGTCTCAATTTGTAGGAATGGGCAAACAATTTTGGAATGATTTTGTGCTCGCAAAGAGATTGTTTGAAGAAGCGAGCGATGCGATCTCCTTGGATGTAAAAAAACTGTGTTTTAACGGAGATATGAATGAATTGACAAAGACAATGAACGCGCAGCCCGCTATTTTAACGGTCAGTGTGATTGCTTTTCAAGTGTATATGCAGGAAATAGGGGTGGAGCCCCGCTTCCTGGCAGGCCATAGCTTAGGCGAATATTCAGCGCTTGTCTGTGCCGGCGCCCTTTCTTTTCAGGATGCCGTTACACTTGTAAGGGAGCGGGGAATTCTTATGCAAAATGCGGATCCCCAGCAGCAGGGGACGATGGCCGCCGTGACACAGCTCTCTCTCCAAACGTTGCAGGAAATATGTTCGAAAGTATCGACGGAAGACTTTCCGGCAGGTGTAGCCTGCATGAATTCAGAACAGCAGCATGTGATTTCCGGACACCGGCAAGCTGTGGAACGTGTCATCAAGATGGCGGAGGAAAAGGGTGCGGCATACACTTATTTGAATGTCAGTGCGCCTTTTCACAGTTCGATGATACGATCAGCCTCCGAACAATTCCAGACTGTTTTACACCGGTATTCCTTCCGGGATGCCGCATGGTCGATCATTTCAAATGTCACCGCGCGCCCTTACAGCAGCGGAAATTCGATCAGCGAACATCTCAAGCAGCACATGACGATGCCGGTTAGATGGACAGAATCGATGCATTACTTGCTTTTACATGGAGTCACAGAAGTCATCGAAATGGGTCCGAACAATGTCTTAGCCGGTCTGCTGAGAAAAACAACGAATCACATTGTACCTTATCCCTTAGGACAGACATCTGATGTTCCCCCGCTTTCCAATTCAACGGAAAGAAAGAAACATATTGTCCATTTACGCAAAAAACAACTGAATAAATTGATGATTCAATCCGTCATTGCGCGAAATTACAACAAGGATTCAGCGGCTTATTCCACTATGACGACGCCATTATTTACGCAAATCCAAGAGCTGAAAGAGAGAATGAAAAGGCATGAAGACGTGCTTTCAGAACAAGAACTCGAACATTCGATCCATTTATGCAAATTAATTTGTGAAGCTAAACAGCTTCCGGCTTGGGAAGAATTGCGGATTTTAAAATAAAGCGCCCAGGAGGGGACCTATGTATACCAGTCAATTCCAAACCTTAGTAGATGTCATTCGGGAAAGAAGCAGTATCTCTGATCGCGGGATCCGTTTTATCGAATCCGATAAAAACGAGACGGTTGTCTCTTACCGCCAATTGTTTGAAGAGGCGCAAGGGTATCTTGGCTATTTACAGCATCTCGGCATTAAGCCGAAGCAGGAAATTGTATTTCAAATCCAAGAGAACAAATCATTTGTCGTTGCTTTTTGGGCTTGTATATTAGGAGGAATGATCCCGGTTCCGGTCAGTATCGGAGAAGATGATGACCATAAACTGAAGGTCTGGCGCATTTGGAATATATTAAATCATCCCTTTCTGATTGCCTCTGAAAAAGTATTGGACAAAATAAAGAAATACGCTGCAGAACACGATTTACAGGATTTCCATCATCAATTAAACGAAAAATCTGACATCATTCAAGATCAAACCTACGATTACCCCGCTTCATTTTATGAACCTGATGCGGATGAACTCGCCTTTATCCAATTTTCTTCCGGATCGACAGGAGACCCAAAAGGAGTCATGTTAACGCATCACAACTTAATACATAACACGTGCGCCATTGGGACTGCCCTAGCCATTCATTCGAAAGACTCTTTCTTATCATGGATGCCTTTAACGCATGATATGGGGCTCATCGCCTGCCACCTTGTTCCCTTCATAACCGGAATCAATCAAAATCTAATGCCTACAGAGTTATTTATTCGCAGACCTATTCTTTGGATGAAAAAAGCTCATGAACATAAAGCCAGTATTCTATCATCTCCTAATTTCGGGTACAACTACTTCCTTAAATTTCTCAAAAACGAACCAGACTGGGATTTATCCCACATCAAGGTCATCGCAAACGGTGCAGAACCGATATTGCCGGAGCTGTGTGACGAATTTTTGAAAAGATGCGCAGCATTCAATCTGAAAAGATCCGCCATTTTGAATGTTTACGGTTTAGCGGAAGCTTCGGTTGGCGCAGCGTTCTCTAAAATAGGTAAAGAATTCGTTCCCGTTTATTTGCATCGTGACTATTTAAATCTTGGTGAAAGAGCTGTAAAAGTCAGCAAAGAGGACCAAAATTGCGCTTCATTCGTTGAGGTGGGACAACCTATTGACTATTGTCAGCTTCGGATCTCCGATGAAACAAATGAAAGAGTAGAAGACGGAATCATCGGCCATATCCAGATCAAAGGAGACAATGTGACGCAAGGGTATTATAACAACCCAGAGAGTACGGAAAAAGCGCTGACTTCTGAGGGCTGGGTAAAAACGGGAGACCTCGGATTCATTAGTGAAAGTGGTAACTTAGTCGTAACCGGAAGAGAAAAGGACATTATTTTCGTGAACGGAAAAAATATCTACCCGCACGATATTGAACGGGTCGCGATTGAAATGGAAGAGGTTGACTTAGGAAGGGTTGCCGCCTGCGGTGTATATGATCAAAAGACACAAAGCGGAGAAATCGTGCTCTTTGTTGTTTACAAAAAATCACCTGAAAAATTCGCACCGCTTGTCAAAGAGATAAAAAAGCATTTGTACAAGCGGGGCGGCTGGAGCATAAAAGAAGTCCTTCCGATCCGAAAACTCCCTAAAACAACCAGCGGAAAGGTTAAACGCTACGAACTTGCCAGACAGTATGAGGCAGGGAATTTTTCAACAGAGTCTGCCGCCATCAATGAATGTTTGGAGAGCAGCCCGGAAACATCCGGACAGACACCCATTCATGAGATAGAAACGGAATTGCTGTCTATCTTTTCCGAAGTGCTCAACGGGAAAAAGGTTCACCTCGCTGACAGTTATTTTGATATGGGAGCAAATTCATTACAGTTATCGCAGATTGCCGAGCGCATAGAACAGAAATTCGGACGCGAGCTTGCCGTTTCAGATCTCTTTACGTATCCTTCTATCACTGATTTAGCGGCATATCTGTCTGAAAGCCGGGCTGAAATCAAACAGGACGCGGCAGCGAAACCAAGCCATGTGACACCGAAAGATATCGCCATTATCGGGATGTCGCTCAATGTCCCGGGAGCGTCAACGAAAAGTGATTTTTGGAATCTGCTTGAAAAAGGTGAGCACAGCATTCGAGAATACCCCGAATCCCGGCTGAAAGATGCGGCGGATTATTTAAAGTCCATCCAAAGCGAGTTCAATGAGAGTCAGTTTGTGAAGGGCGGCTATTTAGATGAAATCGACCGCTTTGATTATTCGTTCTTCGGTTTAGCTCCTAAAGCGGCTCAGTTTATGGACCCTAACCAAAGACTGTTTTTGCAGTCTGCATGGCATGCGATTGAAGATGCGGGCTATGCCGGCGGCAGCATGAACGGGAGCCGTGTCGGGGTATATGCGGGGTACTCGAAGGTGGGCTACGATTATGAACGTCTCCTTTCTGCGAATTATCCGGAGGAACTTCATCAATATATCGTGGGCAATCTCCCTTCCGTGCTAGCCAGCCGAATCGCTTATTTCTTAAATTTAAAAGGGCCGGCGGTCACAGTGGATACGGCATGCTCCTCATCGCTTGCCGCCGTTCATATGGCATGTAAATCTTTAATGTCCGGCGATTGTGAAATGGCTCTTGCCGGCGGTATCCGGACATCGCTCTTGCCGATCTGTATCGGGCTTGATATGGAATCTTCGGACGGGTACACGAAAACGTTCAGCAAAGATTCAGACGGCACGGGCACAGGTGAAGGCGCGGCCGCAGTCCTGCTAAAACCTTTGCAGGATGCTGTTCGCGACGGAGACCATATTTACGGCGTAATCAAGGGAAGCGCGATGAATCAAGACGGAACAACCGCCGGGATTACAGCACCGAATCCGGCAGCTCAGACTGAGGTCATTGAGACGGCTTGGAAAGACGCGGGCATTGCCCCTGAAACACTGTCTTTCATCGAAGCACATGGCACCGGAACGAAGCTCGGCGATCCGGTTGAATTTAACGGACTTTGTAAAGCGTTTGAAAAGTATACGGCAAAAAAACAATTTTGTGCGATTGGTTCTGTTAAATCGAACATCGGTCATTTGTTTGAAGCGGCAGGCATCGTCGGGCTGATCAAATCTGTCCTCATGCTGAATCACAAGAAAAATCCGCCGTTAGCGCACTTTAATGAACCTAATCCGCTCATTCATTTTCACTCTTCACCATTTTACGTAAACCAGGAAGCTGCAGCGTTCACATCCGGTGATGAGCCGCTGCGAGGCGGAGTCAGCTCATTTGGCTTTAGCGGAACGAACGCTCATGTGGTACTGGAAGAATATATTTCTCAAAGTGAGTATGCACCCGAGGATGAACATGGGCCGCACCTATTTGTTTTATCCGCTCATACTGAAAAATCACTCTATGAACTCGCACAGCAGTACCGGCAATATGTATCGGATGACAGCCAAGCTTCATTAAAGTCCATTTGCTATACAGCCAGTACGGGCAGGGCTCATTTGGATCATGGCATTGCCATGATTGTATCCGGTAAACAAGAACTATCGGATAAGCTGACCCGCCTGATTCAGGGAGACAGAAACCTTCCCGGTGTATACATCGGTTACAAGAATATGAAGGAAATGCTGCCTGCTCATAAAGAAGAGCTGAATCAACAAGCAGCCGCACTGATTAAGCAGCGTTTACGTACGCAAGATGAACGGATCACATGGCTGCATCGCGCAGCCGAATTATTTGTGCAAGGAGCCGTTATCGATTGGCGCGCGCTTTATTCCGGTGAAACTGTACAAAAGACGCCATTGCCCCTGTATCCGTTTGAACGGAGCCGATGCTGGGCTGAAGCTGACCAATTGCGCTTAAACGAGGGCGAAAAGAAAGGAGGAGCAGCATTGAATATCAATCAATCGAAAGCGCACATTGAATCCTTCCTGAAAACTGTAATCAGCAATGCTTCGGGGATCAGAGCGGAGGAACTCGATCTGAATGCTCATTTTATCGGGCTCGGAATGGATTCTATCATGCTGTCACAGGTCAAAAAAGCCATTGCGGACGAATTTGGGGTAGACATCCCGATGGATCGTTTTTTTGATACGATGAACAACCTTCAAAGTGTCATAGATTACTTGGCTGAGACCGTTCCATCGTCCTTTGCATCCGCTCCGCCTCAAGAGAATGTTCCGGCGCAGGAAATACAGGTCATTTCAGAAGCGCAGTCTGAATCGGATCGCAGAGAAGGTCATCAAGAGCATATGCTCGAAAAAATAATCGCTTCTCAGAATCAATTAATTCAGGATACCTTGCAAGCTCAATTAAATAGCTTTAATTTGTTGAGAAACAGCGGACATCATTCCGATGAGAAAGAATACGCTAAAGCGCAAGAGAAATCAATTCCTTCTGTCAAGCAGGGGCATCCGACCGTCACTGCAGAAAAGAAAGCGGCTCAAGAAGCGAAACCCTATGTTCCTTTTCAGCCTCAGAACCTGAATGATCAGGGGCACTATACCGCACGGCAAAAACAATACTTAGAAGATTTCATCAAGAAATACGCCGATAAAACGAAAGGTTCCAAACAATATACGGACAACACCCGATTTGCTCATGCAAACAACCGCAATTTGTCCAGCTTCCGTTCGTATTGGAAGGAAATCGTATACCCGATTATCGCCGAACGTTCTGATGGTTCTAAAATGTGGGATATTGACGGAAATGAATATATCGATATCACAATGGGATTCGGGGTTAACCTTTTCGGGCATCATCCTTCCTTTATTACACAGGTTATCGATGATTCAACCCGTTCATCATTGCCTCCGCTCGGCCCGATGTCAGATGTCGCCGGTGAAGTTGCCGACCGGATCCGCACATGTACCGGAGTGGAAAGGGTCGCTTTCTATAATTCCGGAACAGAGGCCGTCATGGTTGCCCTGCGTTTGGCGCGGGCGGCAACAGGAAGAAAGAAAGTCGTGGCGTTCTCGGGATCTTATCACGGCACGTTTGACGGCGTATTAGGGGTAGCCGGCACAAAAGGCGGGGCTGCGTCTGCGAATCCGCTGGCTCCGGGTATACTGCAGAGCTTTATGGATGATTTGATTATTTTACATTACAACAATCCCGATTCGCTGGACGTGATCCGCAGTCTTGGTGATGAATTGGCAGCCGTACTGGTGGAACCGGTACAAAGCCGCAGACCGGATTTGCAGCCGCAGGCATTTTTGAAAGAATTGCGGGCGATCACGCAGCAATCCGGAACAGCTCTGATTATGGATGAAATTATTACCGGATTTCGGATCGGTCTCGGCGGCGCACAGGAATGGTTCGGCATTCAGGCTGATTTAGTGACCTACGGAAAAATCATCGGCGGCGGACAGCCATTAGGGGTAGTTGCCGGAAAAGCTGAGTTCATGAATGCGATCGACGGGGGTACCTGGCAGTATGGGGACGATTCCTACCCGCAAGACGAGGCGAAACGCACGTTTGTGGCCGGCACCTTCAATACTCACCCGCTTACCATGAGGATGTCATTAGCCGTCCTTCGCCATTTACAAACCGAGGGAGAACATCTGTATGAGCAGCTTAATCAAAAAACAGCCTACCTGGTCGATGAGCTGAATCGCTGCTTCGAACAAGCGCAAGTGCCTATCCGTATGGTTCGATTCGGTTCTTTATTCCGGTTTGTCTCATCGCTTGATAATGACTTGTTCTTTTACCATCTCAACTATAAAGGGGTCTATGTGTGGGAGGGACGCAACTGCTTCTTATCTGCGGCGCATACCGCGGATGATATCGAAAATATTATTCAAGCGGTGAAAGACACTGTGGAGGATCTTCGCCGAGGCGGATTTATTCCGGAAGGCCCGGATTCCCCTGATGGCGGAGGCCGTAAAAAGTCCGGGACGCGCGAGCTTTCACCTGAACAAAAGCAGTTGGTTATGGCATCCCATTACGGGAATGAAGCTTCCGCCGCTTTAAACCAGTCCATTATGCTGAAAGTGAAGGGCGAAATGCAGTATACATCATTAAAACAAGCCGTCCGGCATATCGTTGACCGTCATGAAGCTTTACGTACGGTGATTCATCCCGATGACGAGGTACAGCAAGTGCAGGAACGGATGAATATAGAAATACCTGTCATTGATTTTACCAGTCACCCGCATGAACATCGGGAGCCGGAAATCCAAAAATGGCTGACAGAAGATGCCAAGCGGCCGTTTCATTTCCATGAACAAAAGCCTTTGTTTAGAATCCATGTGCTTACATCGGCTCACAATGAACATCTGATTGTGCTCACGTTCCATCATATCATTGCCGATGGATGGTCAATCGCCGTTTTTGTTCAAGAACTGGAGAGCAACTACGCGGCAATAGTACAAGGAAAACCGATTTCACCGAAAGAGGCAGATGTTTCGTTTCGCCAATACTTAGACTGGCAGCAGGCACAGATTGACAGCGGCCATTATGAAGAAGGGGTCCGTTATTGGCGGCGTCATTTTTCTGAACCGATACAGCAGCCAATTCTGCCAAGCACAGATTCTGTCCGTTATCCGAACGGGTATGAGGGAGACCGGTGTACCGTCAGGCTTGGACGGCCATTGAGCGAGGCTTTAAGGTCATTAAGCATTCAGATGAAAAATAGCGTATTTGTGACGATGCTGGGTGCATTTCATCTTTTTCTGCACCGGCTTACCAAACAGTCAGGCCTTGTGATCGGGGTCCCCGCAGCAGGTCAATCGCATATGAAACAGCATGATCTGATTGGAAATTGCGTCAATATGATTCCGGTGAAGAACACGTCTTCTTCAGAAAGCACTTTATCCGGTTATCTTGGCAGTATGAAAGAAAGCGTGAATCTTGCAATGCGTCACCAAGCCGTCCCGATGACACTGGTGGCCAGAGAGCTTCCGCACGATCAAGTGCCGGATATGCGTATTATCTTTAATTTAGACAGGCCTTTTCGAAAACTGCATTTCGGAAAGGCGGAAGCGGAGCCCGTTGCATACCCGGTAAAATGCACCCTGTACGATTTATTTCTGAACATAACAGACGCGCATCAAGAATATGTTCTTGATTTCGACTTTAATACGAACGTCATCAGTCCGGAAATCATGAAAAAGTGGGGAGCGGGTTTTACAAAATTGCTGCAAAAAATGGTTGAGGGAGATTCAATCCCTCTTAACGCCATGATGATGTTTTCCAATGAAGAACAGCATGATTTACAAGCACTTTACGCCGAACACCAGAAGCGGATCTCTTCAATAGGAAGCAATACGGCAAATTTTACTGAAGCCTATGAGGCGCCGGTAAATGAAACGGAACGGCAGCTGGCGCGGATTTGGGAGGAACTTTTCGGCCTTGAACGGGTTGGCAGATCAGATCGCTTCCTGGCTCTGGGGGGAAACTCACTCCAGGCAACGCTTATGCTTTCCAAAGTTCAGAAGACATTTCATCAAAAGGTTTCCATCGGACAATTTTTCAATCACCAGACTGTTAAGGAATTAGCACGTTTCATTCAGAACGAAACGAAAGTCGTGCACCTCCCGATGAAGGCTGCCGAGAAAAAAGCGTATTACCCGACATCGCCGGCACAGCAAAGAGTATATTTCCTGCACCAACTGGAACCGGATCAGCTGGCGCAAAATATGTTCGGCCACATATCAATAACAGGGAAGTACGATGAGCAAGCCCTGATCTCATCTCTTCAACAAGTGATGCAGCGGCACGAAGCGTTTCGCACGTATTTCGACATTATAGATGGCGATATCGTTCAGAAACTTGAAAACGGAGTTGATTTTAACGTTCATGTCCGGACAATGAGCCGGGACGAATTTGATGCCTATTCAGACCGGTTTGTAAAACCGTTCCGCCTGGACCAAGCTCCGTTAGTTCGTGCGGAGCTGATCAAGATTGAAAACGAGCAGGCCGAACTGCTCATCGATATGCATCATATCATTTCGGACGGTTATTCCGTCAACATCCTTACAAATGAATTGCTGGCTTTATATCATCAGAAACCATTACCGGACATTGAATTTGAATATAAAGATTTCGCAGAATGGCAAAACCAACGGCTGAATGAGGATGCCATGAAGCGGCAGGAGACATATTGGCTGGAACAATTTCAAGACGAAATTCCCATCCTTGACCTTCCGACAGACGGTTCCAAAGCGGCAGAACGGTCTTCTGAGGGACAGCGTGTGACATGCTCCTTACAGCCGGATGTCATCCGTTCGCTTCAAGATTTGGCGCAAAAGGCGGAAACCACTCTCTATACAGTGCTTCTGGCCGCCTATAATGTGCTGCTTCATAAATATACGGGACAAGAAGACATTGTCGTTGGCACGCCTGCATCAGGAAGAAATCATCCGGATATCGAAAAAATCATCGGTATTTTCATACAAACCATCGGAATCCGGACGAAGCCGCACGCCAATAGAACGTTTACGGATTATCTGGAAGAAGTAAAGCGGCAGACGCTTGACGCTTTCGAAAACCAAGACTATCCATTCGACCGGCTTGTGGAGAAATTAAATGTACAGCGGGAAACAACCGGAAAGTCTCTGTTTAACACGATGTTTGTGTTTCAAAACATTGAATTTCATGAAATCCGGCACAATGAATGTACATTTAAAGTGAAAGAACGAAATCCAGGAGTCTCTTTATATGATTTGATGCTCACGATCGAAGATGCCGGTCAACAGATAGAGATGCATTTTGATTATAAACCGGGACGATTCACAAAAGACACCATTGAACAGATTACCAGACACTATACCGCCATTTTAAACAGCCTTGTTGAGCAGCCGGAGATGACATTGTCTTCCGTTCCTATGCTGTCTGAAACCGAACGGCATCAACTGCTGACGGAGTGTAATGGCACAAAGACGCCGTATCCGCATAAGGAAACGGTATATCGGTGGTTTGAAATGCAGGCGGAACAGAGTCCCGATCATGAAGCCGTTATTTTTGGCAATGAGCGGTATACGTACAGACAGCTCAATGAACGGGCAAACCGATTGGCGCGGACGTTACGGACAAAAGGCGTACAAGCGGATCAATTCGTTGCCATCATCTGCCCGCATCGGATCGAGCTGATTGTCGGAATTTTGGCTGTTCTGAAAGCCGGCGGCGCATACGTGCCCATTGATCCTGAATATCCGGAAAATCGGATCCAATATATGCTGAGAGATTCAAGAGCGGAGGTTGTGTTGACACAGCGCAGCCTGCTGGATCAATTCCCGTATGATGGTGACGTTGTGCTTTTGGATGAGGAAAACTCATACCATGAGGAGCACTCGAATTTTGAATCGGACAGCGATGCGCATGATTTGGTCTACATGATCTATACGTCAGGTTCGACGGGAAATCCAAAAGGTGTACTCATTGAGCATCAGGGACTGGCTGATTATATTTGGTGGGCGAAAGAGGTTTATGTAAGAGGTGAGAAAACCAACTTTCCATTATACTCTTCCATCTCTTTCGATCTGACTGTGACCTCGATATTTACGCCGCTGGTTACGGGAAATACCATCATTGTCTTTGACGGCGAAGACAAAAGCGCTGTGCTTTCTGAGATTATGCGGGACTCAAGAATAGACATGATCAAATTGACCCCGGCACATCTGCACGTCATCAAGGAGATGAACATCGCTGGCGACACCGCAATACGGAAAATGATTGTCGGCGGAGAAAATTTAAGCACCCGTCTGGCCAAAAGTGTCAGCGAGCAGTTTAAAGGCCGGCTGGACATTTTCAATGAATACGGACCGACGGAAGCTGTCGTCGGATGTATGATTTATCACTTTGACGCAGTACGGGACAAGCGGGAATTTGTACCGATCGGCACTCCGGCTGCCAACACGGATATTTATGTGGCCGATGCAAGCAGAAACCTGGTTCCGATCGGGGTAATCGGCGAAATATATATCAGCGGACCGGGTGTTGCCAGAGGGTATTGGAACCGCCCGGATTTAACGGCAGAGAAATTTGTTGAGAACCCGTATGTCCCGGGAGCGAAGATGTACAAATCAGGGGATTTGGCTAAGCGATTGAAGGACGGAAATCTTGTATATATTGGGCGCGTTGATGAACAAGTCAAAATCAGGGGACACCGAATCGAGCTTGGTGAAATTGAAGCAGCAATGCATAACGCGGAAGCGGTGCAAAAAGCCGCGGTTACAGTGAAAGAAGAAGAAGACGGCTTAAAACAATTATGCGCGTATTACGTAAGCGACAAGCCTATAGCGGCTGCGCAGCTTAGGGAACAATTGTCATCGGGGCTTCCGGACTACATGGTTCCGTCCTATTTTGTCCGTCTGGAGCATATGCCGTTAACGTCCAACGGGAAAATAAACCGTAAGGCACTGCCTGCACCGGAATCGAGTCTGCAGCAGACAGCTGAATATGTTCCGCCGGGTAATGAGACGGAGTCCAAACTTACAGATTTATGGAAGGAAGTGCTCGGAATAAGCCATGCGGGGATCAAACATAATTTCTTTGATCTCGGAGGCAACTCCATCCGAGCGGCTGCCTTAGCGGCCAGAATTCACAAAGAGCTGGATGTGAATCTGTCTCTCAAAGACATATTCAAGTTTCCTACCATTGAACAATTGGCTGACAAGGCGTTACACATGGACAAAAATCGATATGTACCGATTCCGGCTGCAAAGGAAATGCCATATTATCCGGTTTCTTCAGCTCAGAGGCGGATGTATTTGTTAAGTCACACAGAAGGCGGCGAGCTGACTTACAATATGACGGGTGCCATGAATGTGGAAGGGACGATCGATCCCGAACGGTTAAACGCCGCTTTCCGAAAATTAATCGCGCGTCATGAAGCATTGCGGACCAGCTTTGATTTATATGAAGGCGAGCCGGCACAGCGTATTCATCAGAACGTCGACTTTGCGATAGAACGAATTCAAGCTAGCGAAGAAGAAGCGGAAGACCGTGTGCTTGATTTCATCAAAGCGTTTGACTTAGCCAAGCCGCCGCTGATGCGGGCCGGACTGATTGAAATTGAACCTGCGAGGCACGTGCTTGTGGTTGATATGCATCATATCATTTCTGACGGCGTGTCCGTCAATATTCTGATGAAAGATTTAAGCCGAATCTACGAGGGGAACGAACCGGGCCCGCTCACTATTCAATATAAAGACTTTGCAGTTTGGCAGCAATCGGACATTCAGAAACGGAACATCAAGAGCCAGGAAGCGTATTGGCTGGATCAGTTTCACGGTGATATTCCTGTACTGGATATGCCTGCGGATTATGAGCGACCTGCCATACGCGATTACGAAGGCGAATCATTTGAATTTCTTATACCCGAACACTTGAAACAGCGTTTAAGCCAAATGGAAGAAGACACAGGAGCAACACTGTATATGATTTTATTGGCAGCCTATACGATTCTTTTATCCAAATACAGCGGACAAGAAGATATTATCGTAGGAACGCCATCTGCCGGGCGGACTCATCTGGATGTAGAGCCGGTCGTGGGAATGTTCGTCAATACGTTAGTCATTCGCAATCACCCGGCGGGCCGTAAAACATTTGATGCCTACTTAAATGAAGTAAAAGAAAACATGCTGAACGCCTATAAAAATCAAGACTATCCGTTGGAAGAATTAATTCAGCATCTGCATCTTCCAAAAGATTCAAGCCGCAATCCTTTATTCGATACGATGTTTGTGCTGCAAAATCTTGATCATGCTGAATTGACTTTCGATTCCCTTCAACTCAAGCCGTATCCATTTCATCATCCGGTTGCCAAATTCGATTTGACCTTGTCGATTCAGGCGGACCGCGACAACTATCACGGACTGTTTGAATATTCGAAAAAACTGTTTAAGAAAAGCAGAATCGAGGTTTTATCCAACGACTACTTACACATCCTATCGGCGATTTTGGAACAGCCAAGCATTCTAATCGAACATATCGGATTAAGCGGCAGCAATGAGGAAGAAGAGAACGCGCTTGATTCTATTCAATTGAACTTTTAGGGAAAAGCATATTTCTTTAAAATATATAAAATGAGGTGCTCCAATGTCGGTATTTAAAACTCAAGAAACGTACTGGGAAAACCTGTTTGATGAAGAAGACGGCCTAAGCGCATTCCCTTACTTTAAAGCAGCGGATAAAGCGTCGTTGGCCCGTACCGGCTACCAGGAAAAATGCATCTGCCGTTCCTTATCTCCGGAAGTATCTCAAAGAATTATGACAATGGCGAATCATTCCGATATGGCGGCCTATCTGATTTTATTGGCGGGTATTGAATGCTTGTTGTATAAATATACGGATCGCACGAGCCTGATTCTTGGCATTCCAACGGTATCGAAGCAAAAAGCCGGCCAGTCAGCCGTTAACAACATTGTCCTCTTAAAAAATACGCTTTCAAACGAGAGCACATTTAAAACCGTATTCGGGCAGCTGAAAGAAGCCGTTAATGATTCTCTGAAAAATCAAAACCTGCCGTTTAGAAAAATGGCCCGGCATCTGAGCGTGCAATACAATGACGAGCATATGCCTTTGATTCATACCGTCGTTTCGCTTAACGAAATTCATTCCTTGCAATGTAAAGAAGATACTGCAACCGATACGCTGTTTCACTTTGATTTGGAGAACAACGGGATTCATTTGAAGCTTTTTTATAACGGCAATCTGTACGATGAGCGCTATATCAATCAAATTGTATCCCATTTGGATCAGCTGCTGTCTGTGATCCTGTTTCAGCCTCAAGCCGCGATCCATACGGCAGAGATCTTACCGGAAGCGGAAAAACAGAAGCTATTGTTTGATTTTAACGACACCGTCAGAGATTTCTCCGGGAGCAGAACAGTCTATCAATTATTTGAAGAGCAGGCAGAAAGAACGCCTGAGCATGCGGCCGTCAAGTTTAAAAACGACCATTTGACATACAGGGAACTAAATGAGAAGGCGAGCCGTTTGGCAAGAACATTGCGTAATTGCGGGGTTCAACCCGATACGTTAGTCGCCATTCTCGCTGATCGTTCATTAGAGATGATCGTATCCATTATAGCTGTTTGGAAGGCAGGGGGCGCTTATGTGCCCCTGGATCCTGAATATCCAAAAGAGCGGCTTCAATATTTGCTTCATGATGCGGATGCAGACGTTCTCCTTGTTCAGCATCATTTAAAAAACAGCCTCGCCTTTGACGGCCCGGTGATTGATTTGAATGATGAAACATCATACCATGCCGATTGCTCATTGTTATCACCAGTAGCGGGACACAGCCATTTAGCCTATGTCATTTATACGTCGGGTACAACAGGAAAGCCGAAAGGGGTCATGGTTGAACACGGCGGCATTGTGAACTCGCTTCAGTGGAAGAAGGCGTTTTTCAAGCATTCTCCGGCGGATCGCGTACTTGTCTTGTACCCGTATGTTTTTGATGCGTTCATTTTAAATTTCTTCGGCCCGCTCATCTCAGGAGCAACTTTGCACCTATTGCCTAATGAAGAGAATAAAGAAACTTTCGCCATTCAAAATGCCATAAAACAAGAAAGAATTACTCATTTCTCAACTTCTCCCCGTCTTCTGAAAACGATGATCGAACAGATGAACAGAGAGGATTTCATCCATGTTCAGCATGTTGTTGTAGGCGGTGAGCAGCTGGAAACAGATACAGTTGAGAAGCTGCATTCTCTGCAGCCTCGCATTCGGATCAATAATGAATACGGACCGACAGAAAACAGCGTGGTATCTACATTTCACCCTGTTCAGTCCGCTGATGAACAGATCACAATCGGCAGCCCGGTGGCCAACCATCAAGCTTATATTTTAGGAGCGCACCATCAAATCCAGCCGATCGGCGTACCGGGAGAGCTGTATGTCGGAGGAGCGGGAGTGGCCCGCGGCTACCTCAATCGGCCTGAATTGACGGAGGAAAAATTTGTGGAGCATCTGCATGTCCCTGGTCAAAAGATGTATAAAACGGGGGATCTCGCCAGATGGCTGCCGGATGGAAGAATCGAATATTTAGGGCGGATTGATCATCAAGTGAAAATTCGCGGCTACCGGATTGAGATCGGCGAGGTAGAGGCAGCCATGTTCAATCTGGAAAACGTTCGTGAAGCCGCAGTCGTCGCGCGGGAAGACGCAGACGGGGCCAAACAATTGTATGCCTATTATGTCGGCGAGCCTTCTTTGACCGCTGCGCAGTTCAGAGAAGAATTATCCCGGGAACTGCCGAATTATATGATTCCCTCCCGCTTTATTCCTTTGGAACGCATTCCGCTCACTTCCAATGGGAAGATTGATCTGAAAGCTTTGCCTGCTGCTGACGAAAATACGCGGGCGGAAAACGAATACATAGCCCCGCGGAACACAATAGAAGAACTGCTGGCGTCTATCTGGCAAGAAGTATTAGGGGCAGAACGTATAGGAATTTTGGATAATTTCTTTGATTTTGGCGGAGATTCGATTAAATCAATTCAGGTGTCATCCAGATTGTATCAAGCCGGATACAAGATTGATATGAAGCATTTGTTTAAACACCCCTCGATTGCTGAACTTAGTCAGTTTGTAGCACCGGTCAGCAGGGTGGCTGATCAAGGAGAAGTGAATGGCGGAACCAAGCTGACCCCGATACAGCATTGGTTTTTTGAGCAAAAAATGCCGCATGCACACCATTACAATCAGGCCG
The DNA here is from genome assembly GCF_040259625.1 of Bacillus sp. B1(2022). Taxonomy (NCBI): domain Bacteria; kingdom Bacillati; phylum Bacillota; class Bacilli; order Caryophanales; family Bacillaceae; genus Bacillus; species Bacillus sp. B1(2022). The sequence goes on from NZ_JANIFO010000005.1 coordinate 38,274, forward strand.
TCATGTTATATTCGGCGGAAGGCTTTAAAGAGGGCCCGCTTCGCCGGACGATGGAACGGATCGCGTCGCATCACGATGCCTTGAGGATGATTTTTGAAAAAACGCCGGATGGATACGCTCCGCGAATTACAGGAACAGATGAAAGTGAACTATTCCATCTGGAAGTGATGAATTATAAAGGGGAAACCGATCCGGCTCAAGCGATTGCCGATAAAGCGAATGAGATTCAAAGCAGCATGGTATTAGACAAAGGGCCATTGATGAAGCTCGGTTTGTTCCAATGTCCGGACGGAGATCATTTGCTGATTGCAATTCATCATTTGCTGATTGACGGTGTATCCTGGCGTATTTTGCTCGAAGATTTTGCAAGCGGTTATGAGCAGGCAGAACGCGGACAAACGATCCAGCTCCCGCAAAAAACAGACTCGTTTCCATCCTGGGCCGATCAATTGTCCAAATATGCGGCGGAAACCGATATGGAAGAGGAGATTGCGTATTGGACCGAGCTTTCAAGTATAAAGCCTCAGCCATTGCCTAAGGACACTATCAGCGAAGGATCGTTATTAAGAGACAGCGAAGAAGTGACGATTCAATGGACAAAAGAGGAAACGGAGCAATTATTAAAACAAGCGAACCGCGCCTACAACACGGATATCAACGATCTGCTGCTGACTTCGTTAGGGCTGGCTGTTCACAAGTGGACAGGCACGGAAGACATTGTCGTGAATTTGGAAGGCCACGGGAGAGAACCGATTATTCCGGATGCTGACATTTCCCGCACGATAGGATGGTTCACAAGCCAGTACCCTGTCGTCCTGAGGATGGAAGCCGGAAAAAACCTGTCGCAGCGGATCAAGATCGTAAAAGAAGGGCTGCGCCGTATCCCTGACAAAGGAATGAATTACAGCATCATCAAATATATATCCGGGCACTCGGAAGCCGACAGCCTGCAGCTGAATCCGGAGATATCGTTTAATTATTTGGGACAATTTGACCAAGACCTGAAGCATCAGGCTTTGCGCATCTCGCCTTTTTCCACAGGGTTGTCAATGAACGAAAACCAAGAGAGAACGGCCGTGCTTGATTTGAATGGCATGATTGCCGAAGGGACATTATCACTGACACTGAGCTACAGCAGCAAACAATACGAAAGATCTACTATGGCGCAATTTGCCCGGGGGTTGAAAGAAAGTCTGCAAGAAGTCATTGCGCATTGCGTAAGCCGGCAGCAGACTTCTCTCACACCAAGTGACATCCTGTTAAAAGACATCTCAATCGACGAACTGGAACAGCTTTTGGAGCAGACGCGTGAATTAGGCGAAGCGGAAAATATTTATCCATTAACGCCGATGCAGAAGGGCATGCTGTTTCACAGCTTATTTGATCCGAATTCTGGTGCTTATTTTCAGCAAACGATGTTTGATCTGCATGGAGATCTGGAAATTGATTCATTTTCAAAAAGCTTGGACGGCTTATCGCAAAAATATGATATTTTCCGCACGAATTTTTACAGAGGCTGGAAGGATCAGCCGCTCCAAATCATATTCAAAACGAAAAAAATCGGTTTTCAATTCAATGACTTACGAGAGATGAAGGAATCTCAAAAAGAAGCGATGATTCAGCAGTATGCCAGAGAAGATAAGATGCGGGGGTTCGACTTAGAAAAAGGCGCGTTAATGCGGTTATTCATCCTTCGTACGGATGAAAAGACATACCGTTTTATCTGGAGTTTCCACCATATTTTGATGGACGGCTGGTGTCTGCCGCTGATTACAAAAGAAATTTTCGAGAATTACTTTGCTTTGCTTCAGCAAAAACAGCCTGAACAATCGTCAATTACTCCGTACAGTCAATATATTGAATGGCTCGGCCGGCAAGATGCGAAAGAGGCCACGGCTTATTGGGATCAGTACTTGGAGGGATATGAGGAGCAAACCGGCCTTCCTAAGGATCACCATGCAGCGGAAGACGGACGATACGTTCCTGAAAAAGTGACGTGTGACATAAGCTCCGATCTCACTTCGAAAATGAAGCGGACGGCAGGCAAGCATCATGTCACGCTGAACACGCTGCTGCAGACGGCATGGGCGGTTTTGCTGCAGAAATATAACCGTAGCCGGGACGTTGTGTTTGGAAGTGTTGTATCCGGAAGACCCGCTGGAATTCCAAACGTGGAAACCATGATCGGCTTATTCATTAACACCATTCCCGTCCGGTTTCGGTGTGAAGCCGGGACAACGTTTGCCGGGCTTATGAAAGAGGCGCAGGAAAGGGCTGTAGCGTCTCAACAATTTGAGACGCACCCACTGTACGATATTCAAGCGCGTACAACGCAAAAGCAAGATTTAATTACACATTTAATGATATTCGAAAATTATCCGGTTGATCAGTATATGGAAAGTATAGGCCGCCAAAACGGAACATCCATCACGATTTCCAACGTACAAATGGAAGAACAGACCAACTACGATTTTAATTTGACCGTTATACCGGGCGACGAGATGAACATCTCTTTTGAATACAATGCAAATGTGTATGAGCGGGCAAGCATAGAGCGAGTTCGGGAACATTTCATGCAAATCCTGCATCAAGTCGTGACAGATGCGGATATCCGGGTGGATCAAGCGGAATTGTTAACGGAAGGCGAAAGAAGAACCCTTCTGCAGACGCTTAACGACACGGCCGCGCCGTTTCCGCAGACGCCGGTTCATCAATTATTTGAAGAGCAATCGCAGCGTACGCCCGATCAAGCAGCCGTCATTGATAAGGACAGGCAGCTCACGTACGGAGAGCTCAATAAGCGGGCCAACCGACTGGCGCGAACGTTAAGAGCGAAAGGAGTGCAGACGGATCAGCCTGTAGCCATCATCACAAGAAACAGCATCGAATCGGTGGTCGGAATCCTTGCCGTTTTAAAATCAGGCGGAGCCTATGTCCCTATAGATCCGGAATATCCGCAAGACCGCATCCGGTATATGCTGGATGACTCCCAAGCCGGAATCGTTTTAATGCAGCGGGACGTCAGGAAACAGCTTGCCTATGAAGGCGTCACGGTTTTACTTGATGATGAAAGTTCTTATCACCAAGATGGCTCTGACCTTGCTCCGATAAATGATGCGAGCCATTTGGCATATGTCATTTATACGTCAGGTTCCACAGGCCGGCCAAAAGGCGTACTAATCGAGCACCGAGGCTTGACCAATTATATTTGGTGGGCGAAAGAGGTTTATGTAAAAGGCGAGAAAGCCAACTTCCCATTGTATTCGTCAATTTCTTTTGATCTGACGGTGACTTCTATTTTCACGCCGCTTGTCACAGGCAATGCAATCATCGTCTATGACGGAGAGGATAAAACAGCTCTGCTTGAATCGATTGTGCGGGACCCGAGGGTGGATATCATTAAATTGACCCCGGCCCATTTGCAGGTTTTGAAAGAAATGAACATTGCCGATCAAACGGCTGTCCGAAGAATGATTGTGGGCGGGGAAAACTTAAGCACCCGGTTAGCCCGCAGCATTCATGAACAGTTCGAAGGCCGGATTGAAATATGCAATGAGTACGGACCGACGGAAACTGTTGTCGGCTGCATGATTTACCGTTACGATGCCGCAAAGGACAGACGGGAATCGGTACCGATCGGAACCGCTGCGGCAAACACGAGCATTTACGTTCTTGATGAGAATATGAAACCCGCGCCGATCGGTGTCCCGGGAGAGATCTATATCAGCGGCGCCGGTGTGGCAAGAGGATATTTGAACCGTCCCGAATTAACGGCAGAGAAATTTGTCGATGACCCGTTTGAACCCGGAGCGAAGATGTATAAGACCGGAGATTTGGCGAAGTGGCTGGCGGACGGAAACATTGAATATGCGGGCAGAATAGATGAACAAGTGAAAATCAGAGGCTATCGTATCGAATTAGGCGAGATCGAGGCGGCACTGCTTCAAGAAGAAGCGATCAAGGAAGCTGTCGTTACAGCCAGAGAGGATGTCCACGGGTTTAAACAATTGTGTGCATATTACGTGAGCGGCGGGCAAACAACGGCAGCCCGGCTCCGGAAACAATTGTCACACAGTCTGGCGGGTTATATGGTTCCGGCTTATTTTATCGAACTTGATGAAATGCCTTTAACTTCTAACGGAAAAATAAACAAAAAAGGGCTGCCGGCTCCGGATTTCGAGCTGCAGGACAGAGCAGAGTATAAAGCTCCCCGATCAAAAGCGGAAGAAATATTAGTTTCTGCCTGGGAATCGGTATTAGGCGCTGAAAACGTCAGTATTCTTGATAATTTCTTTGACCTTGGCGGAGATTCCATTAAATCCATTCAAGTATCCTCCAGATTAAATCAGCAAGGATACAAAATGGAAATCAAAGACTTGTTTCAATATGCAACAATTGCAGAATTGAGTCCGCATATCAAGCAGAATCTGCGTATAGCCGATCAAGGTGAGGTCAAAGGAAAAGTCAGCCTGACTCCTATTCAGCATTGGTTCTTTGATCATATAACGACAGATCAGCATTATTACAATCAAGCCGTCATGCTGCATGCGCCGGAAGGTTTTCAGGAAACGCAGCTTCGTCAAACCCTGCAAAAGCTTGCTGAACATCACGATGCGCTCCGCATGACGTTCCGGACTACGGAAAATGGCTGTGAGGCACAGAATGAAGAAATCGCCCAAAGCGGACTGTACCGCTTAGAAGTCCTGAATCTGAAAGAAGATTCCGATCCGGGGCGTACAATTGAAGCCAAGGCTGATGAGATACAAAGCAGTATGCGTTTAAGTGATGGGCCGTTAATGAAAGCCGGGTTGTTTCAATGCGCAAATGGAGATCATCTGCTCATTGCCATCCATCATTTGATTATAGACGGGATTTCATGGCGCATTTTACTGGAAGATATCGTTAGCGGCTACAAGCAAGCCGAGAACGGGCGAGTGATTCAACTGCCGCAAAAAACAGACTCCTTCCAATTATGGGCTAAGAGACTGTCAGAATACGCGCAAAGTGAAACCATAAAACAAGAACAGGAATATTGGACAAAGATCGAACAAACCGAAGTCAAACCGCTGCCTAAAGATTTTCATGAAACCCATACAACTGCAAAAGACAGTGAAACAGCAGCTGTGGAATGGACGAAAGAGGAAACGGAGCTCTTATTAAAACAAGCGAATCGCGCTTATCACACGGAAATAAACGATTTGCTTTTAACTTCTCTGGGTCTTTCCATATCGCATTGGTCAGGACTGGAACAAATTCCGATTCATTTAGAGGGACACGGCCGCGAACAGATTATACAGGATATAGATATCTCCCGCACGGTCGGGTGGTTTACAAGTCTGTATCCGGTTGTGCTGCACGCGCAGCCGGGCAAAGAAATCTCTGATTATATCAAGACGACCAAAGAAGGATTGCGTCAAATTCCGCATAAAGGGATCGGATATGGAATAGCAAGGTACTTAAGCGGCGGAATGCCATCGAAACTAAATCCCGAGATCAGCTTTAACTACCTGGGACAGTTTGACCAAGATTTACAGCAGCATGGGGTTCAATTATCTTCTTATTCTTGCGGTTCAGACTCAAGCGGAAATCAAGAAAGACCGTATGTATTGAATATAAACGGAATGATCACCGAGGGCCGGCTGAAGCTTACGATCAGCTACAGCAGCAAACAGTACGCAAAAGAAACGATCATGCGGTTATCGGAAACGATTCAAAGCCGCCTGCGGACCATCATTACGCATTGCGTTCATAAAGAACAATCGGAACTGACACCAAGCGATATTTTGTTAAAGGGCATGTCCATTGGCGAATTGGATCAGCTCCTCATTCAACTGCCGCATGCAGGTGAGGTTGAAAACGTGTATCCGCTCACTCCGATGCAGAAAGGAATGCTCTTCCACAGCCTGTTGGACGAGGCCTCAAGTTCTTATTTTGAACAAGCATCGTTCGATTTGCAGGGAGAGTTAAAGATTGATTGGTTTAAAGCAAGCCTTGAACGATTATTTGAAACATACGCCGTGCTCAGAACCCGTTTTTACAGCGGCTGGAACGATACTCCTTTACAAATTGTCTATAAAACGCAAACACCGCAAATTCATTTTGCAGATTTGCGTGATATAGAGGAGCACCTGAGAGAGGATGCAATCGCAGCCTATCAAAGAGAAGATAAGGCAAAAGGATTTGACTTGGCTCGGGATCCGCTGATGCGCATAGCGATTTTCCGGATGGAAGACCGCAAATATCATTTGATTTGGAGCTTCCATCATATTGTGATGGATGGCTGGTGCCTGTCTCTTATCACGAAGGAAGTGTTTGATCATTATAGCGCCTTACAGGAAGGCAGGGAACCAGAACCGCTATCGGCAGTTCCTTACAGCGACTATATCGAGTGGCTTGACCGCCAAGATCAGGGAGCGGCAAAGCGGTACTGGAGCGGGTATCTTGAAGGATATAAAGGTGAAACCACGCTTCTTCATAAAATAGCGCAGCATGAACAAAAAGAATACGCTTATGCCAATTTGATCTGCCGATTTGATCACGAACAGACAAAACAATTACAGCAGATCGCAAATCAGCATCAGGTTACGTTAAATACGTTGATCCAAACGTTATGGGGAGTATTATTACAGAAATACAGCGGGTCCGCAGACGTTGTCTTCGGCAGTGTCGTGTCGGGAAGGCCGGCGGAAATTCCTGATGTGGAACAGATGATCGGCCTGTTCATCAATACGATTCCGGTTCGCATCCGCTGCGATGAGGACAGCACTTTTGCTGATACGATGCAAATGGTTCAACAAAACGCGCTGGCTTCCCAATCGTACGATACCTATCCTTTATACGAAATTCAGGCCCAAACGGAACAAAAGCAAAACTTAATTGATCATATCATGATCTTTGAAAATTATCCGATAGGGCAGCAAGCCGAAGAGACGGGACATCATGGTACGGAGCTGAACATTACGAATTTTCATATGCAGGAACACTCCCACTATGATTTGAATGTGGTTGTCATACCTGGCAAACAGCTGGCCGTTCATTTCGGTTTTAATGAAAACGAATATGAAAAATCAGAAGTGGAGCGGCTCCGAGGTCATTTTGAAAAACTCATGCAGCAAGTATTGCGGCAGCCGTCTGTCAAAATAGAAGATTTGGAGCTTCTCTCTCAGCAAGAAAAAGAATATCTGCTCAGCCGCTTTCAGTCTAATGACATGCATTACCCGCGTGAAAAAACGATTCATGAGTTGTTCGAGGAACAGGCGCATCGTACTCCGGACAATACAGCGGTTGTATTTGAGGGTAAACAATTCACCTACGAAGAACTGAACCGGCGTGCCAATCAGCTTGCTCGAACCTTGCAGGCAAAAGGAGTGCAGGCGGATCAGCTTGTCGGCATTATGACTGAACGCTCGCTTGAGATGGTTGTAGGCATCTTGGGAGTTTTAAAAGCGGGCGGTGCATATTTGCCGATAGATCCTGATTCTCCGTCTGAACGCATCCGTTATATTTTAAATGATTCAAGCATCAGCGTATTGCTTTACTGCGGGAAGCTGCAGGATGACATCGGCTTCTCAGGAACATGTATCGATCTCATGGAGGAACATTTCTATCACGAAAAAGACAGCAGTCTTGCACTCTCTTATCAGTCCAGTCAACTGGCCTATGCCATTTATACTTCCGGCACGACAGGCAAGCCTAAAGGCACGTTAATTGAACATCGCCAGGTCATCCACCTGATAGAAGGGCTGAGCCGCCAAGTATACTCTGCCTATGATGCGGAGCTGAATATAGCCATGCTCGCTCCATATTATTTCGATGCTTCTGTTCAGCAAATGTATGCTTCCTTGCTGTCAGGCCATACCTTGTTTATTGTTCCGAAAGAGATAGTGTCAGACGGTGCTGCCTTATGCCGTTACTATCGGCAGCATTCGATTGACATCACTGACGGAACACCTGCCCACTTAAAGCTTTTGATAGCTGCAGGTGATTTGCAGGGAGTCACGCTTCAGCATCTTTTAATCGGAGGAGAGGCTCTTTCCAAAACGACGGTAAATAAGCTCAAGCAATTATTCGGCGAGCATGGCGCTGCGCCTGGGATTACTAATGTATATGGGCCTACGGAGACTTGCGTAGACGCGTCTCTGTTCAACATTGAATGTTCTTCCGATGCTTGGGCACGCAGCCAAAACTATGTCCCTATAGGCAAGCCGTTAGGCAGAAACCGAATGTACATTCTTGATTCAAAAAAACGGCTGCAGCCGAAGGGCGTCCACGGCGAGCTGTATATTGCAGGGGACGGTGTCGGGCGGGGTTACTTGAACCTGCCGGAACTGACGGACGAAAAATTTGTTGCCGATCCGTTTGTACCGGAGGACCGAATGTACAGAACCGGTGATCTGGCCCGCCTTCTGCCGGATGGAAATATTGAATATATCGGCCGGATTGATCATCAGGTGAAAATTCAAGGTTTTCGGATTGAACTCGGTGAAATCGAATCGGTGATGCTGAACGTTCCTGATATTCAAGAAGCCGCCGTAGCTGCCCTTAAAGATGCAGATGATGAATATTACTTGTGCGGATACTTTGCAGCAGATAAGACAATACAGATCAGTGAACTGCGCGAAAGAATGGCCCGGCATTTACCCGGATATATGATCCCCGCTCATTTTGTGCAGCTGGATAAGATGCCGCTGACGCCAAACGGGAAGTTGAATCGCCAGTTATTGCCGGCTCCGGTCAAAAAGCGTGACAGCGGCATAGAGTACGTCCCGCCGCAAACTTCGGCAGAAATCCAGCTGACAGCAATTTGGGAGGATGTCCTTGGACTAGAGCAGGTGGGGATCAGAGATCACTTTTTTGAGATCGGCGGACACTCCCTGCGGGCAACGGCGCTGATTGCAAAAATACAAAAGCAAATGCATGTCCAAATTCCTTTGCGGGACGTCTTCCGTTTCCCAACCATTGAACAGCTCGCACGGACGATCACGAAGACGGAGCTGACCGGGTATGCCGCGATTCCTGCAATTGAAAAAAGACCTTATTATCCGGTATCCTCAGCACAAAAACGGTTGTACATCCTGAATCACTTGGAAGGCGGAGAACTCAGTTACAACATGCTGGGACTGATGACTGTGGAAGGAAAGCTTGATCGTGACAAGCTGCAGCAAGCCTTCCGCACGCTGATTTTGCGCCATGAATCTTTGCGCACCGGTTTTAAAATGGCTGACGGAGAACCTGTTCAGTATGTCTTGGATCACGCGGCGTTTGAAGCAGAGTGGTACCAAGGGGAAGAAGATGATGCGGACCTTTATATCCGCCAATTTATTCGTCCTTTTCACCTGGATGAGCCGCCGCTGCTTCGCGTAGGGCTGTTTGAACTTCAACCTGACCGCGGAATTCTGATGTTTGATATGCACCACATTATTTCTGACGGAACATCCATGAGCGTATTGATCAAAGAATTTATCCGGATTTATGAAGGAGAGACATTACCGCCCCTGCGCATCCAGTACAAGGACTACGCGGTATGGCAGACCGGCGAAGCGAGATTACAGCAGATTCAAAAACAAGAAGCCTATTGGTTAGAGCTGTACAGCGGCGACGTTCCTGTCCTTCATCTGCCGGCCGATTATATCCGGCCGTCGGCACGGGATTTTGCGGGAGCCACAATGCATTTTACGCTTGATAAGCAAAAAAGCGACGGATTAAAGCAGCTGGCATCCCAAACTGAATCGACTTTATATATGGTGCTCCTTGCGTCTTATACATTATTGCTTTCAAAATACAGCGGCCAGGAAGACATTATTGTCGGCAGTCCTATAGCGGGAAGACCGCACGCCGATTTGGAACCGATTATCGGAATGTTTGTCAATACATTGGCGATGAGAAATTACCCTGAAAAAGGGAAGACGTTCTCTCAGTATCTGTCCGAAGTGAAGGAGAATGCATTAAAAGCTTATGAACATCAGGATTATCCGTTCGAAGCGCTGATCGATCAACTGAATATCGCCAGAGACTTGAGCCGCAATCCATTGTTTGACACCATGTTTGTGCTTCAAAACACGGAGCAGGAACAGTTAGAGATAAATGACGTCACTTTCAAACCATATCCAAACGGACATACGATGGCGAAATTTGATCTAACTTTAACTGCTGTGGAAGAAGGGGCGGGTATTCAGTTCACGCTGGAATACTTGACGGCTCTGTTTAAACCGGAAACGATCGAACGGATGATGGGGCATTTTGAACAGCTGGTTGATTCGATTATTAAACAGCCTGAGGCCGAGCTGGCTCGTTTAAATATGATGACCAAGGAAGAGGAAAGAGACATTCAGCAACTCTTTAACGATACTGCAGTTGCGGAAAAACGAATTCCGACAACGATTCATCAGCTTTTTGAGCAGCAGGCTGAGCGTAACCCGGATCATGAAGCCGTCATGTTTGGAAATCAGACGCTGACTTATCGTCAGCTGAATGAACGTTCCAATCAGCTGGCGCGCGTTCTTCAAGATAAGGGTGCCTGCACTGATCAGGTTGTTGCCGTTCTCACGGATCGCTCAGCACATATGATCATCGGCATTTTAGCCATATTAAAGGCCGGCGCAGCATTTCTCCCTATCGATCCGGAGCTTCCCGAAAAACGGCGGGCTTTTATGCTAAAAGACAGCGGTGCCGATGTGCTTTTGACTTGTGCAGGTCACGCTATTCCGCCGCTCTTTGAAGGAGAAGTGCTTCTGCTTGATGATCCGTTACTATATCAAGGCAGAACAGACAATCTTAATCTTTCCTGCTCGGAAAATGATTTAATGTATGTTATTTACACGTCAGGCACAACAGGGCAGCCGAAAGGCGTTCAGCTGGAGCACAAGACGATGACGAATCTGCTCGCTTATGAGCAGGATCATACGCAGCTTCGCTTTGACAGAGTGCTGCAATTTGCCGCAATGAGCTTTGATGTCTGCTATCAAGAAATGTTCTCCGCGCTTTCAAGCGGAGGAACACTCTTTATCATCGGCAATGAGGCAAAACGTGACATACGGCAGCTCAATGATTTTGTCAGAACGCACGGGATACAAACAGCATTTCTCCCGACAGCGTTCCTTAAGCTCCTTGCCTCAGAGAAACACTATTTCGAACCGTTTGCCGAGTGCGTGGATCACATCATCGCTGCGGGAGAACAGCTCATCGCAACAAGGATGCTGCGTGACATGCTGGCACGACACCAAGTCACATTGCATAATCATTACGGTCCGTCGGAGACGCATGTTGTGACCATGTATACCGTCGATCCTGATACAGATCAGGAGCTTCAGCCGATCGGAAAACCGATTTCAAATACGGAGATTTTCATTTTGAATGAAGCCGGAACGCTTCAGCCTGTCGGAATCGTCGGTGAACTTTGTATTTCAGGAGTGAGCCTGGCCAGAGGCTATCATAACAGGGAGTCTTTGACGCTCGAAACTTTTGTTCCGCACCCATATGACTCGAATCAACGGATGTATAAAACAGGCGATCTGGCTCGTTACCTTCCCGAGGGAAACATTGAATATGCGGGAAGGAGGGACCATCAAGTCAAAATCCGCGGTTATCGGGTTGAACTCGGTGAGGTGGAAGCCGCTCTTCTCAAGCACGTACAGGAAGCAGTTGTCCTAGCAAAAGAAAATACCGATGGCCAAAGCGATTTGTATGCCTATTTTACAGCAGAGCAATCACTCTCGATCAGTCAGCTTAAAGAAAAACTTGCTGGCCAAATACCGGGATATATGATCCCTTCATACTTCATCCAGCTGGAGAAACTGCCGCTAACCGGCAATGGAAAAGTAAATCGAAGAGCATTACCGATGCCTAAAGCAGGTTTACAAACGGGGACTGACTACGTTGCTCCGCGGACGAATATGGAAGAGCAGCTGATATGCATCTGGCAAGACGTTTTGAAGGTAAAAGAAATAGGTGTAAAAGATAACTTTTTCGATTTGGGCGGCCACTCGTTGCGGGGGATGACGCTCATCGCCAAAATTCATAAGCAATTCAGCAAAAACATTTCATTAAGAGAAGTCTTTCAATGTCCGACAGTTGAAGAAATGGCACAAGCTATTGCAGAAGCTGAAACCAACGGACCGGACTATATTCCGAAAGCCAAAGCAAAAGATGTCTATCCCGTATCGTCCGTGCAGAAGATGGTTTACCTGTCAACACAAATAGAAGGCGGAGAACTGAGCTACAATATGCCGGGAATTCTTACATTAGAAGGAAAACTCGACACGAATCGCTTGCAAACCGCTTTCCAAAGACTGATCCAGCGCCATGAATCGCTGCGTACCGGTTTTGAAATGGTCCGCGGAGAACCGGTGCAGGTGATCAAATCGCAAGTGGAGTTTTCGATGGAAAGATACAAAGCAACAGCCGACGAGGTTGAGGAATGTTTCCGGACCTTCGTGCGGCCGTTCGATCTCAGCCAAGCTCCATTACTCAGGGCCGGACTCATCGAGTTAGAACAAGACCTGCATATTTTCATGTTTGACATGCACCACATTATCACGGACGGCGCCTCCATGAATATTTTTGTCGAAGAACTGATTCAATTGTATGACGGCAAAGAGTTAGCTCCGCTCCGTATTCAGTACAAAGACTTTACGGAATGGAAACATCAAAAAGAACAAAGAGAACGAATCAAGAGCCAGGAAGAGTATTGGCTTGGTGTATTTCATGAAGAGCTCCCGTCATTCGAGCTGCCGAAAGATTTTGCGAGACCGCCGGTTAGAAGCTTTGATGGGAAAAGGCACAATTTTACGCTCGATAAGACTGTCACCCAAGGGATAAAGCAGCTGGAAGAATTGACCGGAACGACCGCTTACATGATTCTATTCTCGGCCTATTCCATACTGCTGGCAAAATACAGCGGTCAGGATGATATCGTTGTCGGTACACCTATTGCAGGGAGACCGCATGCGGATTTGGAACCCATTATCGGAATGTTTGTCAATACATTAGCCATCCGCACCGCTCCGATGGCGGAAAAGACATTTTTGGATTATATAACGGAAACGAAAGAAACCATGCTGAAGGCTTTTGAACATCAAGAGTATCCTTTTGAAGAATTAGTTGAAAAACTGGGTGTGAAACGGGACTTAAGCCGCAATCCATTGTTTGATACGATGTTTGTCCTGCAAAATACCGAACAAACTGATATTGAAGTGGACTCTCTCGCAGTCAGGCCTTATGAACAAACAGAGACGGCAGCCAAGTTGGATTTACAGCTGAACTTCTTAATAGACCAAGATGAGATTCAGGGCAGTTTTGATTACTGTACGAAACTGTTTAAAAAGAAAACCATTGCTGTATTGGCCAAGGATTACGTCATGATCCTTTCGGCGATTATGAGAAACCCATCCATTCCTTTAAAAGACATTCAATTAAGCGAAAAAGTAAACAAAAGTAAACATCTCGCAAGCACAATCGAATTGGATTTCTAATCACAGGGGCAGTGGCTGTCCCGGCATGAATGCCGCGGCTGCCGCCAGTCGCCTGAAAACAGGAATGAAACCAACTGGAGGGATATGAGTGTCAGAATTCAAACAACAGGAGTTGTTCTGGGGCCGAATGTTTCACACGGAAGACCGTCCTAGTGCATTCCCTTCGTTTCAAATGTCCGACTCAACAGTAAAGCGTGATATAACAAGTGGATCTGACTGTATTCACAGTTCATTGAGTGCGGATGTATCACGGCGCATCCTGACCATGACGAACCAAACGCCAATGGCCGTCTATCTGGTTCTCCTGATCGGAATTGAATCCCTTTTATACAAATACACGGGGGAAGAAGGCGTGATTACAGGGGTTCCAAGCTTTGAAGACGAAACTGATGAAGATCTTCGTTCAGACCAGCTCATGTTAATCAAACAGCATATCAATTCCGGCAGTACGTTTAAATCAATTTTCCATGAATTGAAACATACGCTGGACGAAGCGATCCTATATCAGGACGTTCCCTTTGATAAAATGGCCGGACAGCTGAGGCTGAACTACAATGCAAATCATTTGCCGATCATCGATACAGTCGTTTCGCTAGAGCAAATTCATCCTGATGGTTTCATAGAAACGGCTGCTGCAGATGCTTTATTCCAGTTTGCTATGGGTGAAGACTTGATTGACATAAAGTTATGTTTTAATGAACAAGTCTATGATCGTCAGTATATGATGCAGGTGCTCGGACATTTAAACCGGCTATTTTCTGTCATATTATTTCAGCCTGAGCTCCCCCTCGGTCAAGTGAATATTTTGCCAGAATCGGAGACACATTCACTTCTCGTTGACAATCAAACTGCGAAAACTGAATATCCGCGGGATAAGACGGTTTATCAGTTATTCGAAGAACAGATGAAACGAACACCGGATCAAGCAGCCGTTATTTACGGAGAAAAGCAATACACATATCGTCAGCTCAATGAACGTGCCAATCAATTAGCCCGAACGTTAAGGAAAAAGGGGGTAAAGACGGATCGGCTCACTGCGATTATCTGCGAACATGAGATCGAACTGGTCGTGGGAATACTGGCCGTTTTAAAAGCGGGAGGGGCCTATGTGCCAATTGATCCGGATTATCCGAAGCATCGCATACAGTATATAGTAGAAGACTCCCAAGCTGATATCGTCCTGACGCAGAGCCATCTTCAAAAACAGTTGGAACTTGCGGGCACAATGGTTTTCCTCGATCAGGAAAGCTCTTACCACGAAGACGGCTCTTACCTGGAACCGATCAGCAGTACGAAGGATTTGGCCTATGTCATTTATACGTCAGGCTCCACAGGCAAGCCTAAAGGAGTGGCAATTGAGCATCAGGGCTTAACCAATTATATTTGGTGGGCCCGCCGGGTCTATGTCAAAGGGGAAAAAACCAACTTTCCCCTATATTCGTCCATCGCTTTTGATCTGACGATAACGTCTGTTTTTACTCCGCTCATTACAGGAAATGCCATTATTGTCTACGGAGGAGAAAACAGTACTGCCTTGCTTGATTCCATTATTCAGGATTCAAGGGCGGATATTATCAAGCTGACCCCGGCGCACTTGCAGTTATTGAAAGAGATAAATATCCCTGCTGAGTGCACCATTCGGAAATTCATTGTCGGCGGTGACAATTTAAGCACGCGGCTCGCCCGTAGCATCAGCGGGAAATTCGGCGGAAAAATCGAAATTTTTAACGAATACGGGCCTACAGAGACAGTCGTCGGCTGTATGATTTATTCCTTTGATCCGCAAAACGACAGACGGGAATCAGTGCCGATCGGAACCGCCGCGGACAACATGAACATTTTCGTGCTGGATAAGAGCATGAAGCCGGTGCCGGCCGGCGTCCCGGGAGAAATATATATCAGCGGGGACGGCATCGCCAGAGGATACTTGAACAGAGCGGAATTAACGGCGGAAAGATTTTTGCAGCACCCCTTTGTACCAGAGGTGAAAATGTACCGGACGGGAGACTTAGCAAGGCGGCTGCCGGACGGAAATATCGAATATTTAGGCCGGATCGACCACCAGGTGAAAATCCGCGGTTACCGCATTGAAATCGGGGAAGTCGAATCCGCATTTTTCCAAATACCGCCGATTCAAGAAGCTCTCGTTACGGCACAAGAAACCAACGGGGAAACATCCTTGTGCGCCTATTATACCGCACAGCATTCTTTAACCGCAGGCGAAATTCGGGAGCACCTGTCCCGGCAGCTTCCGTCCTATATGATCCCTGCTTATTTTGTACAGCTGGCAGCGATGCCGCTTACTTCCAACGGAAAAATAGATCGTCAGGCGCTGCCTGCTCCAACGGGAAATCTCACCGGCAATCCTTATACAGCTCCGCGGACAGAACTGGAAAAAATACTGGCCGGGGTGTGGGAATCGGTATTAGGCGCAGAACAGGTCGGAATCGATGACCATTTCTTTGAGCTGGGGGGAGATTCGATTAAGTCGATTCAGGTAACCTCAAGCTTATATCAAGCCGGGTATAAGCTTGACATCAAACACTTGTTCAAACACCCGACGATCTCCGGGCTTGCTCCTTTTATTAAGCCCGTTACCCGAATCGCAGAACAAGGGGAAATCAAAGGCCGTACTTTATTGACGCCGATTCAGCATTGGTTTTTCGCCCGGCAATACCCTGATCCGCACCATTATAATCAATCTGTCATGCTTTATTTTAAAGAGGGGTTGGACGAATCGAAGCTTCAGAAAGTCATGAAGAAGATTGCCGAGCATCACGATGCTTTGCGCATGGTCTATGTTCAGGGAGATCATGAATACGAAGCCAGAACCTGCGGGATCAGTGAAGGAGAATTATTCAGCCTCGACGTATTCTCTTTACTCGAAGAAAACAACCTTGCCGAAACGATAGAAATGATAGCCAATGACATTCAGCAATCCATCCATTTAGCCGATGGTCCGCTCATGAAACTGGGATTGTTTCAATGTCAGGATGGCGATCATTTGCTGATTGCGATTCATCATCTGGTTGTAGATGGCGTATCGTGGAGGATTTTACTTGAGGATATAACGTCAGCTTATGAGCAGCTCCAAAACGGAGAAGCGATCACGCTCCCTAAGAAGACGGATTCCTATCTGTTATGGGCCGAACGATTGAAACGTTATGCAGAAAGCCCGGAATTTGAAGCGAAAAATCAATATTGGCTTGAGCAGAAACATATCTCGCAACACAAATTGCCAAAGGATAATGAGCAGGAGACCGGTCTGGCCGAAGACCAGGAAACGATCATCGTCCAATGGACAGAGGAAGAAACCGAGCGTTTATTAAAAAAATCGAACCGTGCCTATACGACTGACATTAATGATTTATTGCTGACCGGACTCGGAATGGCTGTTCATCGCTGGACGGGGCATGAAGAAATTCATGTTCATCTGGAAGGACACGGCAGGGAATCTGTTTTTCAAGACGTTGATATTTCACGTACGGTGGGCTGGTTCACAACCCAATACCCGGTTTCTCTTCAAATCCAGGCGGACCGGGACATCTCCCAGCGGATTAGGACGGTGAAAGAACAGCTGCGTCAGATTCCCCAAAAAGGAATAGGATATGGCCTGATGAAATATTTGTCCGATCAACCGAAGGCATCAGAATGGACCGGACATCCGGAAATCAGCTTCAATTACCTCGGACAATTTGATCAAGATTTCGAAAATGGAGGAATCGAGGTATCTCCTTACTCCGGAGGGAAAATTGCGAGCGACAGGCACCCCATTGCCTATACGCTTGACATTAACGGCATGATCTCAGACGGTCGGCTGTCATTGGCCATCAGTTACAGCGGTAAACAATATCGAAGAGAAACAATGGAAACATGTGCAGCTCTCTTAAAGAATAGCCTAAAAGAAGTCATCGAACATTGCGCAGCTCAAGAACACATTCACCTGACGCCAAGCGATATTTCGCTGAAGGACATAACAATCGAGGAATTAGATCAATTTGTTAAGCAAACACAGCATATCGGCGACATTGAAAATATATATCCTTTAACTCCCATGCAGAAAGGTATGCTGTTCCATAGTTTAATCGATTCGGCTTCCAGAGCTTACTTTGAACAAGCCGCTTTTGACCTCAAAGGCGACTTGGATATTGAGGCATTTACAATGTGTTTGTCGCAGCTGGCGGAAAGACACGAGATTCTCCGGACTCATTTTTATACGGAATGGAAAGATCAGCCTTTACAGATCGTATTCCGAAAAAAACCGATCGAAATAACTGTTGAAGATATTCGAAGCATGAAGAATAAACAACGAAACGAGTTCATTGCCGGCTTTGTACAAAAAGATAAGGCAAGAGGATTCGACCTTACCCAAGATGCGTTAATGCGCGTATCAATCCTTCGTACAGAGGACGACCAAGTCCGATTGATATGGAGCTTCCATCATATTTTAATGGATGGCTGGTGTCTGCCTCTTATTACGAAAGAAGTGTTTGAAACCTATTATGAGCTTCTTGAGAGAAGACAACCGGAGCGGGAAGCCGTCACCCCGTACAGCCGATATATCGAATGGCTGGAAGACCAGGATCATCAGAACGCTTTGGCCTATTGGCAAAAATATTTGGACGGTTATGAAGGACAAACCGTTTTACTGAAAGAACCTGTCTCAAACCAAGCCAAGAAATATCAAAAACAAAGGCTTGCATGCCGGCTCGGAAAGCAGCTGTCAGAAGAAATCAGACAGACTGCAAGCAAGCATCACGTCACCGTGAATACATTCATTCAAAGTGCGTGGGGGCTATTGCTGCAAAGATACAACAACAGTCAGGATGTCGTTTTCGGGTCGGTTGTATCCGGACGCCCGGCAGAAATTCCGGGTATTGAATCCATGGTCGGCTTATTTATCAACACCATTCCCGTACGTATTACCGCTCAGCCTGGAATGACTGTGGAACAAGTGTTGAAAATGAGCCAGGAGCAGGCATTGGCTTCTCAGGCGTATGATACATTTCCGTTGTATGAAATTCAGGCTCAAACCGAACAAAAGCAGCAGCTGATCAGTCATATCATGGTATTTGAAAATTATCCGGTCGAGAAACAAATGGAGCATATGAAACCGAATCGTGACGCGCTGGACATTATCAATTTCCATATGGAAGAGCATACCCATTACGATTTCAATTTCATTGTCATGCCGGCTGGAGAAATCGACATTCATTTTGTATACAATAGCAACGTCTATGATCATGCAAGTGTCAAGCGGATGGAAGAGCATTTTATGCAAATCATTAAGCAGATGGTGAACAGTCAGGCGATTCGCGTCCAAGACTTGGATATACTTACGGGAGATGAACGTTCGCTCCTTATAGAGGCATTTAATGATACGGAAGCAGATTATCCAAAGGAAAAGACGCTTCATCAATTGTTTGAGGAACAAGCACAGCGTACGCCTGATCAAACGGCTGTCGTATACGGGGAAAGCCAGCTGACATACCGGGAACTGAATGAAAGAGCGAATCAACTTGCCCGGACATTGCAATCAGAAGGCGTGCAGCCGGATCAGCCGGTCGGGATTATGGCCGAACGTTCCTTGGAAATGATCGTAGGACTCTTCGGAATCTTAAAAGCCGGCGGCGCGTATGTGCCGATCGACCCGAGCTATCCGGTAGAACGGATTCACTATATATTGGAGGATTCGGATACGAAGCTGTTGTTAGCACAGAGTCACTTGAGGAAAAGCGTGCCTTTTACGGGAAAAGTGCTTGACCTGGAAGATCCGCGATTCTCTTGGGAAGATGGTTCAAACTTGAAACAGACAGCCGGACCGAATCACTTAGCTTATGTTATCTATACTTCGGGATCAACAGGCCGACCGAAAGGGGTTATGGTGGAACACCGATCCGTAATCAACCGTCTCGTTTGGATGCAGGAACATTACCCGCTGGATAAGCAGGATGTCATTCTGCAAAAAACCCCAATCACCTTTGATGTATCGGTGTGGGAATTGTTCTGGTGGTCGATGACTGGTTCTAAAGCGGTATTGCTGTCAAACGGAGGAGAAAAGAACCCTGACGTCATTTTAGATACGATTGCGCAGAAAAATGTCACCATTATGCATTTTGTGCCTGCGATGCTGCATGCTTTTCTTGAGTCCATGGAGCAGAAATCCGACGAGGAATTAAAGAGAAAGCTGGCGTCATTAAAATATGTATTTGCAAGCGGCGAGGCTTTGACGCCTGCGCACGTTGCCGGGTTTCATCGCATGATCACACCGGCGGGCGAGGCTCAAATCATTAATTTATACGGACCGACCGAAGCGACGATCGATGTATCGTATTTTGAATGTGAAGCGGGAGAAACGCTTAACTCCGTTCCGATAGGTAAACCGATTTCCAACATTCAATTGTACATCGTACAGCCCGGATCGGAATATTTCCAGCCCCTCGGTGTGGCAGGAGAGCTGTGTATCGCCGGAGACGGGCTCGCTCGGGGCTATTTGAACCGTCCGGAGCTGACAGCTGAGAAGTTTGCAGCTCACCCATTTGAAGCAGGGAAGCGGATGTACCGGACAGGCGACTTGGCAAGATGGCTGCCGGACGGAAATATCGAGTATTTGGGACGAATTGATCATCAAGTGAAAATCCGAGGCTACCGGATAGAACTCGGCGAGATTGAAGCATCTTTATTACAACTCGATGCTGTCAAAGAAGCGGTCGTCATCGCGATTGAAAAAGAGGGCTCAAAGCAGCTGTGCGCTTACTTGTCAGGAGACGAGTCATTAAATACGGCGCAGCTGAAGCGTCATTTGCTGAACAAACTGCCTGCGTATATGATTCCGGCTTATTTTGTACAAGTAGAGAAGATGCCGATAACTGCTAATGGAAAAATCGATCGAAAAGCTTTGCCGGCTCCTGAGGGAAATAGGCTTACCGGAACCGAATACACAGCGCCAGGAACGTTAATTGAAAAGCAGCTGGCCGATATATGGAAGGATATTTTAGCTCTGCCTGACCCCGGGATTAAAGATCACTTCTTTGACGTTGGCGGCCATTCACTTAAAGTATTGCAGCTCATTCATCAAATTAACGCCGGTATGGGACTCAACATGCATTATCAAGCCGTATACGATTTTCCTACCATCGAAACAATGGCACGCGCCATTCAAGCGGCAGTTTTCGAATCCGAGACGGATCATAACGTATTCGTCAAGCTGAACCAGGAAGATTCAATCCCTGTGTTCTGTTTCCCGCCTTTAATCGGATATGGACTCGTTTATAATGAAATGGCGAAAAGACTTGACGGCGTCAGCACCGTCTATGCTGCTGATTTCTTAGAAGAGCCGTCTCATGAGAAAGAAATCGTTGACCGATATGCAGAAAGCATGATACGCATTCAGGAACAAGGGCCTTTTGTTTTGCTTGGTTACTCTTCGGGATCGAATTTGGCTTTTGAGGCTGCCAAAGCTTTGGAGAAGCGAGGCCGCACCGTATCTGATGTGATTATGCTGGATTCTAAAATAACCACTTCTGTAACTCATTTATCGGAAGAGGAAATCGAAGAGATCGTCCATCTGAATATGGACATTATTCCGGACTATTACAGAGAAATATTAACCATTCCTTCGATTAAGGATAAAATCAGAGGCTATCTTGCGTACCACAATGAAGTGATCAATTCCGGCGCCGTTAACGCCAACATCCATCATTTGCTATGCGGCGATGTAACCGATGATAGGGGCTGGACACAATCAACAGCACAGCATTATCTTGAGTACAAATTAAAAGGAGATCACGTGACGATCTTTGAACCTCACAATATCGAAGAAAATGCGGAAGCCATTCGATCTATTATTAAACGGATTGAAGAACGGCATCATCACGGACTTGTTCTTGAAGAACAACTGTCAATGGGATCATTTGCGGGAAATACGAAGTTTGACAACATGTAAATGATCCAGTGTAAAATGCCGCTGGATGACAGTCAGCGGCATTTTGTACGAAAAAGAAGAGAGTAAACTCATAGGCTTGAAACGCTTTCCTCGTTATGCGTTCTCCATGACCAGTTGTCATCAAATGGTAAAAAAATCATCATACATTTTAAGGAAAAAGGAGGATGTCAAGTTATTAGAAAAAAGTGTAGCGTATGTTTATAGGTACTAGCTCTATTATTGAGTTGCTTAACTGCGGAGTCTGCTTTTTACTGCCGGTACTGCAATTTGTTCTCGAATGGTAAAAGTTACCTAAATTTAAAGAAAAAGGAGGAGCGTTAAGTTATGTGTAAAAAATGTTGCGTATGCCTATGGGTCCTTGCTTTATTATTGAGCTGTTTACCTGGGGAATATGCGAATGCGGTAAGCACTCCAATTGCAAAACATGTTGGGAATTCAAATCCGCTTATTGACCATCATCTGGGCGCAGATCCGTTTGCGCTGACCTATAACGGAAGAGTCTACATCTATATGTCAAGCGATGACTATGAATATAATAGCGACGGCACGATTAAGGATAATTCATTTGCCAATTTGAATAAAATATCCGTCATATCTTCAGCGGATATGGTGAACTGGACTGATCACGGAACGATTCCCGCAGCGGGTGCCAATGGGCTGAATGGCGGCCGGGGGATTGCCAAATGGGCAGGAGCATCATGGGCCCCGTCAGCCGCGGTGAAAAAGATCAATGGTAAGGATAAATTTTTCCTTTATTTCGCAAACGGCGGCGGAGGTATCGGGGTTCTCACCGCAGACAGCCCGACCGGCCCATGGACAGATCCGATCGGAAAAGCGCTGGTAACGCCAAATACGCCAGGAATGTCCGGTGTTGTATGGCTTTTTGATCCGGCAGTATTCGTAGATGATGACGGTACCGGTTACCTATATGCCGGCGGAGGCGTTCCGGGCGGTTCAAATCCCGCACAGGGGCAATGGGCCAATCCTAAAACAGCAAGAGTCATGAAATTAGGTCCTGATATGACCAGTGTTGCCGGAAGTGCGTCTACGATTGATGCGCCTTTTATGTTTGAAGATTCGGGAATGCATAAGTATAACGGAAAATATTACTATTCCTATTGTATCAATTTCGGGGGCTCGCACCCGGCTGATAAACCTCCAGGTGAGATCGGTTATATGACCAGCTCAAGTCCTATGGATTCTTTTTCGTATAGAGGGCACTTTCTGAAAAATCCGGGAGCATTTTTCGGAGGCGGCGGGAACAATCATCATGCTGTTTTCAATTTTAAAAACGAGTGGTATGTGGTGTATCATACTCAAACTGTCAGCTCCGCTCTTTACGGGGCCGGCAAAGGTTACCGTTCTCCCCATATTAATAAGCTTGTGCATAATCCAGATGGCTCCCTGCAAGAGGTAGCGGCAAATTTTGCAGGTGTCAAACAGCTATCCAATTTGAATCCATATCACCGCGTAGAAGCGGAAACGTTTGCCTGGAACGGACGGATTTTGACAGAGGCATCCTCAGCACCCGGCGGCCCGGTCAATAATCAACATGTCACAAACATTCATAACGGAGACTGGATTGCTGTTGGAAATGCAGACTTCGGCTCAGGCGGTGCCAGGACGTTTAAAGCAAATGTAGCGTCCGCTCTTGGCGGGAAAATAGAAGTGCGGCTAGACAGTGCAAACGGTAAGCTTGTCGGAACCTTGAATGTCCCTTCCACAGGCGGAACGCAATCTTGGAGAGAAATAGAAACTGCGGTAAGCGGCGCATCCGGTGTTCACAACGTATTCTTTGTATTTACCGGAACTGGTACAGGAAACTTGTTTAATGTTGATTACTGGCAGTTTACACAAAGATAAGCAAAGGGAGACAAAGGTACGTTTTCTAAGTCCATAAACGACATATGAAGGAGAGGAAAAAATGATGTCGAGCGTAAAAAAAACAATTTGTGTATTATTGGTATGTTTCACAATGCTGTCCGTCATGCTCTTAGGACCGGGAGTTACTGAAGTTTCAGCAGCAAGTGATGCAACAGTTAATATATCTGCAGAAAGACAAGTGATTCGCGGTTTTGGAGGAATGAACCACCCGGCTTGGATTGGAGACTTGACTGCGGCTCAACGGGAGACCGCTTTTGGCAATGGACAGAATCAGTTAGGTTTTTCGGTCTTAAGAATTCATGTAGATGAAAATAGAAACAATTGGTACAAGGAAGTGGAGACTGCAAAGAGTGCGATCAAACATGGAGCAATCGTTTTTGCTTCCCCTTGGAATCCGCCAAACGATATGGTTGAGACTTTCAATCATAATGGTGACACAACAGCTAAGCGGCTGAGATACGATAAGTACGCCGCATACGCGCAGCATCTTAACGATTTCGTTAATTTCATGAAAAGTAATGGTGTGAATCTGTATGCGATTTCTATGCAAAACGAGCCTGATTACGCTCACGAATGGACATGGTGGACGCCCCAAGAAATCCTGCGTTTCATGAGAGAGAATGCCGGTTCCATTAATGCCCGCGTGATTGCGCCGGAATCATTTCAATACCTGAAAAATATATCGGACCCCATTTTGAACGATCCGCAGGCGCTTAGGAATATGGATATCCTCGGAACCCACCTGTACGGCACTCAGGTCAGTCAGTTTCCTTATCCTCTTTTCAAACAAAAAGGAGGAGGGAAAGAGCTATGGATGACGGAGGTATACTATCCGAATAGTGACAACAATTCAGCGGATCGCTGGCCTGAGGCTTTAGGTGTTTCAGAGCATATTCATCATTCAATGGTAGAGGGAGATTTTCAAGCTTATGTGTGGTGGTACATCCGCAGATCATACGGCCCTATGAAAGAAGATGGGATGATCAGCAAACGCGGATACAATATGGCTCATTTCTCAAAATTTGTGCGCCCTGGCTATGTAAGGATTGATGCAACGAAAAATCCTGAACCGAATGTTTACGTGTCAGCCTATAAAGGAGACAATAAGGTCGTGATTGTTGCCATTAATAAAAATAACACAGGGGTCAACCAAAACTTCGTATTGCAGAATGGAACTGCTTCGCAAGTATCCAGATGGATCACGAGCAGCAGCAGCAATCTTCAACCTGGAACGGATCTCAAAGTAACGGACAATCATTTTTGGGCCCATCTGCCGGCTCAAAGCGTGACAACATTTGTTGTAAAGCGTTAAAGGCATCAGCATCGCAATAAGCCAATTTTCTTACTTGAAAAAGAAAATTGGCTTATTTTCTGTGGGATAGAAGTGTTGATTTTTTTAACGATACACAGACATTGGGTATAATAATGACAATGACTTCAAGGAGTGATCATTATATGTCACGGCTTCACAGCAAAGTATTAATCATAGACGACGAAAAAGAAATTTTGGAACTGATCAAAACCGTATTAATAAGAGAAGGCATTGATCGTGTGATCACCGCTTCGACTGCCCGTGACGGATTGGCTCAATTTCATCAAGAAAATCCCGATCTGGTGATATTGGATATCATGCTGCCAGACGGTGAAGGCTATGATATCTGCAAGCAAATAAGAGACATTTCACACGTTCCTATTATCTTTTTGTCTGCAAAGGGGGAGGAAACGGATAAAATTGTAGGACTTGCCATCGGCGGGGACGACTACATTACAAAACCCTTCAGTCCTAAGGAAGTTGCATACCGGGTCAAAGCGCAGCTGAGACGGGTCTCTTACTTACAGCCTTCTCAAACCGGAACCGTAATAAAAAAAGGGCCATTTGAATTAAACCAACAACAAGCCGAGCTCACCAAAAATGGAGCGGCTATTGAGTTAACACCTAAAGAACTTATGCTTATGACCTATTTTCTGCAGCATCCCAATCGGGTGATCAGTAAAGAAACACTCTATCAAGCTGTATGGGGAGAAGATTTCTTCGGTTCTGACAACACGGTGATGGTTCATATACGCAGGCTCCGTGAGAAAATAGAAAACACCCCATCAAAACCAGACTTTCTCGTCACTGTGAAAGGGTTAGGCTACAAATTTGTTGTAAAGGATGCGTAAGGATGAATTGGCGATTAACAGGCAGATATATGGTCTCTGTCATTATCGTGACCATCATTACAGTTTTCATTAATTTATTTATTTTTATGTTTTGGCTCGTTTTCCAGGCGAACAGCCAACATGACGAAGAAAGTACACCGGAAACTTTCACAAGATCATTCCGACAATATGTCACGTTATCGAACAATGGTATCACAGTAAACAAAGAGGGCCAAAAAGCTTTAAAAGAGCAGAATGCATGGATTCAAATATTAGATGAAAACGGACAGGATGTTTATCATGATAGAGAACCTAAAGGACTGAAGAAAAAATATACGCCTATTGAAATTGTAAATTTACATAAATATAAGGATGAACGATTATTATCAACCATTTACGCCGGCGGAAAAAAAGTAAACGGCAAGGAGTACAGTTACTTTATAGGGTTTAAAAATCCCTCTCTCGGAAAATATGTCCTCTCATATGATACCAAGGAATTTGTGACGAAGTTCAATGCAGGAACCATCATATTATTATCAATAGATGCATTGATCGCGTTACTCATTGGCTATCTATTCAGCCGGCAGCTCACAAAACCGCTCGGCCGTGTCATTCAAGGAATCCAGCGGTTAGCTAATGGAGATTATACGATCAAAATGAAATCCAAAGGCATTTATAAAGATGTCTTCTATAATGTCAATCATTTATCGGAACAACTATCTTCAAGCAAAAAAGAAAAAGATAAATTAGAGCAAATGCGTGAAGAGTGGATCAGTCATATTTCTCATGACATTAAAACACCATTAGCATCTATTCAAGGCTATGCAGAAATCATCCAAGATCCAAATTACCATCTAACAGCCGAACAGATCAGAGAGTACGCCCAGATCATTGAGAGTAAATCCCTCTATATGAAAGATGTGATGGAAGATTTAAATTTAACGACAAGGCTGAAAAACAACGATGTGATGTTACATACAGAGCGGGTAAACCTTGTATCGCTGCTGCGGGAAACGTTAATTGATATGTTAAACGATTCTAGATATGCGGATAAGTCCATTGAGCTTCAAACGAACGTGGAAAAGCTGATGCTGAACCTTGATGCGATATTGATTAGGAGAGCGGTCACGAATCTCATTTTAAATGCTCTCGTTCACAATGATCCTGATGTGAAGATCGTTGTACGGCTTGAACAAAAAGAACGGACTCATGTGACAATTAAGGACAACGGCAAAGGGATAGAAGAAGAGGAGCTGGAAAAAGTGTTTGATCGCTATTACAGGGGCACAAATACAGAAACGACGCATGCAGGCTCTGGTCTTGGAATGGCCATAGCAAAGGATATTATCCAAAAGCACGGAGGGGACATCACCATTCACAGCACCGCGGGAGAAGGGACAACGATAGATATACAATTATGATAATGGCTATACAAAAAAAACGGTTCTGTTGATTAATAACAGAACCGTTTTTTCCTATTGTTCCGAAAACACTTTGATTCCTTTGACAATGTTCCAAATGAAAAAATAGATCGCCACAAGGAATGTAACAGCATACGTCGCAAGCAGGAAAGGCCCGGCGTGCCTGATGTCATTCATACCAAGTAAACCTGAAGCGATGATGCCAATCCCAAAAATCAAATAAGGAATCAGATGCGTCCACAAAGATTTTTTCGCATGATATTTCACATCGTCCTGGCCTAAGAAATAGACGATAATCGGAAACAGAAACGGCGCAAAAAATATACTGAAGTAACATAATGAAGACAAAATTTTATTTTCTCTCAAACCTTTTCACCTCTATGATTTATTGAAGGGGGAATTCTTCTGGCTGAATCCCTCACTGAAGTACAATCTTATTGTACAACTCCAACCTTAACCCGTATTAATCCGAACCTTACATCAACCTTAAATTAACAAGGACTCGTCTTCTTACAGCAATCATAAGATTCAATGCCATATTGAGACTCATCACATTCAGCGTGTCTACGTTGGAAATACATTTAATTTTTCGATTCGATTGAAAAATGACGTGTAAAGTCCCGATTCAGCCCGGTTTTCTTTGTTCTATATGTGTCAGGTGTGTCTTATTCAATAGAGATAGAGCAAATTGACAGGCTTTTACACCTCCCAAAAACAAGAAATTAGGTTGATAGACAATCATGAGAAAGATTTTTACAATGAGTTCGAGCTCATAAGAAAGAGCCAAAATGATGCGAAGGAGGAAAAGATCAGATATGAAACGGTCAATTTCTATTTTTATTACGTGTTTATTGATTGCGGTATTGACAATGGGCGGCTTGCTGCCTTTGCCGGCATCAGCAGCAGGGACAAAAACGCCAGTAGCCAAGAATGGTCAGCTTAGCATAAAAGGTACACAGCTCGTAAACCGAGACGGCAAAGCGGTACAATTGAAAGGGATCAGTTCACATGGATTGCAATGGTATGGCGATTTTGTCAATAAAGACAGCTTAAAATGGCTGAGAGACGATTGGGGCATCACCGTTTTCCGCGCGGCAATGTATACGGCAGACGGCGGTTATATTGACAACCCGTCTGTGAAAAACAAAGTGAAAGAAGCAGTTGAAACGGCAAAAGAACTTGGGATATATGTCATCATTGACTGGCATATCTTAAATGACGGCAACCCAAACCAAAATAAAGAGAAGGCAAAAGAATTTTTCAAGGAGATGTCAAGTCTTTACGGAAACACGCCAAACGTCATTTATGAAATTGCAAATGAACCAAACGGTGACGTGAACTGGAAGCGTGATATTAAACCGTATGCGGAAGAAGTGATTTCCGTTATCCGCAAAAATGATCCAGACAACATCATCATTGTCGGAACCGGTACATGGAGCCAGGATGTGAATGATGCTGCCGATGACCAGTTAAAAGATGCAAACGTCATGTACGCGCTTCATTTTTATGCCGGCACACATGGCCAATTTTTACGGGATAAAGCAAACTATGCACTCAGCAAAGGAGCGCCTATTTTCGTGACGGAATGGGGAACAAGCGACGCGTCTGGAAATGGCGGTATATTCCTTGACCAGTCGCGGGAATGGCTGAATTATCTCGACAGCAAGAAAATCAGCTGGGTGAACTGGAATCTTTCTGATAAGCAGGAATCATCCTCAGCGTTAAAGCCAGGAGCATCTAAAACAGGCGGCTGGCCGCTTACAGATTTAACTGCTTCAGGAACATTCGTAAGAGAAAACATTCGCGGCACTAAAGATTCAACGAAGGACAGCCCTGAAACGCCAGCACAAGATAACCCCACACAGGAAAAAGGCGTTTCTGTACAATACAAAGCAGGGGATGGGCGTGTGAACAGCAATCAAATCCGCCCGCAGCTTCACATAAAAAATAACGGCAATGCGACGGTTGATTTAAAAGATGTCACTGCCCGTTACTGGTATAACGCGAAAAACAAAGGCCAAAACTTTGACTGTGACTACGCGCAGATGGGATGCGGCAATCTGACCCACAAATTTGTGACGCTGCATAAACCTAAGCAAGGTGCAGATACCTATCTGGAACGGGGGTTTAAAACAGGAACGCTGTCACCGGGAGCAAGCACAGGGAATATTCAGCTTCGTCTTCACAATGATGACTGGAGCAATTATGCACAAAGCGGCGATTATTCCTTTTTCCAATCAAATACGTTTAAAACAACGAAAAAAATCACATTATATCATCAAGGAAAACTGATTTGGGGAACAGAACCCAATTAGTTAAGCTTTAAGCGGACATCAGCAACGATGTCCGCTTTTGTCATCTTAAACAGCAATACAAGGAGGTTTACGTGGCGGATGAAACTCTGAAACAGTATATGGGCCTGTACAAATGTTGTTAGCAATCTCAAGAAAGCCAAGGAGTAGCTATGATTCACTGAACATATGATGTAATGAAAAGCGTTTGTAGAGCAATGTGTGTATTTCACATCCGCCACTTTTATTACGTAAGGGGGAACAAGAGAATGAAAAAGTATGACGCGTTTCCGGAGCCAATTGGCGGCTATACTGTCGGCCGAACCCAGATGGATTTTGAGTACACGGCATCAGATCATACAAAAAGAGAACTGACGGCGTTTGTGTACTATCCGTCCGACAGCAGCGAAGGGAAGACTACATCAACGTACATGTTTCCTGAAGTCTGCGAAATGCTTGATGAGCAGCCGCTTCTCACTGCGTTGAAGGATGCTTACACTATAGATATCAAGACCCAATGTTACGACGACCTTGCTCTCTCCGGGAAGGAAAAACGCTATCCAGTGTTATTTTATGTTTGCGGCGGGGGCGGTTCTCCAGAATGGGGTACAGTGATCTGTACAGACTTGGCAAGTATGGGATATATTGTGGTAAGCATCGGCCATCAGAATAGCACGATGTATAAGCGTAAAGATGGGCGCCTGTTTAATGTATCAAAGGATTTTTCGGATGTCATTATAGCGTTTTCTGAAGATCCGGAGATGATGGCGTTGGCTGGTAAGATGGAGATGCGTCCTGACGATGAAACTGCCATTGAGATGTGCCAAAACGTGCTTACACTGCCGATACTTGACAAGTTAACAGAGTATAGTGAATTACAGGCAGAAGATGTAAGGTATGTAGCCGATTATCTTGTCAAACTGGACTCTGGAGAGCTGAATTCCATCTTTAAGGGCAGATTGTTGCTTGACATCGGCATGGGCATAGTCGGACATTCTTATGGAGGGCCTACGACGGCGATTGTTTGCCGGGACGACGAACGGTTCGCCTGCGGGATTGGCTTGGATAGCGGTGCGTTCGGCCTTCAGGGCAGCGACATTAAGAAACCCTTTTTGCTGCTGTTTTCTGAACCGAACTATAACATGAATGCGATCATTGGCGCTAACAATAGCATGGATACCTATTATTTCTCTGTTGATCGTGCTGCGCATTTAGATTACTGCGACATCGTGTTTACCGGTGTGAATGAGGAACTTAGAGGCGAACGGGATGCCATGGAGATGCGAAATCTTGTTACAGACTATACGAAGAACTTTTTTGATCATTATATACTGCAGAAGGCTGCAAGTGTGGAAAGTCTGGCATACGATGGCGTGGACTTGATCAAGAAGACCAGCAACAAGTGACATAACCGACTAAAATACTCAAACTGAAAAACCTTTATGACCAATTTAATTTATTAAGGCCGTAGAGGTTTTTTTAATATTACCTTACAAAAAGGGGATGTTCTTAGAATATGGATCCACTTTTATATTCTCTACATCATTCCTAGTTTACATAATATATATTCTAGGAAGTAAAATCTTCAATGAAAATCCTGTCTCGTTATCTTAAGTATACTTAGTTGATGAGACAGAATTAAAAAATAGGATGTTTTACGATTTGTATTTATTTCTTACTGCTTTACATAGCATCGATCTTTATAAATTGTTTCACACTTTACTTCTTCCACATCAACTTTGCCATCGGATAATCTTGTGTAAACATAAACCCATTTTTCATTTCCGTTTTTAATAAACATGTCGAATTTAAAAGCGTCAGTATATTTGTCCATGACCCAGATCAATCCCGGAAGAGTTTCTGCTTTTGCTGGCGACACGGAAACCAATAATGCTCCAGCAATTACAGCCGCACCGGCTATTTTTTTAATTTTACTTTTTAACATTAATATTGCCCCCTTATGATTTATTGCCTGCTGCTTTCTCACTTAGCAGGTAATCTGATTTTACCATCTTGAACAAAGGGAATTTGTCATATTTTGTAGATCGAATACTTACTTTCACTAAAAATACATATATTGGAATGGATTTTATCCGAATAAGATCTCTTCTTTTTTGAAAGCGTACACAAAAAATAAAATCATGTCTGATAATACTTTGCCGCATCTTCCCTGCTTTTTTCCGATGAGTTTTTGCATCGGCTCCCCACATATGAGCAAGTATGACAGCTGCCAGCCCGAGCACCCCCGCGAAATAAAATCCGGCTCTGAGCCCCAGCCAATCATTAAAAAATCCCTCGGCTAAAGGTTCTCCGAAAATACCGAGTGCACAAAGCGCCTGGTACACCCCCATCGATGTTGCTCTCATGTCTTCCGGAACAGACTCAATCGACATTCCAAGCAGCAAAGGAAAAATAATGCCCGAGTGAAAAACCTATTAAAACCTGGACCAGATAAAGCGCCATCGGGCTGACGGTAAAAGGAATGATAAAAATAAAAACGGATGCGAGTAAGTAAAACAGCTTTAATGTTACCCGTTTCCGCACCTGCGAACTAATGTTCCTATCACTAGCAGAGCCAGTGCGTGCTTAGTCATAAACGAAAAGACAACAAGCTGATTTCTTTCTCGCCATTGTGAAGCCAAACATTGCTGTCATTTTCATTTCGCGAATCATGAAAGACAGGCAAAGACCGAGGCCGCTCCCGATCCAAAATGCCGCGTGCCATCCCCATTCACTGACAACATAACCGCTCATGCTCATCCCTGACAGCTGAGCTAACACGAGAATAAATGAGATCCAGCGCATGACTCCTTTCGTGTCATCCGCCGCAAAATAGCTCGCAAATAAAGTAGATGAGAAAAAGCCGCCTGATGAACAGACGGCGCTGCAGCTTGTTATTTGCTTCGGTTACCTGCGGAAGCATGAGTGATCCGATAATGCACAGTTAAAAATTTCAGTCCGAACAGCCACATATGATGAACGGCCTTCAGGCTTGTTTCGCTCTGGGCTGAAATAAGAAATGTCTCTGCCAGCGGAAGATGACACGTCCCCCATTTCGTCTGCAGATAAATCCCTTCATCACCCGCTCCGCTTTTTCGCCGTCTGCTTGTCAAAACAAGATTCTGCTTACGCGCATAAGGCTTTAAAATGCCCGTCATTTGGCCGTACGGCAGCGGAAGAGAGATATTCATGTATCCTTCCCCTTTTGCCCTGTACGCTGAATACAGCGCAGTAAAAACGGTTTCCTGCTTTTCATTTGTTCTGATCCACGCACGGACATTTTTTCTGCCGTCTTTGTCAGAGTCAACTCCTATAATATCACTGTGCATGATATACCAATCCGGATTCATGGACAGGTGAATCTGCCCCGCTCTTCTGCTGAACGGCTCGTACACGCGCGCGAACGGACGAAACCATCCGCTCCACGTCACTTTTGCCATGATGTCATAATCAATTGTCTCTTCATAAAAGGAATTAACGGCCGGCGCCAGTTTTTGAGTTGAAAAGTCTTCAGAATGCAGTTCTCTCATCTGATCCAGAAGGCCGGTATAATGGATGTCATTTGTTGCATGAATATCAGTCAAAAAGTCTTTGCCTATCGTTCTCTTCCCGTAAATACGGCTGAACGTTCTTTCGCTGCCCTCATCAAACGATCTCGGATTTTCCAACCTCCACCCCGCCAAAGCCGGCAGGATAACGCCGAATGCATTGACGGCCCCGTGAATCCAAATCATCTGGCTGATCGTGAGCGTTGCCTCCTCGCGGTAGACACCGTACGAATATATCAAAGAAAAAGCAATTGTAATCATTAACACAGCCGAAGAACTCCTGATCAAGATCCTGCCTGTTTTCGTAACAAACGGCGCCGTAAAGACGAGATATGCATTTACATACAGACCCGCCAGATACAGAGCGACAGCAATCACATCAAGTGTCTTTGAAAATGTAATCCCCAAGGCAATAAGGATCGGCGAAATCAAAATAATGACCGTGCTCCATCTGTAAAGAACCCGTTTCTCCCGTATGATCCTGCCGAGCAATCCGTTAAAGATCGGAATGAGGAAAGCGGAATAGTGAAAGTGCACCGCCGTCAGCAGAACGATAAGCGGGCCGAAATTCATGACGGGAATCTCAAGGACATATGCGAAGAACCAGAATCCGCCCCCGGCCAAATAAATGAAACCCGCCATAACAGACATCTCTTCTGTTCTGTGAATATTTGTTTTCATCAGCCGCCGGACAGCATACAGTGCCAGCCCAAGCGTATAAATGAGCCACACAAAGGCAAAAAAACTGAAGTCTGTGACAAGCGCAAGCACCGCACATAAAGCGGCAACAGGATAACTCCGTAATAACACATTCTCTAAGGTCTTTGACGGCCGAAAAGCAAAATCGAATACAGCGGGAACGAAAAAAAGTACGGAAAATAAAACAAACGTCTCAGCAGCTGATATATGCGGAGCTTCAGCCGCCGCAAATCCCAAAAAGCAAATCACACATACCATGAGATGACGCTTCAGCATGTTTCCCCCTCTGTTTCACGGAAAGTCCCCCGGTAAGAGAAAAGCGTGCCGAGTATCCGGTTTTTCACATGAACCTTTATGCTGAAGCAATTCATTTCCTCATCATAAGCCTCATAAACGGTTGAACTGCCGCACAGCCATGCCGGAAGCGGGATTTTCTTTCCGACTATCAGGAGCCACTGCCTTCCGGATGTAATAACAAGCCCTCCGTCTGAAGACGCTTCTAAATGCAGTTCAGACAGTAGGATGCGGGGTTTGCCGAAGTAATCAAGAATTCTGTTTTCCCGCTCATCATATTCCATGACGGCATCAAAAAAACGCGTTTTGCTTTTAAAGAAAAAGGTACGATTCCATTCCACGCCATTTTGCCTGTTTTTGTTTTCGATAGTGAAAGGGATATCGTTTCCCCTCTCTGAGAAAAAACATCTGAAAAAAACACCTGTCTTTAAAAGCATTCTGACAAGAAAAGAACCTCCCTTTATTTCTGACATAACGCCTTCTCCGCAAAACGTGCGTGATTCGTCAAATCTGTACCGTTTCTGCAGCATCGGGTGCAGTGATTGATAATGAGTAATCGCTTTTTCATACATTGAATCCGTCATTTCACTTCTCTCTTTCGTTTTGTATGCCAGGCGCTCGGCAGCTTGAGCTTAAGAATCATGCCGGCTATTGTAAGCACTCCTAATGAGATCACGAATCCGCCGCCCGAATATAGCAGTGCCGTTACACAAAAGAAGACTGACTGCCCGGTGTGAATCAGCCACTTTCTCCGCATGGGAAGCAGCCATAATACCCCTAACCCTGTCTCCAGCGCTCCCCTCACGATCTCTGCATCGGCACAGCCATCATGAAAGCCTTGAAAAAACCAATACAGACTGAATACGAGACACATAAAGACATAGACAAACCCGAAACGGACTGATATCTTCGGATGTCTGTTTTGTTCTATCCAAAGCCGCAACGCATCAAAGCTCCATGCGGTAGCCCAGCTTAGCAGAGGACGAAATAAAAACCGGTCTATCCAACTTCCCGGCAGACCGCGGGCCGTTTCATATTGATATTGAGTCAAAAATGCGGTTTGTCCGTTATCCCGCTCTATATACTTCCAGTAGCCCCTGCCTTCTTTTATAAGTGACAGCGGATGATCAGAGGCAAAAGCGAGCGAAGACACTCTTTCTGACGAGCGAGGCCTTATGTCACCTATTGATTCGCCCGTGCCGGATACCTTCAGCCCAAAACCGATTCGTGTTTCATATAGAAATCTCTGCGGTTCATCTGGCAGCCTATGAAGATATGTAATGTCAGAAAACCGCAGATCCCATTCCTTATGAAGATGCGGGTTTTGCGTATATTCCCAAAGCGTTTCTATATCAGATGCAATATTGATTTCGACATATATCGGCTTCTGTTTCATGCCCCCTCCTCTTCCCTTCTTTTGTAAACAATTCCTATATTATCATAGGAACAGATCAAGCGGCAGAACGAAAAGGCCATCCCGTTATCTGCAGGACAGCCTCAGTGGCTTTGATAACTTATGAATAAGGTATCGTGTCTTTTTTATCTTCAGAAGCGGTTTGAATGATAATCGGACGCACGAAACGGATTACCGCAGCCGAGGCCAAAACAGCTAATCCGCCTGCAAGCAAAAACGCCCCCGAGAATGATCCGCTTTTATCCGCGATAAAGCCGGTTAAAGCAGGCCCGATAATACCGGCCGTGTTTGCAAGAAAATGCATAAAGCCGCCGACTGACCCGACATTCCTTTGATCAACCACATCATGAATCACCGCCCAATAGATAG
This sequence comes from Bacillus sp. B1(2022), assembly GCF_040259625.1. Taxonomy (NCBI): domain Bacteria; kingdom Bacillati; phylum Bacillota; class Bacilli; order Caryophanales; family Bacillaceae; genus Bacillus; species Bacillus sp. B1(2022). The sequence continues at coordinate 73,750 of NZ_JANIFO010000005.1, forward strand.
AGCCCGTTATATATAAAAAGAAGACTGATAAAGCAACGAGAATAACGGCACTTACGGTAGTGGTAACAAGTCCGGCAAATCCGATCAGTACAGCGGAAGCGAACAGACAAGTGACAAGAATGACTTTCCGTGAGAACAAAACCCCTTTTCCGGCGGTTTTTTTGAATACATAATCAGAAATCATTCCGCCTGCCGCCAAACCGATAAATCCAAGAATCCAGGGAATAACAGTCACCACGCTCATAAATTCAACACTTAAACCGCGTTCTTTCACCAGATAGCTCGGAAACCATGTTAAGAAGAAAAATAAGATGTAATTGTAGGCGAAAAAGGCAAAAGCCGTGAAGAGAACCGTTTTTTGTTTCAAATAAAAGGTCATCGGGATATGCTGCTCATGCGACTGAATCGCCGCTTTCATTGCCGGGGCGTCTTCCGTCGGCGCCGGCCGTTCTTTGACAAATTTAAACCAGATGACCGCCCAGACTAAACCGATGATCATGATCAGGACAAAGGAAACTTTCCAGCTGAACGCCACAGCAATCATCCCGACAATCGGGCCGGAGATCGCTCCGCCGAGCGGCGTTCCGCTGTTTGTCAGGCCGATGACCGTGGCGCGCTGAGACGGAGGAAACCAATTGTTGACCATTTTGCTTATGGCAGCCGACAGCGGCCCCTCCCCCATACCGAATAAAACACGGATAATCAAAAGACTTACAAATCCGAAAGCAAGCGCAACCGCTCCGCTGAAAAGAGACCAAACGATCATCGCCGTACACAATGTCAATTTAGCCCCGTACCGGTCAGATGCAACACCGCCGAGAAAGTTAAACACAGCGTATCCGACAGAAAAACTGCTGAAAATCAGCCCCATTTGGGTTGCAGACAATGTGAGATCCTGCTGTATGAACGGCGCTGCAATAGACAGCGCTGAGCGGTCTAAATAGTTAATCACCCCGGCTGAAAATAAAAGAAGAATAATAGGGAATCTATCTTTTGAGAACATAAAATCCCCCTCTAATTTCATAATATTCAGACATTTAAATTGCCGGAGTAAACCGGTTTATGCAATGAAACCGGTTATCCGGATTGCCTTGCGAGCAGCGCCGGTTTATAGCGGTGAATCCGTTTTTCACCGCCATCTTTTTCTTGTATCTGGCGAAGAAGAAGGCTTCCCGCTTTTCGCGCCATTTCTGCCGCAGGCTGGACGATCGTCGTAATCGGAGGAGTAAAAAAACCCGCAAAAGGAACTTCATCAATTCCGATGACGGCTGCCTTATCCGGAATTGTCATATCATGCTCCTTCATATACTTCAGCACCTCAACAAGAACGATATCGTTTGCCGCCAATATCGCTTTCGGAGGCTCCTCAAGTGAGAACAGCTCTGACAAAACAATAGAAATATCAGCCGCATCGGCTGTTTTGATATATTCGTCCCGCACCATCATTCCGTGGCGGTCAAGCGCCTTTTTATACCCTTCAATCCTTTCTACCCTCGGACTGATTTCCCGAATAATGGACGTCGTAATAATCGCAATTCTCTTAATGCCGCTTTCGATAAACCGGTCAACTGCAAGACCGGCTGCATGATGGTTATCAAGCATCACTGTCGGAATCCCGAGTTCTTTAATGGTTCTGTCCATAAACACGACCGGAAACGTATCGCGTTTCATCTTTTCATATAAAGAGAGATTTTCGCCCGTCGGAAAAATAATAATTCCGTCCACCTGCTTAGCCCGCAGCATTTCAATATATTTCTTTTCTTTTTCCGGTTCATCATCCGCATTGCAGACAATAATATGAAATCCTTGTTCATGAAAATAGTCTTCCACCGCCCTGATGACCTGAGTGGAAAAAGTGTGAAGAATATTAGCCACCACCACACCTACCGTAAATGTTGATTTCTGTTTTAAGCTGCGGGCGACGAAATTCGGCTGATAGTTCAGCTCTTGAATGGCCGCTTCTATTTTTTGTTTCGTTTTCTCGCTCATATAGTCATAGCGCTGATTTAAAAATTGAGATACGGTGCTTTTAGATACGTTTGCATATTTCGCCACATCAGAAATTGTAATGGTTTTCATAGACTCATCCCCGTCTGTCTTCATTTTTCACTAGTATAAGTCAGAAGTAAATGGTTTACAATCTGACAGGGACATGGATTCTGTCACACTCCGGAATAAGCCATAAAACCTCCGTCGACGGGAACGGTGACCCCGGTGACGAAGCCTGAGCATGAATCATCCGAAAGCCACAGGAGCGTTCCCAGAAGGTCTTCCGGTTTCCCGAAACGTTTCATCGGTGTATGTGCCATAATCTTATTGGATCGGTCTGTCAGACTTCCATCTTCCTGTAATAACAACCCACGGTTTTGCGCTGTCAAAAAGAAACCCGGAGCGATGGCATTCACCCGCAGCCCTTTTTTTGCGAAATGAACAGCCATCCACATCGTAAAATTCTGAATCGCCGCCTTGGCCGCGCTGTAGGCGGGCACCTTTGTCATCGGTGTATACGCACTCATAGAAGAAATATTAATAATCGCGGGACATTCCGCCTTCAGTAGGTCTTTTCCAAACACTTGCGATGCCAGAAATGCACCGGTAAAGTTGGTTGAAAATACGCTGGAAAACCCCGTTTCGTCCATATCAAAAAATGATGTGCCCTGCTCATCCTCTTCATACGTCTCACTGGCAGTGATCGCATCAGGGTGGTTTCCCCCGGCTCCGTTAATTAAAAGATTGACAGAACCAAACCGGCTGATAATCTCGTCTTTTGCCTTTTCGAGCGAATCACGGGCTGAAACATCAGCCGGTACAGAAACCGCGGTTCCTCCAGCGTCAGCAATCTCGCCCGCCGCACGCTCTGCTTTATCAGCATTCCGGCTGACGATCGCAATTTTCATCCCCTGCCGTGAAAGCTCCTTTGCCATTGCTGAACAGAGAACACCGCTCCCGCCTGTTATGACAGCGGTTCTTCCTGATAAACGTTCATGAATCGGTCTCATCTCTTCACCCCTTTCTCATGAGACGAGAACGCATCCCACAGCCCGTTCAAGTACATAATTCCTAAAGCACGATCATATAAACCATAACCCGGCCGGCATTGTTCGCCCCAGATATGACGGCCGTGATCAGGCCGTACATATCCTTTATAGTCTTGGCCGTGCAATTCTTTTACCACACCGGTAATATCAATGGACCCATCACTGGTAAGATGCGAAGTTTCCGTAAAATCACCGTTATCGCAGATTTTCACATTTCGTATATGGGCAAACGGCGCAGCTCCCGCATAGTGTTTGGTGATCTTCACCATATCATTGGCGGGATCCGCTCCCATCGAACCCGTGCACAACGTAATACAGTTGGCGGGTGAATCTGAAATCTCTTGCAGCTTTTCATAACTTTTCTCACCGGTGATAATACGGGGCAGGCCAAAAATTGACCAGGGCGGATCATCCGGATGAATGGCCATTTGAATGCCGTGTTCCTCCGCTACAGGAAGGATTTCATGTAAAAAGAATTCTAGATTGGCCCAAAGCTGTTTTTCATCAACCGTTTGATAGGCCTCAAACAGTTCCTTGATCCGGGCCATTTTCTCCGGCTCCCACCCGGGAAGCGTCAAATCAGAAGATTCTTCAACCGTGCGGATGAGTTCCTCCGGAGGGAGACTTTCCACTTTCGCTTTTTCAAAAAACAAAGCGGTTGACCCATCCTCCAGCGCGCGGAACATATCGGTACGCGTCCAGTCAAATATCGGCATGAAATTGTAACAGATGACTTTCACGCCGAATTCGGACAGATTGCGAATGGTCTGTTTATAGTGCTCAATATATTGTCCGCGTTCTTCATGACCGAGTTTAATGGCTTCATGAACATTCACGCTTTCCACGACCTCTGCATGAAACCCATAGGATTGAATGTATCTGACTTCCGCTTCAATGTCCTCCTTTTCCCATACTTCGCCCGCGGGCTTCTGGTGAAGAGCCCAGACGATGCCTTTGACCCCGGGAATTTGTCTGACATGTTCAAGAGTCACCGTATCATTACCTTGGCCGTACCAGCGAAACGTGATATTCATGTTATACCCCCGTATATTCGTTTTTTCGGCAGACGTATTCTTTGCTGAGGGATACGGCAGCTTCATAGCCGCCCTTTTGATATGCTTTTGTCAAGTCGCTTCCCACACCGACCGCGACCGCTCCGGCAGAGAGCCAGTCATTCATGCTGTTTAATGAGATACCCCCGGTCGGCATAATGCGGACATTCGGCAGAGGACCGTTGACCGACTTGATAAATGAAGGGTCAAACGAATTAGCGGGGAACAGCTTTACCACATCACATCCGGCTTCAAGCGCCAAAGCCATATCAGACACACTCATGCATCCCGGAAGATACGGTACGCTGTACTGGTTGCATAGAGATGCTATCTCTTTTACAAAATGAGAGCTGACGATAAATGAGGCGCCTGATAAAATGGCGTGTCTCGCCGTTTCTGTATCCATTACAGAACCGGCTCCAAGAAGAATATCTTGATGCCGGAGTTCCTTAAAGACATCTTCCACTTCAGGAGTTGTGTATGTAAGCTCAATGGCGCTGATACCTCCTGAAATGGCCGCTTTTGAAACTTCAAGCGCCTCTTGGCTGTTTTGTCCCCTTATGACAGCCACCACTTGTGCATGCAGAAGTTTTTCGTAAATGGCGTACTTAGGCAGCATTCTCGCTCCTCCTTTAATCAAACGTAATGATTGCTTTTCCCACCTTGCCCGGGTGCTGTTCGATCAACTGAAATGCTTGATGGACGTCATCTGCTGAAAATGTATGTGTAATAAGACCGCCGTGCGTTAACAGGCCTTTATTCAGTAAGTCTGTAATGTACGGAAACTGGTTCGTCTGCAATCTTGAACCGGTTATCGTGACTTCCTTTTTTGTGATCGGAAGCTGAGAAATGCCGGCAGTCCTCTCATCAAAACCAAGCACAACCACATGACCGGCCGGAGACACCGCGTCAATGGACGTTTCAAACGTTGAGGGGAGACAGACGGCATCAATGACGACATTGGCGCCTTCTTTTTTTGTCCATTCGTTCACCCGCAAAACGGGATCTTCTTTTTGCGCGTTGACGGTAACGTCCGCACCGTTTTTTTCAGCGAATGCCAAGCGTTCATTATTCAAGTCGGTTATCATGACGGAAGCGCCTTTGAACTTTGCCATTTTTAATATGCAGATTCCGATCGGTCCCGCTCCCTGAATCAAAACGGTATCTTCCTTCTCGACACGGCCTCTCCAAACGGCCTGGGCGCCGATCGTATATGGTTCTGCCATGACCGCTTCCTCCCAGGGCAGATCGGGGGAAACGGCATGCAGCTGCTTTTCCGGAACCACGATATATTCCCGCATCCCGCCATCTTCATGAACGCCGAACACCGAAAGCGCTTTGCAAACGTTCGGACGTCCTTTCCGGCAGGCATAGCATGTTCCGCAATAAGATATCGGTTCAACCACTACGCGGTCACCCGGCTTGAAACGCCGGACATGAGAACCGGTATTTGCGACTTCCCCTGTAACTTCATGTCCGATTACTCTCGGCAGGGACGCTAACGGATTTGTCCCATGATAAATATGCAAATCTGATCCGCAAATTCCGACCCGCTTCACCTTGACAAGAACATCATCCGCGTGGACAACAGACGGTTTCTCACATTCCGTCACCGTCAGATCAAATGCTTTCCGTACTTGAACCGCTTTCATTTTCTCACCCGCTTTTTAAGTTGTGCTTGCTACCGTTCAATCACAGTCTCTTTGTTTACAAATGACAGAACCTCTTCTAGATAGGGAAGCCCTTCATTGTCACCGGAAACTGTGGTGACAAGCGCACCGACCGCATTGGCAAACTCCAGACGTTTTTCCGGTTCAAAACCATGCAGATAACTGTACAGGTAGCCGGCATTAAAGCCGTCACCCGCTCCTACCGTGTCAACAGGCGCAACCGGGAAAGCCTCTTTGTGAACCCACTTATGATCATGATACAGCGCAGAACCTGCTTCACCGTCTTTTATGACGAGCTGGCTGATTGAATAGGTCTCTGCAAACCGGGCTAATGCTTCATTTTCCCCTATACCTGTCAGCTGTTTCATTTCGTCCCGGCCCGCCAGAAGAATATCAGTATGCGGAAAGATTTGATGAAATGCCGCACGCGCCTCCTCAATCGTCCACAGCTTCAGCCTGATATTCGGATCAAAAGATACGGGAATCCCTCTTGCTTTGGCGATGGAAAGCACCCTTTCAGCAATTTCAAGATTTTTCTTATCAAGCGCGAGGAACACACCGGTAAGATGAACGATGTGAATGCCGTCAAACATATTCTCTGTTATATCTTCCGGTGCAAGAGTCAGAATTGGTGAATTGAAACGATAATAAAACGTCTTGCCTGAACCGTCATTTCTGATCTCTTTGACATTTAAAGATGTAGGAAAGCCTTCAACATAGGAGACGTCAGTCACATCAATTCCTTCTCCTTTGGCAAACTGATAAATCACTCTGCCGAACTCATCCTTCCCCAGTCTGCTGACCCACTTTGAGTGCAGATTCAATCTGGCGCATGCAATCGCAAAATTCAGTTCAGCTCCTCCTGCTTTTCGTTCAAACTGGGTAACAAAACGCAAAGGTCCTGTGCTTGCGGGATTTAAGGTGATCATCGCATCACCGATCGTAAAAATGCCATAATCAGAAGCCACATCAATACTCCTTTCTTTGAAGACTAAATCGGTTTGGTAAACCGGTTTAGTAAAACTTTATATGAAAACCCTTACACACGCAAGAGAAAAATACAATAAATTCAAAAAAATCTGTTTTCAGTAAAAATAACCCGATTTTTCACATGAAAAAACCCCTCACAACAAAATGTAAGAGGTTTTTTGAAAATTGTATGCATGTTTCCTCAGTTAGCAGTCTTACGTTCGGGGCTTGTACCTTCTTCTTCCGCCCATGTTTCAATATGCTTGAGCTCCGGGGTATTCTCGGCTTTGAATACAGGATCAAGACCTTTTTTGCGCTGAGCGGCATAATCCTTATAGATCTTGTAGGCTACATTACTCAGCAGTAAGATTGCCACTAAGTTAATGAGAGCCAAGAGTCCCATAAACAAGTTTGCCATGTCCCAGACGATCTGGAAGTCAGCCAAACATCCGTACACCACCATCACTACAACGAATACGCGGTAAATATTAAGCCATGTTTTGCTTGTTTTAATAAATTCAATATTCGTTTCACCATAGTAATAGTTGCCGACGACAGAGCTGAATGCAAATAAAAACATCGCAATCGCAATAAATGTCGGCGCCCATCCGCCGAGGTGGTGCTGCAATGCGGCTTGTGTCACTTGGATGCCGTCGCCTTTAGGCGTAAAGCTGTACAATAAAATGATAAAGGCAGTCGATGTACAAACGATAAATGTATCAAAAAACACGCCGAGCGTCTGAATTAATCCCTGCTTAGCCGGATGCGACACATGTGCAGCCGCTGCGGCATTCGGCGCGCTTCCCATACCCGCTTCGTTTGAAAACAGGCCGCGCTGCGCACCGATAATAATGATGCTTCCTAAGCTTCCGCCGACGATCTGTTCAAGACCGAACGCATTTTTCACAATCGTAACAAACAGCTCAGGTACCGCTGTAATATTTACAATCACGACATACAGCGCGATCAGAATATACATACCCGCCATGACCGGAACGATTAATTGCGAAACGGAAACAACACGTTTCAGACCGCCGAATATAATGAAAGCCGTTAATACAGCTAAAATGATTGCGATAACTGTTTTATTCACATGGAATGCTTCGTCAAACGCGACAGAAATCGTATTTGACTGCACAGCGTTAAAGATAAGTCCGAAAGAAACGGTAATCAATACGGCGAATAAAATACCGAGCCAGCGGGCGCCCAGTCCCTTTGCCATGTAATATGCCGGACCGCCGCGGAATTCGTCACCGGAACGCACTTTATACAGCTGCGCCAAGGTGCTTTCCACAAAGCTGGAAGCCATACCGACAATCGCTACGATCCACATCCAAAATACTGCGCCGGGACCGCCTGTTGCAATCGCCAGCGCGACGCCGGTCAAGTTTCCGGTTCCGACACGAGAAGCGGCTGAGATAAAGAATGCCTGCATTGAAGACACTCCTTTATTTCCTTGCGGCTTCTCCCCGACGATTCTAAACATTTCAATAAAGTATTGGAATTGAATAAAGCGAAAACGGAACGTAAAGTACAATCCGATCCCGACTAAAATATAAACAAGATACTTCCAAATAAAATCATTTGGAACATTTATGATTTCACTGATGAAAGCCTCCATGTTTAACCTCCCTTTTACATATCTTTTACTGTCATTTTTGCTGCATATGTTAGATCTTTTAACACAACGAGTATTATTATATCACAACAACAGTGGTTGAGAAGTTTTTTTAAGAAAATGTTTCGGTTTCTACATCACGTCTTTTGCTGTCATGCCCCGTTTTTTATCTTACAGCCCGAAAAATGTTGTCACGTCATAAGGAATGCGTGCATATCATAACAAATAGGTCTTTAAGAAAAAAGAGATGAAAAGATGGATGGAATGGTATATACTTAACCAGGATAATAATTTTTTAAATTTAATAAATATGTTTACTTTACATTTAAATTAGGGTATTATAATAAAAATATTCAGACTTATGAAGGGGGGAGAACATTTGAAAAAAATCTTGTTTTTAAAAGCTTCTATTTTATTTTTAGCGATTGCAAGCTTTCATTTGCTCTCCATTCCCCATGCGTTTGATACTGCTCATCATTTTAAAGCGGTAGCCGACCAGCAGGAAATGCACGAAATGAAGGCCGGCCAAAATGCTGATGATGAGAAAAAATCGCTGACGGGCTCATATATCTTGACGGCGCTTTTTGCCGCTTCTGTCTCACTGATCGTGATATCAGACAGGAGACGCCCCGCTTCCCGGAGAAGACAGCGAAAGAAAAGCTTTTTAATCGCTAAATTTTATCAGTCCTCTTATTTCGATGAGCTTCATGTTCAACATCGCCTATCTATGTAACATAAAATGAGGAGGTTGTTAAACATGTTGTTTATCTTACGAATGGTGATTTTAGGGTTATTTTCATTCACTGCATTGAATTTATTTGTATGGCAGGGAATCGAAGTCGTTCACGCTATCACTGACTTATTCGGCAGCCATGAAAGCTAAATAGTAAAACCTCCGCTCAATGAGCGGAGGTTTTTTATTTTAATTTTACTCTTAAACATCAGACGCGGGGATACGCCATACGTCTGTTACCGGCCCTGTCTCATCTTCATCGGTAAAGAAGGAGCCGTTGCTGTATCGGTCATTCGCCCGCAAGGACTTCACGGCGATTTCGATTCTCTCGCCTTTTTCTGTTTCCGCAGCGATCATGTCGGCTAAAGCGCACGCGAATACGCCGACTGCGCGATGCGGGTTCTTTTTAAGCTCACGCAGCATGATGACACCGCGCTTCGCCCTGGATGTTTTTTCGAATTCAGATAGGTTCATCCGCTTGATTGCTCCCCGCTGTGTGACAAGGACAAGCGAATCTGTCTCATGCAGAATTTGTCCTGATACGACGGTATCACCGTCTTTTACATTTATGCCCTTTACGCCGGCCGCACGGGCACCGACTACATTTACTTCATCTTCACCGAACCATAAACCGTAGCCGAGGCGGGTGGCGATAAACAGCTGGCTGCCGCCGTCTGTGACATGAACATCAATCAGCTCGTCGTCCCCTTTAAGGTTAAGGGCAACAAGCGCTTTCGAGTAACGCTGCGCTTTGTAATGCGTCATTTCAGTTCTTTTCACCATGCCGTTTTTCGTCATAAACAATAAATATGAAGATGGATCAAATTCTTTTACCGGTATAGCTTTCACGATGGTTTCATCTCGGTCAATCGTGATGATGTTCGTTACGTGCTGCCCCATGTCTTTCCACCTGATATCGGGAAGCTGGTGAACCGGACAATAAACATAGCTTCCCTTATTGGTAAAGAGCAGGAGAACATCCGTTGTATTCATTTCAAATTGGTGAATCAGCCTGTCAGTATCCTTCATACCGAAATCCTGGCCGTTAGAAGCGGCAAATGACCGCTGGCTTGTTCGTTTTACATAGCCGTCTTTTGTGACTGTCACATATACGTCCTCAGAGGCAACCATGACTTCAAGATTGATTTTAATTTCCTCAATCTTTTCTTCAATGACAGACCGTCTGCTGTCAGCATAGGTCTTTTTCAATTTTTTCAGGCTGCTTGTAATGACTTTTAACAGCTTTTTATCATGACTTAAAATGGCTTCGAGCTCCTGAATTTTCTTGCTGAGCTCTTCCGCTTCCTCTTTTAGCGCCGTAATATCCGTGTTTGTCAGACGATACAGCTGCAAGGATACGATCGCTTCGGCCTGCGGCTCCGTAAATGCGAATTTAGACATTACGTTTTGTTTCGCATCTTTCTTGTCGCTGCTTGCCCGGATGACGGCTATGACCTCATCTAACACAGACAGTGCCTTCATCAGTCCTTCAACGATGTGGTGCCGCTCTTTTGCTTTTTGCAATTCAAAGACGGAGCGGTTTGTCACCACTTCCTTCTGATGGGAAATATACGCATCCAGGATGGCCGTAAGACTCATCAGCATCGGCCGGCGGTTATGTATGGCGACCATATTAAAGTTATAAGTTGTCTGCAGATCAGTGTTTTTATATAAGAAATTCAGGATGCCTTTTGCATCGGCTTCTTTCTTTAACTCAACGACCACCCGAAGCCCCGTGCGGTCAGTTTCATCCCGGACTTCAGAAATGCCTTCGACTTTTTTGTCGATGCGGTATTCGTCCATTTTCTTTACGAGATTGGCTTTGTTTACTTCAAACGGAATTTCTGTAATGACGATCTGCTCCCGTCCGCCTCTTACGGATTCCACTTCAGCCTTGCCGCGGATAATAATTTTGCCTTTTCCGGTTTCATAAGCCTTCCGAATGCCGTCGACTCCTTGAATAATGCCTCCTGTCGGAAAGTCAGGCCCTTTAATCACCTGCATCAAGTCATCGACGGTGCAATCCGGAGATTCAATCCGTTTAATGACGGCATCAATGACCTCACCCAGATGATGAGGGGGAATATCAGTCGCATAGCCCGCTGAAATCCCGGTTGATCCGTTGACAAGCAAGTTAGGGAACATGGCGGGCAAAACAACCGGTTCTTTACTAGTGTCATCAAAGTTCGGAACGAATTCAACCGTATTTTTATCAATATCACGCAAAAGCTCTGACGCGATAGAAGATAATCTCGCTTCCGTATAACGCATGGCAGCCGGCGGATCACCGTCAATGCTTCCATTGTTGCCGTGCATCTCAATCAGCACATTCCGCACTTTCCAATCCTGGCTCATCCGCACCATCGCTTCATAAACAGAGCTGTCACCGTGCGGATGATAATTACCGATAACGTTCCCGACCGTTTTCGCCGCTTTACGGAAATTTTTATCGAATGTATTTCCGTCCGCGTGCATGGCGTATAAAATTCTCCGCTGCACCGGCTTTAAACCGTCACGAGCGTCGGGCAGCGCCCTGTCTTGAATAATGTATTTACTGTAGCGTCCGAAACGGTCGCCGATTACTTCTTCTAACGGTAAATCATGAAATAATTCTGGCTGTGCCACTATTAAACCTCCTCAGCGACCGACAAGTTTTCATTTTCTAAAATATTGCTTTCCTCATCTAATCCGAAGGCAACATTTTTTTCAATCCATTTTCTTCTCGGTTCTACTTTGTCTCCCATTAATGTCGTTACACGGCGTTCTACCCGTGCCGCATCGTCGATCTTGACTCTGACGAGCGTTCGCGATTCGGGATTCATCGTCGTTTCCCAGAGCTGGTCTGCGTTCATTTCTCCCAACCCTTTATAGCGCTGGATGGTATACCCTTTGCCGACTTTCTTTAAAACGCCGTCCATTTCTTCGTCGGACCAAGCATATTCAATAATCTCTTTCTTACCGCTTCCTTTACTCACTTTGTAAAGAGGCGGAAGGGCGATGAAGACTTTTCCGTGCTCGATTAAAGGTTTCATATAGCGGTAGAAAAACGTTAACAGCAAGACTTGAATGTGCGCGCCGTCGGTATCCGCGTCCGTCATGATGATGATCTTGTCATAATTGATGTCGTCTATCTCAAAATCTGCGCCGACACCGCCTCCGATCGCATGAATAATCGTATTGATTTCTTCATTTTTGAAGATGTCTGCAAGCTTTGCTTTCTCTGTGTTGATGACCTTTCCGCGAAGGGGCAGCACGGCTTGGAATTTCCGGTCTCTTCCCTGTTTTGCAGAACCTCCCGCAGAGTCTCCCTCCACCAGATACAATTCATTCTTCGCCGGATTTCTGGAACCGGCCGGTGTGAGTTTTCCGCTCAGCGTCGCTTCTGATTTTTTGCGCTTTTTGCCGCTTCTCGCTTCTTCTCTCGCTTTACGGGCCGCTTCACGGGCCTGGCTTGCTTTAATCGCTTTTTTGACAAGCAGGGTTGCTGTATCGCGGTTTTCTTCCAGGAAATAAGCAAGATTCTCGGAAATGACGGCATCCGCGGCGGATCTCGCCTCACTTGTGCCAAGCTTCCCTTTCGTCTGGCCTTCAAATTGCAGCAGTTCCTCCGGGATACGCACGGAAATGATTGCGGACAAACCTTCCCTGATATCGGCGCCTTCAAGGTTCTTGTCTTTCTCTTTTAAAAGGGCGACCTTTCGCGCATACTCGTTAAACGCTCTTGTCATTGCCGTTTTGGCTCCTGATTCGTGGGTGCCGCCGTCCTTTGTTCTGACGTTATTAACGAATGACAGCATATTTTCTGAATACCCGTCATTAAACTGAAACGCGAAATCGACTTCAATGTCATGATGCTCGCCTTCAAAGGAAACCACTTCGCATAAAGCGTCTTTTTCCTCGTTTAGATAAGCGACAAACGCTTCAATTCCGTTCTCATAATAAAATACTTCTTTTACGCCGTTCCGTTCATCAATTAATTCTATTTTCAAACCTTTTAACAAGAAAGCCGATTCGCGCAGACGTTCTGACAGCGTGTCAAAATTATAAACCGTTGCGCTGAACATTGACGGATCAGGTTTAAAATGGGTAAGCGTTCCTGTTTTTTTGGTCGTTCCGATTTTTTCAAGTGAAGTCACGGGCTTGCCGCCGTTTTCAAACCGCTGTTTATACACATATCCGTCACGCTCAATAGTAACCGTCAGCCACTCCGATAATGCGTTTACGACAGATGCACCGACACCATGCAGACCGCCGCTTGTTTTATAGCCGCCCTGTCCGAATTTCCCCCCGGCATGCAGCACGGTGAAAATAACTTCCGGCGTCGGCTTTCCGAGCTTATGCATCCCGGTCGGCATTCCGCGTCCTCTGTCCTGTACGGAGATGCTGTTGTCCTTATGTATCGTTACGATAATATGATCTCCGTAGCCGGCAAGAACTTCATCGACGGAATTGTCGACGATCTCATATACCAGATGGTGCAGGCCGCGTGCGTCCGTCGAACCGATGTACATTCCCGGTCGTTTTCTGACGGCTTCCAGGCCTTCAAGCACCTGTATGGCATCTTCGTTGTAATCAAATTGCTGTTTTCTAGCCAAACGTACAAACCCCTTTCAAAAAACCTGCTCTTAATCATTTTCTTTTTTAAATGTTTTCATGTCTTTGTTTTTCAGTATGCGCAAGCTTCGGTCCAATTCTCCTCGGACTCACAATTATAACCAATATGCTTGATTTCGCAACATATTTAAGCGAATGGCTCGTTTTTTAGGCCGCAAGACATACATTCGAACGGCTTTTCATCTTTCTGGTGCCCTTTTCAGCGAATAAGAACATGAGTTCGCTTTCTATTATATAGCTTTATGCCGGCCATCGCAAACAGACTGTAAACCCCTGTATAAAGGGGTTTCTAAAAAAGCTGTTCATGCTTTATTGTATCTGTTTCATCATCATACGCAAAGAGTATTCTTTCAATAAAAAAGCAAAAACCCCTGATTTGCCAAGGATTTTTGCCTTTTTTGTTCCTATTTTATAACAGCGCGGGCGACTTTTATACATAAATCCATAACAGCCGTCCGTCCTTTGTCTGTAATCATGCGATACGCTTCTTCATTTGCAAGGCCCTGCTGCGCCCAAAAAACGGGAGCGTCCGTCTGTAAAAATTCTTCAGCGACGCCGGGAAGCTGCTCAGAGCGTCTGAACACATTCACGATATCAATCGGTCCCTCCACGTCTTTTAATGAAGCGACGGCTTTAACGCCAAGCGCCTCATCAATCGTTGGATTGACGGGAATAATTTCATACCCTTCATCCTGCATCGCTTTGGAAACCATGTAAGAAGTCCGGTCGGGACGGTCTGACAGCCCGACGACTGCGATCCGTTTGCTCCGATCCAGAATTTCTTTAATCTCTGATTTTGAAGGATTTTGCATCTTTACCATCTCCTTTTGATATATTGTACATGACCGCTTCGCCGGAATCAAAAAAAGCGCTTTGTCAGCTTAATTCTCAAAAAACTTGTCATCAGACGGTAACAACTCGTGTTAAAATAGAGTGAAGGGACATTGAAAAGGAGAAATGTAGATGTTGATTGCTTTATTGATTATTTTGGCCTATGTAATAGGCAGCATCCCGTCAGGTTTAATCGTAGGCAAACTTGCGAAAGGGATCGATATTAGAGAACACGGAAGCGGCAATTTGGGCGCTACAAATGCTTTTCGCACGCTTGGCGTTAAAGCGGGATCTGTTGTCATCGCAGCCGATATTTTAAAAGGCACCTTGGCCGCGGCGCTCCCATATTTACTGCACGTCCCCATTCATCCTCTTCTCGCAGGGGTGGCAGCAGTAATCGGCCATGTATTCCCCGTGTTCGCAAAGTTTAAGGGAGGCAAAGCCGTAGCCACATCAGGGGGCGTCCTGCTGTTTTATGCTCCGCTGTTATTCGTTACGATGGTTGCAGTATTTTTCGTATTTTTATTCCTTACGAAATTTGTTTCTCTGTCTTCAATGTTAACAGGGATTTATACGATTATTTACTGTCTGTTTGTAAAAGACCCTTATTTATTAGTCGTAGTGACGCTCTTGACCGCGTTTGTTATCTACAGACACAGGGCAAACATCAAACGGATTATAAACAAAACAGAACCGAAGATCAAATGGTTTTGATGAAACTTCAATTTTGACATCAAAATGCCATATGCGTTTATAATAGAGATAATTTCTTTATATGAGAAACAAAAAGGGAGTGTTCCGGATGAACATGAAAGTAACGAAAGGCGCGCTGGATTGGTACAAAGAAGAGCTCGATCTGGAAACAGGCGACCATGTCCGTTTCTTTGTCCGTTACGGGGGATGCAGCAACGTTCAGAAAGGCTTTTCTCTCGGCATTTTAAAAGACCGGCCGATGAACATCGGCACCAGCACGGAAGTTGAAGGCATTACCTTTTTTATTGAAGAAAGCGACTTATGGTACTTTGATAATCACGATTTGTCAGTCACATATTCAGATCAGGCAGAAGAGCCGGTATTTGATTACGTGTAAGAAAAAAAGAACGCAGCGGATGCGTTCTTTTTTTTACAGCCTGAACCTTTTGAGATGATCAGTCAGACGTTCTTTTTCTAATATGCTTCTTTGCGTTTCACCGAGCAGGTCAAAGTGGGGAAATTCATTTTTATGGTGAATCCACTCCGGCTTCAGCCCGTACTCCGCTCCCCATCTGATCAGTTTATTGAGATCGCTTGAACCGACCTTCGTCACGGTCTTAGCCTCCGGAAAACGGTCATCCAGCCAGTAATGCGTTAAAAAAGCGATTTTGCCTTCCGATACATCCCGCTTCCATCTTTCCAGTTCCCTGCGCGTAATTCCAAATGCCATAACTGCAGCCGCTCCTTATTTTTTTGCCTTTTCGTAAGCGGCATGCCAATCAGGAAAAGCCTTGCGAAACTGAATCGGTTTGAAGCTCTCTTTATCAACGCATATATGAGAGGATGTCGCTTTGATGGCAAGTTCTTGATCCGGATTATAGATGTGGTAGCCGTAAACGGTTTTAAATCCGTTATATTCTTCAATCCAAGTATGTACGACAGCCGTTTCTCCGTAGCGGAGCGGCTTTTTATAAGAAATGCTGATATCCAATACAGGGGACAGCACTCCTCTATCTTCCATATCCTTGTAAAGGAATCCGAGTTCCTTAATCAGCGCCGTTCTGCCGACCTCCATCCAGACTAAGTAATTGGCATGATAGACGATACCCATTTGATCTGTTTCCGCATAACGCACTTCTATTTCTTTTTTTGACACATGCAACGTTCTCTGCTCCCTTATTATCAGATTAGCCCCATTTTATCACAACGAGCCGGAAAGAGAAAAAAACCAGGTTTCCCTGGTTTTTATTATGATTGATAGCCGTTTTCTCTTGCAGCCGATTCATCCTGGATTTCACTGCGGAACGATTCAATGCTTTCATTGCGTCTGGCATTCTTCTCTTGAATGCGCTGTTTTTCCTCATCTGTCGCAAATTCCATTGATTCTTTGGCTTCTTCTATATTTTCAATGGTATTCTGCACCATATCCTGCAGCTTTTCAACGTTATCGGAACGGTCATCCGGATTCGGTTTTTGATAATTGTTTGTCATAATGTCTGCTCTCCTTTGATGATGTTATTCGCCTTTCGTCTGCATGACAATCGGATGTCCGTTTGACTTGTCATGAAACTTTTCCCCTTTGTTGCGTTTATATTTAACGGGTTTTGTCCCTAAGTGGCTCGGAGCGTATTGCGGCTGGCCGTCTTTCTTGTTTATGCCCATGTTCATCCCTCCTTAAGAGTATATTTTGCAAAAGGAGGTGCAAACATGACTGCAAATTAAAGGTTATTTTTGTTTGAACCGCTGCTCCAGCTTTTCTTCAAGCTGATTCAAATATTCCGTATTGGTCATCAGCTCACGTTTATTTTCCATAACCAATTCATGAAAAGAACGTTTTCGCATTTTTTTCAATCTTCTCACCTCCGTGTTTTCATTCATTTTTTCCAATTTTTCAAAACCTAAGCCCTTCACAATAAAAAAACTGAACCTCTATTTGAGATCCAGTTTTTCTTTCATTTCTTTTTTTGTCATCGTGCCTACGCGAATATGCTGAATGGTTCCTTTTTCGTCTAATATGTATGTTGTCGGATAAGAAAGCACGTTGAAATCTCCGTTAATTCCGCTTTTGTCAATCAGAATAGGAAAGGTCAGCTGATAATGATCAGCAAATGATTTCACAGCCTGTATATTTTTTTCAGAGGATGTAAAATTAACGGCTGCTACCGCAATATCAGGATATTCTTTCTGCAGCTCCTGCATATCGGGCATTTCCATTCGGCACGGCTTGCACCACGTCGCCCAGAAATTGAGGAGCACTTTTTTTCCTTTATAATCAGAAAGGGAGATACTTTTTCCTGACAATGTATCAAGTGTAAAGTCAGGGGCTTTCATCCCTTCTTCTGTCCCTTCTTTCGGACTTTTTTGTACAGAATAAATGTTCCAGCCCGCATACACTAACAACCCGATAAGTAACATTCCGCCCAGCCATTTCGCAAGCATCTTAAGGCCTCCCGCATAAAAAGAGAGAAAGCAGACTGCTTTCTCTCCTTTGTTCATTCTGCTACTGTTTCATTTTATCGCGAAGCACCATTTGTAAAATGCCGCCGTGGCGATAGTAATCAATTTCCACTTCACTGTCAAAACGGACAACAACTTCAAATGTTTTTACCTTACCGTCTTCACTGATTGCTCTGACAGTCAGCAAGTCGCGCGGACGTACAGATTCATCAACATCCACCTCGATGACTTCCTTACCGGTTAAGCCGAGTGTATCCGCGTTTTCACCCTGTTTAAACTGAAGCGGCAGCACACCCATGAAGACGAGGTTGCTTCTGTGAATTCTTTCAAAGCTTTCGGCAATGACTGTTCTGATGCCGAGCAGGTTTGTTCCTTTTGCAGCCCAGTCACGTGAAGAGCCCATTCCGTAATCTTTTCCGGCCAGGACGACAAGACCCGTTTTATCTTCTTTATACCGCATGCAGGCATCATAAATAGATGTCACTTTCCCGGTAGGCCAATGTGTTGTGTATCCGCCTTCTGTGCCCGGTGCGATTTGGTTTTTAATGCGGATATTGGCGAATGTTCCTCTCATCATGACTTCATGGTTTCCGCGGCGTGAGCCGTAAGAGTTAAAGTCGCGAGGAGAAACGCCTTTTTCTTGCAGGTATTTGCCCGCCGGTGTGTCTTTTCCGATCGCTCCGGCCGGAGAAATGTGGTCAGTCGTCACAGAATCGCCGAATTTGCCGACAACACGAAGTCCTCTTAAAGGCTCAACTTTTCCCGGCTCTACAGACATTTCCTCAAAGAACGGCGGGTTTTGAATGTAAGTGGAATCCTGATCCCACTTGTACAGCGCTTCATCCGTCGTTTCGATTTCGTTCCAGCGCTGGTTGTCGTCAAATACCGTTTCATACTCTTTGCGGAATAATTCCGGCGTAACAGTCTGTTTGACGAGAGAATTGATTTCATCCATGGACGGCCAGATGTCATCGAAATAAACATTTTGTCCGTCATTTCCGACACCGATCGGATCCGTTTTCAGGTTGATATTCACAGTGCCTGCTAATGCGTATGCGACAACAAGCGGAGGTGACGCAAGGTAGTTTCCTTTGACAAGCGGATGGATCCGGCCTTCAAAGTTTCTGTTACCTGACAAGACAGAAGTGATCAAGAGATCATTTTTAGCAACCGCTTCTTCAATCTCTGGAGAAAGCGGGCCGGAGTTCCCGATACATGTCGTACAGCCATACCCTACGAGGTTAAAGCCGAGCTCCTTCATGTAAGGAAGCAGGCCTGAGTTGACTAAGTATCCAGTAACAACCTTAGACCCCGGTGCAAGTGATGTTTTAACATAATTCGGCACTTTCAAGCCTAATTCTACCGCTTTTTTGGCTACCAATCCGGCACCGATTAATACATAAGGGTTTGATGTATTCGTACAGCTTGTAATAGCGGCGATTGCAATCGCCCCTGTTTTCATAACCGCATCTTCGCCGCTGTTAAGTTTAAATGAAATTTCTTTGTTCTCTTCATCAGCATCCGCTCCGAATCCTTGGTTGCCGGCCGGGCTGACTAGATGTTTTTTAAACGTTTCCTGCATAACGGAAAGCGGGATTAAATCCTGCGGACGTTTCGGTCCTGATAGGTTCGCTTCAATTTTTGACAGATCAATTTCCACAACGTCTGTAAAAATCGGCTCTTCCGCGTCAGGCGTATAGAATAAACCGTTGTTGCGGCAGTATGCTTCCACAATATCGATCTGCTCTTCTTCACGGCCGGTCAGACGCAGGTAAGAAAGTGCTTCCTCGTCAACCGGGAAGAATCCGCAAGTCGCTCCGTATTCCGGCGCCATATTGGCAATAGTCGCCCGATCCGCAAGCGGAAGCTCAGCAACACCAGGACCGAAGAATTCAACAAATTTATTGACTACGCCTTTTTCGCGCAGCACTTGAGTGACTTTCAGCGCCAAGTCAGTCGCCGTTGTTCCGTTAGGCAATTTTCCGACAAGTTTCGCGCCGATGACCTCAGGAACAGGGAAATATGAAGGCTGGCCGAGCATTCCCGCTTCCGCCTCAATACCGCCGACACCCCAGCCGAGGACGCCGATTCCGTTAATCATTGTTGTATGGGAATCTGTTCCCACCAATGTATCAGGATATGTCACAAGTTCTCCGTCTTCCTCTTTCGTATGAACGACACTTGCCAAAAACTCAAGGTTCACCTGGTGAACGATACCTGTTGCAGGCGGAACGGCCTGATAATTGTTAAACGCTTTCTTTGCCCAGCTTAAAAATTTATAACGTTCTGCATTTCTTTCGAATTCTAAGTCCATATTAATGGCTAACGCGTCTTCCGTACCGGCTTTGTCGACTTGTACGGAATGGTCAATGACCAGGTCAACCGGAATTTCAGGATTGATTTTATCAGGGTCTCCGCCGACAGAAGCCATGGCTTTTCTTAAAGATGCCAGGTCAACTACGGCCGGAACGCCGGTAAAGTCCTGTAGAATAACCCGTGACGGTTTAAACGGCACATCGATATCTTTTAATTCAGCAGTACCCCATCTTGCTAAATTTTCAACATGTTCTTTTGTAATGACGCGTCCGTCTACCTGACGCAAAACGGATTCCAAAAGAACCTTAATAGAATAAGGAAGTTTTGAAACATTGCCGACCCCTGCGTCTTCCAATGCTTTTAATGAATAGTAGTTGTATGTTTTCCCATTTGAAGAAAATGTTTTTCTTGCTTGGAAAACGTCTTGTGTTGCGACTTTTTGCTGATTTGTCATTTCCCAAAATCCCCCTTCAATGATCAAGATCGTTCTTTAGATGAATGTTCACATTCCATCACAATTTTCTCACAATTTCATCTTAGTATAAAATCATACATAAGTAAATATCAATGTTTTTATTAAATACAATAAGATCGTCTTATCAGCATGATTTTCGGTAAATTTTGTCCGATTTTCCGCCTCATACAACGGGCTGTAAAGAGCCATATTAATGTTGAGGTGATGATCATGGTAAAACGGAAAGCCAATCATGTCATTAACGGCATGAATGATGCGAAAAGCCAAGGCAAAGGCGCGGGTTATATAGAAAATGACCAGCTCGTCCTGACGGAAGAAGAACGGCAGAACAATAAAAAAAGAAAAACAAACCAATAGCCGGAACACCTTAAAAAGGAGGCTTTAACATGACAAATAAAAATACGAGTAAAGATATGCATAAAAATGCTCCGAAGGGCCATAACCCCGGCCAGCCGGAACCGCTGAGCGGAAGCAAAAAAGTGAAAAACCGCAACCATACAAGACAAAAACATAATACAAGCCACGATATGTAAAACAGACCCCGTGTCTGTTTTTTTGTGTCATTCACCCATTCAAAGCTTCTGCATACGTTATAGCAAGGCTTTTTAATATGGAGGGATGCTTCCATGAATCACTCAAAAAACGCTGAAGAATTTGATGATACGGAAGAATGGCTGCGGCAGTTTTACGAGGACCCGTATGCTTGGTATGACGAGACGCTGCCGATCGATCTATATGAAACAAGCCGTCAATATATCATTGAAGCCGACCTGACGATGCTGAAGCAGGTGCAAGCGATAACCGTCACTCTTTCGGGGAATGAATTTATGCTCTCTGTTAAAACGCTTGAACGGACGTTAAACAAACAAATGGTGCTTCCTTTTTATCTGAATGACAAACATATTTTCACTGATTTCACCAACCATATTCTGACCGTCTCCATGAACAAGGAGCCAAATGAGACTCCTGCCTCATTTTCCTTTCAATTTCCTCTATAACATAAAAAAGCCGCTTTCATCCCTCAATGGAAGCGGCTTTTTTGTCCGGTCATATCAGTCATATACCCTCAAAGTGAATCTCCCATGGCCAAATAGCAGAATCACTATACGATAGAATATGTTCTAGCAACCGGAATGACTGGACATCTATCATTTTTTCTATTCTTTTTTTCATGTGTTCTTCTATTCTGTCTTCGTTTACAATATGGTTAAAGTAAGGAGGAGATAGAACAATGCTGGAAGGCTGGTTTATGTGGTTTATTTTATTTTGGGTCATCGTGATGATCGGATTGCTGTCTATCGGCGGGTTTTTTATGTTTCGAAAATTTTTAAAACGCTTACCGAAAGAAGACGGCCGGTCAGAACTGGATTGGCAGGACTATTATATTGAAAAAAGCAGGCACTTATGGAATGAGGGTGACAAGGCGTTTTTGGATGAATTGGTCGCCCCCGTGCCGGAGCTCTTTCGGGATGTAGCCAAAGCGAAAATCGCCGGAAAAATCGGTGAACTTTCCTTAGCGGAGGAAGCTGAACAAATAAATCGTGATTTAATCATCAGGGGTTACATACTGGCCACTCCTAAGCGTGATCATCAATTTTTAAAAAAGCATCTCCGTGAAAAACAGATTGATCTTACTCCTTATCAAGCCCTGCTCAAATAAAAAACCTTTCCGGCGTACGGAAAGGTTTTAATTCATCTGAATATCAGCGGTCTTCAGTTCATTCGAAAGTTTGCGGTAAGACAAAAACATCGCGATGCGCCACGGGACAATCATTCCGAAAGCCAGAATCCAAAACATTCCGCTTAAAGCTCCGTAATCAATCGTCGTGCTCAAAATGGATTTCATAGCGATTCTGATAACCAAGAGACCAATCAGGATAAACACAAACGCTTTTGACCGTTTTAAATAGATTTCATTATTTTTAATCTCAAATTTAGATGTTTTAATCAGAAAAATAGAGAAGATCACGCCCAGCGTAATGGCCTCCAAAAATTCTTCGCCCGTCACTCTGAAAATCGGAAAAAGGAACATAAGCGCTCCCGTACTCATGAAAATCGGCGGGAGAATTATTTTTTTAGGTGAAGCGGGCTTGTCGGAGGATTTAATCCTGACGATCATCACGGAAATTGCCATGGCCGCTACAATAACGGATGAAATTATAATCATCATCTTTATCATTCCTTTGCTTGCACGGAGTTTGATACTATATACTATACTCCAAAAACATAAAAAAAACCAATTTGAAAAGAGAACACATTTACGTTCCCGTTACCCGGCCTACGGCCTCCAGCACTTTAGATGCTTCAAACGGTTTAACGATAAAGTCTTTAGCGCCTAATTCAATCGCTTCCAGAACGATCCGCTGCTGCCGCATGGCGGTGCACATGATGATCCGGGCTTTCGGGTCAAAAGCTAAAATATCCTGCAGGGCCTGTATACCGTTTTTGACCGGCATGGTAATATCCATTGTCACCAGGTCGGGACGGATTTTTTGATATACTGCCAGGGCTTCCTTACCGTCAGCCGCTTCCCCGGCAACTGTATAATTCGCCGATTCCAGAATCTCTCTGATTTTCACCCTCATGAACTTGGCGTCATCTACAACTAAAACTCGTGTCATATTCCCCTCCACATATTTAACATTAACTAGTCTTATTGTACCAAAAACAAAAGGGTATATAATAGTTCAAAAGTTATTAATCCGTTACAGACCCGTAAATCCTCCGAAAAGATTTGACAGAACGATCAGAATGTAGCTCATCCAGTTAAAAAACAGCATAACTCCGATCAGAATCATAAGAATGCCGCCGATTTTCATGATAAGCAGCTGATGCTTGCGAATCCAATTCATTCTGGTAATAAAAAATGAAAGAACAAGAAAAGGAATCGCAAATCCGAGAACATATAAAAACATATACGGCACTGCTGAAGAAGGATTTGTATTGGCCAGCGAAAACACGGCTCCTAAAATAGGCCCGCTGCACGGCGACCAGCCGGCTGCAAACGCAAGACCGATCAGAACCGAACCGATAAACCCCTCCGGACGGCGCTTAAAGTGAATGCGCCGCTCTTTCATCATGAATTTCGGCTGAAACACACCGGCAGTAATCAGCCCGAAAAGGATCAGCATGATAGCGCCAAACTGGCGGATCGCTTCATGATATTGGGTAAAAAAACTGCCGATAAACGAAGTTCCATATCCCAATGCGATAAAAATCACGGAGAAACCAAGCAAAAAACAAAGTGTATGCACGAGGCCACGCTTTTGCAGCATCACCTTTTCTGTTTTCACCTCGTCCATACTGACACCAGTTATGTAAGATAAAAAGGCGGGGTACAACGGCAGACAGCATGGAGAAATGAAAGACAGAAATCCGGCCCCAAACGTCAGAAAGTAATTAAAACTCACGATGACACACTCCCTTCGAGTTATGACAAAATCATTTCATTTTTTTAACACTTTTCCGAGAAGGATTACTTTTTATAGAAAAAGCTTATATAATTTAATTTGACATCGAGATATTATACTCCTTCTTATTTGAAAAACAGTATAAATGTGGATATAATAATAGCGACTCAGGTGAAAGATTTATGTATGAAAGGATATATCCCTGTGATTAGAGAGCATCTATTAAATGAAATTGAAAAAAAACGGGCAGAGCTGCTTAAAATCGTCATGACAAACGGAATGACATCAAACATTACGATAGAACTCAGCCAGGAGCTTGACCACCTTCTCATACAATACCAAAAAGAACTGCACACCGGCAGTTGGGGTGAAACATGACGCCAAAATAAAAAACCCTCTCCGGGTTTTTTATTTTTATAACCATGTATCTCTATATCATAATCTGTACGTATTATTTCGCTTGATTATTCATGGCTTTCATCATTTGATTAATTTTCTTTTGAGAAGGTTTCATTCCCATTTGCATCATCATCATGCGTAACATTTGTTCATTAATAGGCGGATTCTTTTTCAAATAGCTCATCATATATTTACGAGCAATAAAAAACCCGAGTGCAACACCTATGAGCAATGCGACAACGCCCACTAGGATGCCAACCCATAAAGTCATTTTATTTCCTCCTTCATGTTGTCTAGTTTAAAGTGTACTAAACCAAAGGCTATTATACAACATTTACATCTCTTTTTCCTCGTTTTTAGACAAAATTTCTTTCTCTGACCGGATTTAACCACCCGTAGCGCCGTGTCTTGAAATCCATTGCAAGAAAACAGGGGCTGATTTTACGCAGAATCTCAAAGAAAATCGTTTCCGCCTCATAATCTCCCGAAGCCGCAATCTCAATTAAACTGTCTTTCATCATGAAGGTGGCGCGGCCCTTTTCTCCAGGCAGTGTAAGCCGGTAAATGGAATCCAAACGGCTGTAACTCATTCGGTTTAAATGCAGCTGGAGACGCTGATGCATATGTATCACCGGAATCGGTTCCGTTATATATTGAACTTGCTTTTCTGTCATTTGATATTCCTGGGGCGTCAGATCTGTCCAATGATAGTCTCGAAACAACTCAAACATAGCCGTTTCCCGCCCGAAGTAGTGGTTGGCAAACTCATCCTTTATCAGGTGCGTATAGTAATGACGTTCCATTTCCTCATCCCCTTTTACAGCGCTTCGTTATTGCTTTCTATTATACAAAAGGAGAAAAGAAAGAATTGTCTATTACTGTTACGCCGCTCCTTCTATTTTTGTCGCATAAACAGGAAAAAGAGGATGATTTGACTCATCCTCTTTTGTCTCGTTATTTGTTTAAAAGTTTTTTCACGCGGTCAACCACGTTTCCTGCAGTAAATCCGTATTCTTTCATAATTGTTTCTCCCGGAGCTGAAGCACCGAAACGGTCAATTGCGAGAACGTCTCCTTCAAGACCGGTAAATTTACCCCATCCGAAGCTTGAACCCATTTCGATCGCAAGACGTTTCGTCACATTCGGAGGAAGCACGCTGTTTTTGTACTCAGCCGATTGTTTTTCAAAGCGGTCCCAGCTCGGCATGCTGACTACAGATACGTGAATGTTTTCTTCAGCCAGTTTCGCTTGAGCTTCGATCGCAAGTCCGACTTCAGAACCTGTCGCTAAAAGAAGAGCGGCCGGTGATTCCGTTTGGGCTTTGGAAACGATATAAGCCCCTTTTTCCACGCCCGCATACGCTTCTTCAGCCTGCTGATCAATCGTCGGCAGGTTTTGGCGTGTCAATACAAGAGCTGTCGGATGATCTTGGCTTTGAACGGCAACCTTCCATGCAGCTGCGGTTTCATTTCCGTCAGCAGGTCTGATCACAGAAAGGTTAGGAAGTGCGCGTAAAGAAGCAAGCTGCTCAATCGGTTCGTGAGTCGGCCCGTCCTCTCCTACGGCAATACTGTCATGCGTGAATACATAAGTGACGGGAAGACCCATCAATGACGCCAGGCGAATGGCAGGTCTTAAATAATCAGAGAACACAAAGAATGTGCCGCCGAATACGCGGAGGCCGCCGTGAAGCGCCATTCCGTTTAATGCAGCGCCCATCGCAAATTCACGGACACCGAACCAGAAGTTTTTCCCGGCGTAGTCTTTGGCCGTGAAGTCTCCTCCATTTTTGATTGTCGTTTTATTTGAACCCGCAAGGTCAGCAGATCCCCCGACAAAGAAAGGAATTTTCTTAGCGATTCCGTTCAGCACCTCACCTGAAGATGCGCGGGAAGCAAGGCTGCTGCCTTTTTCATAAACGGGAACTTCCTGATCCCAGTCTTTAGGAAGCTCGCCTTTCATACCGAGTGACAGCTGTTCAGCAAGCTCAGGATATTTTTCTTTATAAGCCGCGAACAGGTCATTCCATTCCTGTTCTTTTTTCGAGCCGGCTTCTTTTACCGCTTTATTGAAATGCCCGTATACTTCTTCCGGAACATAAAAATCTTCTTCAAACGTCCAAGCATACGCTTCTTTTGTCAGCTTGCTCTCTTCTTGTCCTAACGGAGCGCCGTGAACGCCGGATGTGCCCGCGCGGTTTGGAGAACCGAAACCGATTGTCGTTTTCACTTCGATCAATGTCGGTTTTTTATCATTCTGGCGCGCTTTTTCAATTGCAGCCGTCAATTCAGCAATGTTGTTTCCGTCCTCAACATAAAGAACTTCCCAGTTCATTGCTTCAAAACGCTGCTTTACATTTTCAGAGAAAGAACGGTCTAAATCGCCGTCTAAGGAAATGTCATTAGAATCGTATAATACGATCAGGCGGCCTAATTCAAGATGGCCTGCAAGAGAAGCGGCTTCGGAAGAAATGCCTTCCATTAAATCGCCGTCTCCGCAAATACTGTATGTATAATGATCAACTACGTTGAATGAATCACGGTTATATGTCTCAGCCAGATGGCGTTCTGCAATTGCCATTCCCACTGCCATTGCAATACCCTGTCCAAGCGGCCCGGTAGTTGCGTCTACTCCGGCTGTATGCCCGAACTCCGGATGTCCCGGTGTTTTGCTTCCCCATTGACGGAACTGTTTCAAGTCTTCAATGCTGAGGTCATATCCGCTTAAATGCAGCATGCTGTATAAAAGCATTGAACCGTGGCCTGCTGATAAAACAAAGCGGTCGCGGTTAAACCAGCCCGGATTCTGCGGGTTTACATTCATAAATTTCGTCCACAACGTATATGCCATCGGAGCGGCTCCCATCGGCATGCCCGGATGTCCGGAATTCGCTTTTTCAATTGCGTCTATAGATAGTGTACGAATGGTGGCAACTGATTTCTTTTCAATTGTATCCATTATAATCCCCTTCCATATTGTTGTACCTTTTCATCATAAAGCGATGCTGACTTTTTCTCAACTCTTTCAGCTTAAATTTGAGATAAACTTGTTGAAAATTGTCGTAAAGCACATCCTGATATTAGTATATACGAAAAAAGAATACGTATTGCCGTATTCTTTCTGTTTAATGAAGATTATTTTTCTGTTGTTCTCTTTTTAGTTTTTCAGGGGTGACATCGTTGCCTTCCGGATCAATCACTTTTACGCTCTTTAACGTATTTTTCATTGAGGAGCGGAATCCTTTCAAATACTCCTGGCGAAGCTTTTGCTGTTCAGCTTTTTCCTCATCCGTTATCGTGTTTGATTTAGCTTTTTGAGCCAATTCGTTAATTCTTGCGATTTTTTCTTTAGAAATCATAATAAGCTCCTTTGGTGCGTGTTGATTATATACTACTAAAACGCAGTCTTTTTTACAACTGATGCGCGTCAGCTGCCTTCTGTGTCTGCGGTATATTCCTGAAACCGCCGGTGAACCGTGGCTTTGGACACATCGTAGCCGAATCCCCTTAAGGTCGCTGCGATTTCTGCAAAGGTAAGCTTGTTGGCTCTCAGCCTGATAATTTCCGAAACCGGAACCTCTTTTTTTTCTTTTCCGCTGTTTTCATGTCTGTTTTTCAGATTCCGTTCAGGTTTGTAGCCGTTTTTCACGGCTCTTTTCATTCCCCGCCGGATTTTCATATTGTGAATTTTCCTTTGATATTCCTCAACAATACTGACGATTTCGAGTACCATCGAATCAGCTTCGGAAAGCTCCAGTTCACCTTTATGAGCCGTCGTATATATTTTTACGTTCTCCCTGTAAATGCAATGCAAAAGCGCAATCTTGGCGTTTCCTCTTCCCAATCTCGTTTCGTCCTGCACCAATATCGCGTCAATATGTGATTTTTTAATTTCATCAAGCATTTCAAATACTCCGTCGCGGTCCATTTCGTAACCGCTGGCTTTCTCAGAAATGACTTTCACGACTTCCATGCCGTTTGCAGCAGCGATCTCACTGAGCTCCTCTTCCTGTCTTTTTAATGACGTTTGCTGCTGTTCTTTGTTTGTGCTTACTCGGGCATAAATGAGCGCCTTCATTTCTCTCTTTCCTCTCTAATTGACAATGGCCAGCTGATATACGGCCGGATGCTTTTTCTTAACCGGAAGAATAAGTTCGTCTCCGGGCTTTATATCAGCAGTTTGGAGATGATTATTCTCCGTCACCCACTCAATGAAATCTTCTTTATTAATGTGTTTCTTTTCTGCTACATGATCCGCAAGTGACCAGAGTGTATCGCCGTCCTGAACCTTTATTTTAACATATTGGCTGAGGGACTGATCATTTCCCGCACATGAGACAAGTAAAATAGCGGCACTTAAAATCGCAGTAAACAGCCCGACAAATATAATAGATTCTTTCGCCATGTAAACAACCTCCGATAAGAATGTTTGTTCGCTTTTTATACCTTTCAGTATATACGAACAAACGTTTCTGTCAATCGTTTTTTTCGAACCTATGTTTGTACTGTCAGGAAAATCATGCTATAATCTACTTAAAATCGACGTTTTGAGGTGCGAAATATGACGAAGCTATCAAAAAGGCAGCTTGATATCCTGCGTTTTATTAAAGAAGAGGTAAAAACGAAAGGATATCCGCCTTCTGTAAGAGAGATAGGAGAAGCAGTAGGACTGGCTTCCAGTTCAACCGTGCACGGCCATTTGGCGCGGCTGGAGACAAAAGGCCTGATCAGACGGGACCCAACTAAACCGAGGGCGATTGAGGTATTGGATGAAGAAGAAGTCCAAATTCCGAAAAGCCAGGTCGTAAACGTTCCGGTCATCGGGAAAGTGACGGCGGGTATTCCGATTACGGCTGTTGAAAATATCGACGAGTATTTTCCGCTTCCTGACCGGATGGTTCCTCCGGGCGAACATGTCTTTATGTTAGAAATCATGGGAGAAAGTATGATCGACGCCGGCATTTTTGACAAAGATTACGTCATTGTCAAACAGCAGAACACGGCCAATAACGGAGAAATCGTCGTAGCTATGACCGAAGATGATGAAGCGACGGTCAAGCGCTTCTATAAAGAAGACAATTATGTGCGGCTGCAGCCGGAAAATCCGACGATGGAGCCGATTATCCTGCAAAACGTAAGCATTTTGGGGAAAGTTATCGGCGTATTCAGAGCCGTACATTAATTCTATTAAACTTCATTTATCGTAAAAAACCCCTTACAGAGGGGTTTTTTTGCATAAAAAAAGCAGATTCGCCCTGGCTTAAGAAACGAATCTGCTAAGGAGGAAAAACTTACATTCTTATTATCCGACATCACACTTTTGAAGTCAACTAATAATGTTTCCTTCGAGAAACTTTTCATTCTTTTTTCAACTTTGTATATTTGTGCGTGATGAATTTACTTTTGTTTATGTTTTCTTTGGACGGGTGCATTAAAATTTATATATGAATATTTAGTACATAGTACAATAAGTTATTTTTAAATATAAAAAAACCCGCTGCCTTTAGCGAGTATCTATTTTCAATCAAAATGATAATATTCTACACCGTAAAACCCTTTAATATAGACGGGGCCACAGACGTTTGAAGAACTTTCAACCAGAATTCTGTATTTGTGATACGGATCAATTGATTTTTTATCCTGGGCACTGAGGTTTAACCAGCTGCCGCTGTAGTTTTTAGAACTTAATGTATAAAAATTCCCGTTCAGCGCCATCCGCTGGAGTTTCATGCTTAAACCGCACGAAGAGTTGTTCATTATGGTGAACTTATATCCTAAAAAGTAATCGTCGGCAGCTACAGCCCCCGGATTTTCAATATGAAACTCTTTTGCATTTCCCTCCAAAGTGAAGCTTGTTTTTGATCCGAATTCAGTGGTAGCCGCTTTAGCTGAGTGTATTCCGCTAAAACATAATAAAAAAACAGCAATACATATCCAGTATTTTTTCATTTGCATCCCCCTTTTTACATATTTTAACTTGCGAATCCTGTGATGTCTATTCACATTTTATTAAAACGTATACTTTATAACCACTATATACCAGTTTAAAAATTTGCGGATTGCTTACAATGAATACTAAACGAAATAACGAAGGTGGTTCAAATGAAACACGTAATTGCTTTCGCTTCTAAAACGGCGCTCACACTTGCTTTACTGTACATTGTTTTGGATCTTATGTACCAAGTAACCTTTTTAAACGTTCTGTTTATTACAGTGATCTTAAGTTTAATCACTTATTTTGCGGGTGATTGCATGATTCTGCCGAGAACAAGCAATTTCACAGCCGTTGCAGCTGATTTCGGAATTTCATTCATTATATTATGGATATTCCTTATGAACATTGGCGGATTTAATGTCTCTCCTGCCGCGGCATCGGTTATCTCTGCACTTTGCATTTCTGTTTTTGAGGCATTTTTTCACCGGTATTTGCAGCAATATGTACTTCCCGAAGATTATCAGGACACAACAGAGACGGATAGCACGCTATGGAGCTATCAAATCGAGGCGTCTGAAGAATTAGTACCGGAAAAAGACCCTCAGGAAAAAACATAAAAAGGAGGCGCAATCGCCTCCTTCTCTTTTTATTTTTGCTTCTGATCGTCCAGCGGCAGCTGCAGCAGTGAGTCTGTGCCTGTCGCTTTCGGCGTTTTTCCGTCCCATTTTTCAATCCATTTATATTTGATCATTTCATCGGACATTGATTTCTTTATGATTTCGTTATAATCAGCGATCCCTTCCGCTTCAATTTTTTTCTTTTTCGCTTCGGCTTCGGCTATTTTAATTTCAGTTTGTGTCCGTTCAAGTTCCTGTGAAGACTTCACCCTTGCATCGATAGCTTCCTGTGTGGCTTTATCCGGCTTCGGTACGCCAAGCGTCAGATCATCAATTAAAAATCCAAGACTCTTCATATCATCAGCAAATCTCTTTTGAACATCGGCAGCGGCTTCTGCAGATTTTTGCCCGTACGTGTCAATAACCGAGTATTTGCTGATTGATTTTCGCGCCGCATCCCACAGCCTTGTTTTTAAATATGTATTTTCAATCGTTTCAACGTCTACCGCTCCGAATTTGTTAAACAGATCGACTACTTTATCAGGCTGCACGACATAGTTGTAAGCGATATCCATTTCTATATTTTTACCGTCTGAGGTTGCCACTTTTATATTTTCATTATTCACTGTCTGCATACGCACCGGATATTCCGTTACTTTATTAAATAATCCGACTAAGTGCCAGCCTTGGTCCAATGTGTCGGATTTTACCCCGCCATTCGGTGAGTATACAACCCCGACATAACCGTTCGGTATTTTTTCAATGAATAGTGACGCTGTAACGCCCGCAATTAAAAGGGCTGCACCTATAATCACACCGCCGATAATTTTTTTTGTGTTTCCGCGCTTATTTTCGCTCATGCTGATCTTCTTCCTCCCATGACTTTTTGAATTTTTTGGCTCCGCTTCCCACTTGTTTAAAGATTGGACTAAGCATCAGCCATAAACCGAATCCGATGATGACAAGAAGAATGATAGACCCGATCATCACTTTCATTTGCCCACCTCTTTTCTTTCATCCTGTCAATTATGTATACGATCTTAAGAACTTAAAGTTTCATAAATTTCAAAAGAAAAAGCCCCGCCGGCAAAATAGGCGTGCTTATTGGTAATTTTCAGTGATAAAATCAGAAATCGTTTTTGTGAATTGATAAAAGGTCCCATTTTGTGTGGATGCTCTGCTTTTCAGCGTAAAAGTGTCAAATAGTGATTTTCTGAAGCCGGTGCTCATTTCGATTTGAATACTCAATCCGGATGAAGATTGATTGGCAAGGTTGTTCGGACTGACGCCTGCATATTTATCATTTATGCCAAGAAGAACGGCAGGATACCCGTGCCGTTTCAGCACATCGGTCAAAAGTTCGGCCCGTTCTCTGTCTGTACCGCCGATTTTTATCTTTTTACCATCACTGCCGTAACCGTGCAATGAAATGACATGAGAGTGCTCTTTCACCATTTGCACGGCATTAGGTTCATCGAAATGCGAACTTGTCAAATGCAGAGCCGCATTACCGGCTGGTTTTAACCCTTCAAATAAATATAAACTCCGGTTTTCGGCAATTTCTCTGGCTAACTCACTGGTCCCCGGCTCTATGCCTCCTCCGTGTATAGCTAATATGAGGATAGAAGGGTCATGCTCTCGCGTTGAAATGGAAAAATCGGAAGGATCTTCATTCAGCTTTAATTCCTCGAAACTGCCGTAAATATCTGAAGCGGCATCAGCCCGAAAGAACGGCAGAAGCAAAAACGGTAAAATTAAAACTAAAATTCCTTTTTTGGTTATTGATGGCATTTGTATGTTTATGTTACAATACAAATGCTTCAGCCTTTGAAGCGAACGGCAGAACAGGGTGACTTTGGACGGTTTCTTCTGCTCTGCCTCTTTGCCAGCTGCTTTACGGTCTACTCTTCTAACCCTTTTTGCCATAACATCATCCTTTCTTTTGTTTACACTTTTGTCACAATATTATATACGTTGGACAAAACCTCCGTTCATCTTGAAGAATAAAAACATCAAAACAACTTCTATCCTTTAACCTAAAAAAGTCTTTCTGTTCAAAGAGACGGAAGGCTTAAATGATAAAAATGAAACCCTTCTCCAGTTTTGGAGGAGAGTGAGGACTGCAGGGAAATCATTTTTTCAATATGCTGAGCTGGGCTGGCGTCCGGCTCAAATATTTGCTCCGGCATAGACGGTTACGGAGCGGCCGCTTATTTCGAAGTCAAATTCGAACGTGACGTATGATTTCCCAATTCAAGAATCCCCGAAACAAATGGATGTAACTGCTGTTTCCATAAAAAAAAGACTGCTGTTAAGCAGTCTTTTTTCGTTTTATTTCGTGCCTGTTGATCCCAGTCCGCCGCGGTCATTGTTCCCGAGCTTGTCTACTTCGATCAGCTCCACTTCAGGCATTTTCTTCATGATTCTGAATTGGCAGATCCGCTCCCCCTTGGAAATGTCGGTATCCCGAAGCGCGAATGCAGGAAAAAACCAGAAGTCATTGTCGCCTTTATAAGATTCATCAATGACTCCCATTGAATTTGTCTGAATGATACCGAAATGCTTATATGTACTTGAACGCGGAACGACATGGGCCTCATATCCTTCCGGCAGTTCCATCGCAACTCCAAGCGGGATAAGTTTGAATTCACCTTTTTTGATTGTTATATCTTCAGCTGCCCGCAAATCAATCCAATCGCCCTGTTCAATTTTACTGATTCTCGTTTGCGTATCATCTGAATATTTAATTTTGATTTGTAAAGTCATGTTCGCTGCTCCTTTTGCTTCCCTATTTCAGTCGTATTGATGACCAATCCGTGCCCCATCATACCATTTAACTGATAAAAATGTTGATTTTGGTGTATATACAGCCGGAGAGGAAGCACTGCGAAGCCAATGAGAATAAACCTAAAATGAGGGCCCCTCCTATCAGTTTTTCCTCCATTTTCACATGACAGCTTCAATTACAATAATACAAAGCTTTATATCCGTTCTTTCAACAGAGCTTTTTTAAAATTTCACCTTGGTTTCAAAAGGAATTTCGTTCTGAATAAAGAATTTGAAGAATAAGCGCTTAAAGGGCGCGCGACTCTTTTCTGTCCCCTGCCTCAGGCGCTTATATCAAAAGAAAGAGGTGTCTTTAGAATGGTTCAATTTAAAAACTTTCCTGATCCGTCTTTAAACGCCCCATTGCAGTCTCGCCCTGCACAGCCCTCTGAATTGGAACATCTCAAAGCAAGGATGCAGAATTTTATTAAGCATTCCGCAACGGATGATAATCTTGAGATCGCAGATGCCCGGGTGACGGCGGAAGGAATGGTCACCTCACTTTTAAAAGAACGGCTTGATACAGAATACGAAATGCTTATGAATAAAATCACCCGGGAAGTGAATGTGGAGGACTACGGAGCGGTCCCTGACGGCCGGGACAATACAGAATCTTTTCGGAGAGCGATCGGGAACGGCCGGGTCAAAGTAAATGTTCCCGCAGGAGAATTTTTGGTTCAAGGGATAAAACTCCCCTCATGGACTACCATTTCCGGTGAGGGACAAGGGATTACCGTGCTTAAGCTTCATGAGGACACTCCCGCATTCGAATGGGTCATTACTAACGATGATTACGAAAATGGAAACCGTAATATTTTTGTGGAAAACATGACTTTAGACTGGAATCCTGATCGTCAATGCGGGGTCAGGAACCCCGGAGGACAGTTTTCCAGCTGTTTAACGTTTGCTAATGTGCAATACGGCTGGATTAAGAATGTTGAAACGGTTAACGCGGGTCTCCATGGTATTGATATTACATCTCCGACTTACGATCATTTGCCTGAAACAGAATGGACGAAAGACGGCTGCCGATATATATGGATTGATAACTGTGTGGCATACGGCGCCGGAGACGACGGCATTACCACCCATTACAGCGAGTATATTTTCATTTCCAACTGCCATTCCGGAAACCCCCGCGGCACAGAGCATGCTGAGGGCAGCGCAAACTCGAACGGCATTGAAATTGACGACGGCTCTAAACATGTATGGCTTTTAAATAACTATACGAGCGGAAATATCCGCGGGATTGAGGTAAAGGCGCACAGCCTGTGGCCGGCTTCTCAAAATGTTCATATTATCGGTCATGTTTCGTATCGTGATGTACGTTCATTTGATATTCGTCATATCGGCCATCATCAGGCCTCAGACCCCGAAAGCACGACGGCTTATGATGTTACTTTAACCGATTGCACCGCGATTGAACCGGTGTTTAATGCTCTCTATGACGGTGTGACCCCGAGGGCGCTGGTCATCTCTGCCTATAAAAACGTTAATGTAAACGGATTCACAGCTATTGGTGATCCCTCATACGACTATGGAGGGAATCCAGTCGTGGCTCTTCAATACCGCAGTCAAAATATCACGATCAACGGCATTAAAATACGCGGCTTTACACAAGCCGGTGTTGACATCAATATATCCGGCGGATCAAATAAAACCGATTATGTTAAAATTTCAAATTTTGATATATACAAGTCTTCTCCTAAAGGCATCTCAATCGGCGGAGGCCAATATAACGTAAATATTATGAACGGTACGATGATCGGAGACGGCGGTTCCGTCGGAATTACGTCCCCTAACAGTCAGGCCGTCATTCTCGGGGTGCAAGCGGAAGGTTACAGCGCGGCCGCATCTATAAAAGGACAGACTTATGATCAGATCCCCGTCAATTTAAAGGGAGGCGCACAGCTCGCGACCAGCTCCGGTTTTGCATTCAACCCGACAAGCGCCGTTATTGCCGGAACAGGCGATATTACAGCCAGAGGTGACAGAAATGCGATCATCAGCTCTTCCGGAGGTTCAAGTTCTGAAGGTTCAAGGGCATTTATCGCCGCTTCAAACAATGCCCATATTACGGGCAGCAAAGTCTCCAGAACGATTCTGTCATCAGAAAGCATTACATTGGAAGAACCATACACGGTTGCCGGAGGGCATCAGTCCATCAAATGGAAATTGGATTCAGCGGGCGGCCACGGTACGTTCGCCGGAGCTGTCACCTCTTCCCTGTCAGGGTACGGAGAATATTTTGAAAGTGTAACCGGCCAGACAATTCCCGCCGGGACGATCGTCACAGTGAAAGGCGAAAAAATTGAATCGGCTCACGTCGGAGATTACATGCTCGGCGTCATTTCAGAAACAGCCGCTTTTATCTCAGGAGCCGCAAGCTTCGGATGGCAAAGCCGCTTTTTGACAAACGAGTTCGGCGGTTTCATATACGAAAATGTGACTGACGAGGAAACAGGAGAAACGGTACGCGTGCCGAAACAAAACCCAGACTGCAGTCCGGCTCTTGAAGCTGACTATGAAGCACGCGCGGCCAGAGACGAATGGCACATTGTCGGACTCAACGGCCGGCATTACGTACGGGTCGACAGTACGGTCAGCCCGGGAGATTATATCACGGCTCATAACGGAATCGGGACTAAAGCCGCGGAAGGCTGGAAGGTATTGAAACTGACAGCCTTATACAGTTCTGAAAAAGGGTACGGCATTGCAATTGCGGTTATCAAATAGGGTCTCAATATCAGGATCATCTCCTCTCTTTTCTATCGGGCGGGTATGATCCTGTTTTTTATACCGAATGAGATGCCTCTTTTTCAGCATACCGTTTCATTTGTCCAAGCCATCCATGCTTTCTGTCATAGAATACTACCGTCAGATGAAAAAAGGAGGAATATGAGTATGGATATGGGTATGGATATGGACATGGATATGGATATGAACGGACATTATGATCACCACCCAAAGCAGCCTAAACAAAAAAAGAAGAAACAAGATAAAAAGCATCTTGATTATGATTACATCGTTGTTTATAAAAGAAAATGCAAAAAATGTAAAAAATGCTGCTAACTTGACATATCAACACTTTTTACACCCGGTAAACTCCGGGTGTTTTTCTTATTATGGCGTTTCTCCGGGCTATTTTCACCCAAAATCCGGTCATCCTATCACAATACATAAAAAGACTCTATTATTTTCTTCCCTTTTCGCCTAATGAAAAGTATTTCATTTACAGAAAACAACACAAATAGAATGACATGACTTTTGAGGAAATCTACTCTTTGCTTGGGCAATTTTTCTGCGATAACATTTGCAACAATTTTTAAAAATTTCCTCAGGAGGTCATAGCCATGAAAATCGCCAGAACGATAGTCGGATCATGCTTAGCTTTATCTCTAACAATTCCTTTCACAGCCAGTGCCTCAGCAGCCAGTCAGTCTGAACACGCAAACGCGCCTCACGTTTCACCCCTTGCAAATCCATTAGAAAGTAAATTATCCTAAACAGCAGACCAAAACGTAAAAGCAGCAGGTGTTGATGCCGGGCTGAACGTAAACGTAGATGTTCTCGGAATTTCAGATCGCATTGCTGAAGCGGTTAAGTCAGATCAAAACCGAACCGGCTGGGTAAAAAATGTCATGGAAACAACATTTTACGCATCAGGACAGAAGTACAACGTCAAGGGGTTCAATTTAAATCAAGAATATGAAGACCGCTTTAACGGCGTTCAGTTTTACGGATCAGCCGTTTATGACGGTATTACTTACGGAATCTGGGTCTTCGAAGACGGGTCCTTCGATAACAAAGGAGACGGGGGCTGGATCAATTGGGCATTCAGAGGGTGGTTCGATCGTGATAATCAGCATATTGAATTCCACAGACCTTAATACGGAGAAAACTTGCGGCAGCGCCCGCAAGTTTTTTTTAACTGGACTGCACATTTTTCACCGTTATAACGACTATACTTGAAGTGCGGGCTCCGATCGCAGCCCCGGTAAAGTCTTTCAAAGTGAGGGTATACCATGTCAAAGTCTTTAAAAATAGTGTTGTGGAGCATATTGATGTTCATCATCTTGTTAGTGATTATCGGAATCGTTTCTTACAATCAAACTCCGTCTGCAGAAAGCACAGCAAAAAAATGCTTTACAGCGTCTAATCCATGTTAAGCCTTCATCGGCTTTTTTTATTTACCGCAGAACACTTGAAGTTCTTCTATTTAGATCGTTAACGTTCCCATTCGGAATGGAGTATACGCGTGTATCATCAGGCAATCCGTTTTGATACATGGTTCCGATTATGCCCTTCGCATCTTTTTTCTCGATTCCCCATCACATTCCCTTTTTTCATGATACTGCTCTTGAAACCAACCAATCATTTCTTCAGCCTGTTCCGTTGAATCAAAAGGTTCCAATCCTAATAGCGTGTTACATTTTCATTTTTTAAAAAACAAGCCAGCTGCGCATCCTCTTCGCAACTTCTCAATGTATGAGCCTACCCGTTTCTATTACAGGAAGCAGTACGATGCCTCCTTTTACTCATTTTAACGGATGGTCATGTAAAGGAAATATAGACTAAAAAAACTTTTTTCAAAAAGTAAACTAGCATCCCTATCAAACTTTTCATTTCGGCATAATATGTATTAATCCTCTTTAGGAGGTGAGATTATATGGGATTCTCAGGTGGTTATGGTAGCTCCTTTGCGTTAATCGTGGTGCTATTCATTTTATTAATCATCGTTGGGGCTTCTTTCCTCGGCGGTTATTAAGAATCCTCTTACCTCCGCATCCATGTCAGCAGCACCTCCATGATCGTACGGCGCCATAAATGAAATGTTTATGGCGCTCTGCTGTTTTTCCCCTTTTCATTCACACATTAAAACTAAAAAGATCGGCCGATGTATCAACATGCAGCCGATCAGTAATTCATAGATTATTGTGTAAGGTTTACATCGATGACGTTATAGAAGGCATTGGAAGTATCCGCAACGTCCCATACCCCTAAAATGACATGATACCCGCTTCGATCAGTCGGCACAAAAATCTTATGAGTCAGATTCGTATCTGCCTTGGAACCGTCGTGGTTTACCGTTCCGATTAATTCGAATTCATCTCTTGACAAAGGTTTATTCGGATTCCAGTTTTTCTTGGTGATATAATAGTGCCACTTTGATGTCGCATGAGGGGCCGTGTAGTACCAAGTAAAGGTGTTAAAACCGCCGCGGATGTTTTGTTTTACCCAATAATCTGCAGTCTGCTTGTCTAAACCGAAGTCAATTTGTCCCGATCCCCCATTTGCAGACGCAATTCTTCCATCCGGCGGACCAGCAGCCGGAAATCCTTTCGGCCCTTCTACAGACTGAGGATTATCAATGACAGAGCCATATTTTTGCGCAGCGGCCGTCCAGCCCAATGTTTGTTTCTCTAATGCTCCCATGTACGCTCTGCTGACGGGCTCTTTTATATACCCGTGCGCAGATGCACCACTTGAATAGAAAGCGCCTCCAATACCAAGAGTAACAGTTAAAACTGCAGCTTTGACTAAACCCTTCATTACTGCATCATCCTCCCTCTTTTGTTAATAAAAACCTTTCAGTGTATACACTTCACGATAGAGGATGAAATGACCTTCCTTTTCTTGATAGGAAAAAGCAATGAGGTTGGCGCTTTTCCCTTTGTTTTTTATAATCATAAAGAAAAAGCCGGGCCGATTCTGTTGTCGAATCCGCGATTGACCGGCCCGCCCCTTTTGCTCAGAACTTCATTCGCTGGATTTGCCGGTTTCTTTTCGGATAACCGGTGCTACTTCCGCTGCTAATCGTTCGATGTTTTCCGCGGCTTTTTTAAACGGCATACCTCCTATATCGATTTGCGCGAGAAATCGCTGATGTCCGAATAACTCGTATTGATGCATGATTTTTTCAATGATCTGCTGTGAGCTTCCCACAAATAAAGCTGTTTCTTTTCCGGACGCCCGCTCAAAATCTTCCTTCGTTAAAGGCTCATCGATCCCGTGATATGAATGAACGTGAGACCAGTAATTTGAATGATACGGATAAAATTCTTGTATTGCCTGTTCATTCGTTTTTGAAATGAACATATGTCCGGTTACGGCAACCTTCACATTTTCCGGAGGATGACCGGCTTTAGAAGCCGCTTCCCGGTATTTGTCAACAAGCGGCTTAGATGACATCGGATCACCGCTCAGTACAGCTAATGCCAACCCCGCACCTGCACGCCCGGCCCGTTCTGCGCTTTCCGGAGTCCCCGAAACACCTAACCATAGCGGAATGCTTCCGCGAAAAGGCCGAGGAGAAATTTCTGCCTCGCGCAGCGGCGGCCGGTAACGTCCTTTCCAGGTAACCGATTCTTCCCCGGAATTTAATTTTAAAAAAAGGTCAATGTGTTCTTCAAACAGTTCTTTATAATGGCCTACGTCATAACCGAAAAGAGGAAACGAGTCTAAAAATGCGCCCCGTCCCGCAATGATTTCCGCCCGGCCGTCTGAAATCAGATCAAGCGTTGCAAAATCCTCAAATAAACGGACGGGATCTGCGGTGGATAATACAGTCGTGGCACTGGTCAGCTTAATATTTTCAGTGATCTGTGAAATCGCTGATAAGATGGCCGGCGGCGAAGATACCGCATAATCAAGACGATGATGCTCGCCTACACCGAATACATCAAGCCCTGCATCGTCAGCCAGTTTCGCCAGCTTCATCAATTCATCTATCCGCTGCTTTGCGCTGACTGTTTTCCCTGTCAGAGGATCGGGATATAATTCTGCAAATGAATAAATTCCAATTTCCATACAATCACGGTGTTCAGCCCTCACATTTCTCTCCTCCTGCACTGTGTAAAAAAGCTTTTATGTTATTCTATTCAGCCGTTTTACAAATAGGAATTCGTTCAAAATAAATACAGAAGCTTAACATGCAGAAGGTCGGTATGAGAGAAAAAAAAGTTTCAGGCACCCTTCAATTCTGCCATTATACTCATGCAGCCGGACTAGGCAAGAACAAAGCCGGCACAAGCGGATTCGAATTCATGTGTTCATTTTTCAGTCCAATTCAATCCAATCGTGATATTGATCATAAAGCTTTCGTATTCTTCCGGCATCAAGAGCAATGACTTCACACCCTCTGTCATCATACAGAAAGAAAATAATATCTTTTGTCATATTCACAAAGAAAACATCAGGATACCCAACGGAACAGCCCCCGAACCTTGGCTTCAGCGGAAAATCTTCGTGGACGGCTGCCTTAAGTAATTGGGGAATACGCAGATCTTTCCGTTTACATAATAGAGAAAACTGCTGCATTTCATATTCTTCTTCGACCGGGCATGGACAGGTCTTCACTTGAATCCGATATAAATCATCCTTACACTTCAGAAACGGCTGATAAACCTTTAATTTTCTCGCGTGATTACCTTGAGTTTTGTGCTTATACACATTGGCAACAAGAAACAAGTCATCGCTATGTTCAAACAGCTCATTGAAAAGTGCTGCGGTTTGATGATGGACAAGCTGAAAATACTCAAGATTCAAAGCACCGCTTTCATTAAATTGATACATATTGCCGCCGAGAGAAAAATGAATTCCCACGTCTCATTGATGATAAATGCCGGGCACTAATTTTAAAGTCGGAAACCTTTCCTTCAGATAATCATTTATTTTCATTCAAACATCTCACTTTCCTTTTCCCGCTCTAGAAGCAGAAGAA
Source organism: Bacillus sp. B1(2022) (assembly GCF_040259625.1). NCBI lineage: Bacteria > Bacillati > Bacillota > Bacilli > Caryophanales > Bacillaceae > Bacillus > Bacillus sp. B1(2022). The sequence goes on from NZ_JANIFO010000005.1 coordinate 115,125, forward strand.
GCCGAAAACATTCCGCTTATTTCTTTTTCACCCTTGTAAATTATTCCGATTGGAATACAATGAAATAGAACACTGTGAACCCCATTGATCAGGGTGGATGCTGGTCACATTCATCCTGATCCTTTCTTTTACACAAGATCGCCCCAACTTTGAACCCCTCCGTTTCCAACCCTATTCATTGATATTACATATATTTCAATGGTATTATTTTCTTATACATGAGCATCAAGAGGTGTCCGCTTTGAACAACACCAGAAGATTAAGAGCATATTTTCAGTCTCACCGTAAAATAGGTCTGGCTGCAGACTTGCTTACGGCTGTATTGCTTATCTCATTATCCATTCTTTTTTACGGATGCCGGCAGGGAGCTTTTAATGGTTTCTTTATGTATGTCTTAGTAAGTAATTTTATCGGCTCCAATGCCTCTTTTATCGACTTCAGCAAATCGAGGAAAAACAGACAAAAATAAAGGCTCTGCGTCAAAAAGAAGGTTATACCGCCCTCTTTTTATTCTTTCAGTCATACCAATGCGTTCTTTTCAGATTGAATTTTTCTGAATAGGACTCATGATCGGTTTTCCATGCTGCTTCAACAGTGATTTCATGACCGATCACTTCATGTTCCGGCATATATTCAAACGTTTGAATATGGTCTTCTCCCGTTCCGCCGCCTTCTAATTTCTCTCCGGTGTATTCTGAAAGATGATAGTCTTTATCTTCACCATATTTCCGGCCGTCAACAAATAATGTTAATCTCTTAATCACCGTGTTCTTTTCATTCACTTTATTACCTCTGTAATACAAATTCAAGAAATAGTTAGGGCCGATAGATGTCTTGCCTGATTTTTCGATTGACGCTTCCCAGTCTTGCTTTGGCTATAGCCGATATATTTAACTTTTTCTCCTGAAATTAAAGAAAACAGTGCAAATCCTGCTGCTATTATGAGAACAGTGATAATAACCAGCAATGTTTTAATGACTTTACGTTTTTTCATGACATCCCGCCTTTATCATTTAGAACGTATGAATATTAGAATTGTTACATTTAATTTGAAAGAATAATAAAAAGGGATTCTAATCCCAGGAATAAAAAAATACTAAGAAGATCATATTCCCCTTAGCTTCACATCCCAGATTGCCATGCAATAATGATAAAAGTCGTCCAAAAAGTTGTGACTAAAATAAGCATAACGGTTACAATCATTAAAATGAGACAACTTATTGTTAGAATTGAGTCTTTGTTTTTGTTAAGAATCAGAGTAACCATTGATCCTGCAGCAAATAGATACGACAAAACCGCACCGACCCAATACCACAGCATAGAGTCATTGCTCCAGTAAGCCATTGACTGCATATAAATACTGAATATAAATCCTGACAATGCTAATAGAAACGAAACTAAATTTGATTTCACGTTAGAGTTCCTTTCTTCATAAGTTTTATTTTTAGGAACGGTCATACATCTGATAACACCTTTTATGCGATATGCTTCGCCGCTTTGTCTGCATATTTTAATTCTTATTTCGTTTTTAAATTGGTATGGATCGGTAACCTAATGAAGTATTTAACTTAAATACAAAAAAACCTGCTTTCAGCAAGGTTTTTTCGACAAAGGGGAGATTATTTCCCCACAAATTCTATTAACTATGTTTTTGTTTTAACCATTCTTTCTTTAGCAATGCGTATTGGTAAGTGTTTTCATATTTAGGTGTTCCATCCTCGTGTGCAGTAAATGAAATAAATTCAAGAAAATAACCTTCTTTACGCATTCCTAATCTTTCACATAATTTTTGTGACCTGCAGTTATCATCTTCAACATATGCATAAAGCCTTCTTGCTTCTTTTTGCATAAAGAGATACGCAAAGAAAGCCTTCGCACTTTCACTTGCGTATCCCTTCCCTTCAAAACGGGCATTGAAATTCCAACAAACAGAATAGGTATCTGGCTCTTCTTTTAAATAAAATAGTTCTCCGACCAGATCATTACTGTCTTTTAAACAAACTGCAATATAAGAGTCATCTCGGCTTCTTTTTTGAACGTTTACGGCAGCTTCTTCTAACGTAGACATTCTGTCATCAAGAAAGCAATTCACTCTCGGATGTGCAGAATATTCCAACAGACCTTGCGCATCTCTCTCGGTAAAATTCCTTAAAATTAAGCGAAGGGTTTCAATTTTTTGCATTTGCAGTCTCCTGTTTCATTGTTATCGATCTTTGAAAAGAACTTCTTCAACAGATCTTATTCGTTTGTTGAAGAACTTATCTCAATCTATTTTTACTATAATGATGGACGTTATCATCTTTGTCAAAAACAATAATCATTCATTTGCCGCCCGCGATGTAAAGTACTGAACAATTTTCGTGAAAAACCCTCAGTATCGAATATAGAAACGAGGAATAGTAATTAAAACAAAGTTAAGCCATTAAAAGCTTATTGAGTATTTTTTCAAACTTATTCACGCTCATCATCTCATGAGTGAGAAATGTCCCATTATAAAACACGCTGAAAGTCGTCCAAACTGCCGGGGATTTTTGCGCCATATCTTTTGACGTTATTCGCCGGGCCTGAAAATGAAGTCCTTTCTTTTCAGTCAGTTCCTTTAAATCCTTTAACAATCCGACTGCAAATGGGCATTGAGCTGTATAAAATACTGTGATTCCCTCATCATTAACGGAATTACTTTTCACCTGTTTTTTAAATACAGGAGGATATGCATGTTCATTCCACGTCAGTGACATCAACTGAAAATAGGGTTCTGCTTCATCTTGCACAGCAAATCCCATATGTTCAAAGAAATGCTTATCACTTAAATAAGGGAGTTTTTTCTTCCCCACTATATGAACTATCCCATCCATACCGCGGGATTTTGCATCTGACACACATTTTTCTAACAAATGTTTCGCATGTCCGTTATTCTTATATTTACCTGAGACCCAAAGACAATTAATAAACATAAAAAGAGGTGCGCTTACCGGAACCCACGCTTCTTCTGCAGGTAAATATTCAATAAAAACTTTTGCCCGTTCGTTTAGGCGATAGAACACCAAGCCATCAATCATCCGATCCTTGAGCCAGCTCTTCTTTTCATTTACCGCATCCTCATATTGTTTCGTACCTAATGCACAGCAAATATGATTGTCATCAATATTGTCCCTAGTCAACTCAATGTATTCCATTTTTCCTCACCCGCTTTCTGGATTCATCACATGAATTTCAATTTGAACAATGCAGACTGGGCATGGCGCTAGTCGGTCTTTTTTAGAACATCAGCTTTACTTCTGGGGAGTATTGTAATTTCTCAGAAATATAGAGTCCCAGAACCAATATATGAACGCAGCAACAATGCTCATTATGTAATAAATGAAACTTCTGAAAACTGTGAAATCAATTGACGGATTATCTATGTGCCAGAACAAGAACACAGCTAAAAAAGCGACTGCTGTATAAATGAAAAGATGAACCAAGCTAAACTTTTTAGGCTTCTTTCTTAGCCATAGTTGCACAGGAACAGCAAACAAAAAGTAAGTAATAAATGCGTAAAAAGCAATGATAACCACAGTAACCAATGCAAATGGCACAAAACCCGAGTATACAAACATATATAGCCCAAGGGCAAAAACTTAGTGAGCCGGTGATTGTCAAATTTATCTTCCGTCAGCTTTTTATCGCTCAAAAAAAGCCTCTTTTGAAAACGCATCTATTTATGTATATATGTAAATTCTGTGCATTTGGAGATGACACATGATATCCATAGAATCCTCCCTGCATAGCTCCCTCAATTTTTGCAGAGACACTTGTCCGCAAAAAATGTAAGGGTTTTCAAAAGGAGAGCAGTGTGCTAAATTGTAAGATAAGTAACAATTTTCTGCCAATGATAAAAAGGGGTGTATGACGTGAAAGCAGTAGTAGCAACGAAAGACAAAAGTATAGCGATCGTACAAAAAGAATTACGTCCTTTGCGACATGGTGAAGCCAAAGTTAAGATGGAATACTGTGGTGTATGTCATACTGACTTACATGTTAAAAATGCGGATTTCGGGGATGTTACTGGCGTCACTTTAGGTCATGAGGGAATAGGCATTGTAACTGAGATTGGTGAAGGTGTAACAAGTTTGAAAAAGGGTGACCGCGTCTCTATTGCCTGGATGTTTGAAAGCTGCGGCTGCTGTGAATATTGCTTAACTGGCCGTGAAACCTTGTGCCGCGATGTAAAAAATGCCGGCTATACAGTTGACGGCGCAATGGCTGAAGAAGCAATCGTAGCGGTTGATTATGCAATAAAGGTGCCGGAAAATTTAGACCCTGCAGCAGCAAGCAGCATTACTTGTGCAGGTGTAACAACTTATAAAGCCGTTAAAGTCAGTGAAATTAAGCCAGGTCAATGGATCGGTGTATTTGGAGTCGGCGGTTTAGGCAACTTGGCTGTTCAATATGCAAAAAATGTCTTTAACGCTAAAGTGATTGCTTTCGACATTAGCGATGAAAAATTGAATTTTGCTAAGAGCTTAGGCGCTGATGCGGTTGTAAACAGTTTAAACGAAGACCCCGTCGCTAAAGCAAAAGAAGTGACTAACGATTTAGGGCTTGATGCTGTGGTCATCACAGCTGTCTCTAAAACCCCTTTCAATCAAGCGATTGATGTTGTAAAAGCAGGAGCCCGCGTAGTCGCTGTCGGTTTACCGGTGGACAAAATGGATTTAGATATTCCCCGTCTCGTGTTAGATGGAATTCAGGTAGTAGGTTCATTAGTAGGTACCAGAGAAGACCTGAAGGAAGCTTTTCAATTTGCTGCAGACGGTAAAGTTGTACCTAAAGTGACAAAACGCCCGATCGAAGATGTGAATGATATTTTTGAAGAAATGGAGCAAGGTAAAGTGACCGGCCGCATGGTTATCGATTTTACTTCCTAATCATTAAGGCTGCCGGGAATGATACGGCAGCCTTTGATCTCGATTCTTGCTCGGCGCCCCACCCAGACTGAATGAGACTTTGTCATTTAGTTCAGAAAAGAAGCTCTACAGATCATTCGGCGGTTATGCATTTTGCAAGTACTCTCTGAACTAATCCTGATACCAATATAATGCAATGTCATTCATTGCCGAAGCGTAGCCCTGCTGTCTTAACATAGTTGTTATGCTGCCCCGATGATAAGTTCCGTGATTGGCAACATGGAATAAAATTTCTGAGTAAGCAGTTTCTCTGTAACCTAACCAAGGATTATGTAAGTTCATTGTTTGTTCTACATCTGTTTGGCTATTCATCCATTCTTCAAACTGTGAAGCCAGTTCATCATAAGACGCCGCAAATTCATCTGCAGAATATAAATGAGCCCTTTCTGCATAAGCCATAGAACCTTCCAATGCTTCCTGCATGTCTATTCCTTTAAGTACTTGCAGCCACATAACATCCACCGCGCAGATGTGACTGAACGTTTGAGCAATTGTAGGATATGAACTGTGAACCTCTTCATATTCATCTTCACTGAGTAATTTGAGGCCTTTTTCGAACTTCTCTAATTTAATCTACATAATAGTTCACTGAATCTCTCAACAATTTTAGATAAACATCTTCTTTTTATAGAGATGTTCGTTCAATCGACATCCTTGTGATATATATGGTAAAATTTATAGAAACAAAGGAGTGTTGTTACATATGAGTCTTATCATTTTAGCATCCATGCTTTTATGGGGTGCAGTGATCCACGAGCTAAACAAACCTTCAAAAAAGCAAAGTAAACGAAAAATGATCCCTTTGGTATCCCTCAGTTCTTTATCTACTTTAATCATCACAATTTCGCTTTTTTCTAATTTAATTGGTTGATATTTGTTATGAGGAAACCCGCCAGAGGTTCCTCATAACACTAAAAACCTACTCACTGCACTTTTTACAGCAGACCTTATCAGAGTGTTTGCTTAACACTTTATCCATTCTCCCCACAGGCATCTTCTTCTCACTCGGAAGTGTAAGATAAGCTGTTATCTCATCCCCTGATTTTAATGTTTTTCCGCAGATAGAGCATTTTAACTCAGTATTAAAGAAATTTTTTAATCCCATTCATAAGCCTCCTTATTTACCTTTATAAAGTAATACGTTAATGCTTTATAAAAGTTTCAGGTTAAAGAAATACTTCTTGCCTGGGAATTTACTTTGTTTCAGTTGATCCGCATCCGCCCCGGTCATCGTTATACCTCACTCAATCAGGCAGCTTCTTCCTTATTCTGAACTGGCAGATACGCTGATGTCCCCGCGCAGGGTTAACGATCGCCCGTTTTAACTCCAGATACTTCCAGTGAGGAGACCGCCGTTCAATGCAATCTCTGCGTTTCATATTGATTGTAAAACATTAGAGTGAAATCATCTTCATGCTTTGACCAGTTTACTGCAGTGTACGGATTGTTAATTTGTGACATTTATTTGTCCTCTTTAAATTTTTTCTTCTTTTCTCAACTTGAAAAAGAAGGAATTATTTTATAAATATTGTAAATTTATAGCTGTATCACATTCACTATTAAGAGGAGGAATACGAATGAAAAAGAAAATTATTGCCGGCGCTCTTGCTTTTGGGTTAATTCCATTAATGGGGACTGCAGATGTTACTGCAAAATCCTTGCCAAATCCAGATAAAGTTATGAAACCTGCTGGTTGGTCATGTGACGCTCCGTATATTGCGTGTCAGCCTTTTTCTGGCGGTACCGGTAAGGTTTCATTCAACTATCAAGGCAGCTCTCCAGGAAAAATCAGAGTTTTTGTTGCGAATGACGGCAGCAAATCTTTCAAATTTACCATTAATTATCCTAATGGGAATACACTCTTATCCTCTACGACATTAAATGCGGGGAAAACGTTCATTCAAGAATTCAGCGTTAACCAAAAAGGAGAATACATCCTGAAATATGATAGCGGCACCGGTGATAGTGTCGATGGTTTCTTTAGATCTGTTGAGATCTAAATTCCGTTAGGAAAGTCGGCAGTTTTGCCGACTTTCTTTTACAAGCATTCTGCAGGAATAAACGTAAAGTTTCGAATAAACATATGACCTTTATGAAACGGAAACTTTATCTGCACCACAAACCCGCAAGCAGCCTCCTTTTATCTTACCTTCCGTCCCTTTGTGATTTGTTTTGATTTGTCGTATACTGCGCTTGCCCGGGAAATGATGGATATTTTCGTTTACTATAATTTCCCTGTACCTCTTCGTATGTGGCTCTGCATGATGAAGTAACTTCATGGCTCACCACTTTCATACACAGTTTTATTGCATGTTTAGCCATATCCCTCCTCTTTAAACAGCAAACCGTCCCATCCATTTCTCTCTTTCAGTTAACCTCCCATTATTTTATTGTTTTAGAAGCTCTTCATTTTAGACATTAACATCCATTTTTTCTTATTTAGACTTAAATCTATGTCGAATTTTATCGTCCGGCATATTATGTACTATCCTAACAACAGGAGGTGGCAATAATATGGGGAACTACGGTGGAAATTATGGCGGAAACTCTTTCGTATTGATCGTTGTGCTGTTCATTTTGTTAATCATTGTAGGTGCTGCATTCCTTTTCTAGCACATTGACGATTTATATTCGTCTCCCAAACATTGCATCCCTTAGTTCGGACAGACGCCATAAGAAGTTTTATGGCGTTTTTACTTTTAAAAAAAACCAATCTGAGATAAACATTTTTTATTTTTACTCTGGTAAGCGGGAGAGTTTCCACCCCTGCCTGCGCCAATATTGCCGCTATGAAGAATGAGGCGAACAATCCAAAAGGCGTTGTGATCCATTCTTTAAAAACGATTCCGAAAATCAACAATTCGCAAGCAGTTCCATATAAAAATAGCTAAACCAGTGATTGCCCATTGGCTAATATTCTTATCGCCTAAACAATCTGATACATATTCCGTCCAATACTTAGCACTCAGCATGTTTGATGATGGGCCCGTTGTATCTTCTGCAGACTTTTCTCTTTCAAAGACACCAGACTTATCTTCATCTTTAACGCCATTAACCCAATAGGTCATTTTGTTTTGAATAAAGACTTGTTCATGAACATAGCCCCTAAATAATTGTTACTAAGGCGTTTTTAATTCATCGGATTACAGATGTTGTGAACTTAAAAAGGATATTACTCACCTTCATAAAAAGATTTAGTCACTGAAGGGCTCACCCGCAAAATGCGGTATTCACACATTGAGTCATTTTCACATAAAAAAAACCGGATTCCTCCTCTAAGAGGTTCCGGCTTTTCTTAGTAAAATGCGGGAAATATCTGGTGACGTGCTGCACACCCCCGCTATTATAATATTTCAATAGAGCCTTCTGTTCCATGAACGCGGATTCGCTGCCCATCTTTTATCAATTGGGTTGCATTTTCAACTCCGACAACTGCAGGTAAGCCGTATTCACGCGCGATAACCGCTCCATGGGTCATCAGTCCGCCAACTTCAGTGACCAGGCCTTTTATGGATACAAACAATGGTGTCCAGCTGGGATCAGTATAGGAGGTAACTAATATATCCCCATCTTCCAAATCGGCATCTTCCATGTTTAAAATAACCCGTGCCCGCCCCTCTATGACTCCCGATGAAACGGGCAGCCCTGCAATCGCTCCGGCCGGGAGATTTTCTCGTTTGTACTCGCCTGTAACGATTTCACCGTCAGACGTGATAACACGCGGCGGAGCTAGTTTTTCATATACTTTGTACTCGCCTTTTCGTGTGCTGATGATTTGGTAATCCAATTTATTTGTGCGTACGACTTCCTGAAGTTCTTCAAAAGTGAGATAGTATATGTCTTCTTTTTCATGAATAACGCCCGCTTCTGCGAGTTGTTCGGCTTCTTTCAGTAAAGCCTGCTTATAAACGAAGTAGCGGCTGATCATGCCGTATTTTGGATATTCCCTGAACCCGCTGAAGTTCCGGATGATGCGGATCATTCGTTTAGTTTCTTTGGCTTTTTGTTCACCATCCGGTAATTGCTTCAATCGGTCTAATAACTCTTGTTCTTTCTTCAACGCCTCCTGCCGACCTTGCTCAAATTTCCGCTGGCTGGCATTTGGCTCAAAGTTTTTGAGATTATTAAGAATCATAGGGACAAGTGCAGTTGGTTTTTCGCTCCATCGAGTTCTTGTCATATCAATTTCTCCGGCACATCGCATTCCGTACTTGTTGAGATAAGCATAGATAGCGTCACGGGTTTCCCGCCCGCCTTCAAACTTCACCAGCCCATCCAAAAAGTGATCATCTTTTACATTCTCTAAATAGGCAATTACTTTTGGATAAGGGCGGATCACATCGGCGACGTCCAATAGCGCAAGCCCCATTTCTGAAGTAATATTATGGGGTACAGATTGAGAAAGCGTATCTGCTGCGTTTTTTTCACCTAACCACTCGTTCATTTTTTCGTTAATCCATGATGAAGCATCCATTGCAGTTCGAATCAACACCGAACTTTTTGGGTTAAATAGAATCTTCTTTAATTCCTTGATATCTTCCAAAATAAAACGAAATAAATCATCTCCTGATTTCGTCTGGATGTTTTGTTTTAACTCTTCTATCGATGCTTGACTGCTCTTAATCAAATCAGAAACAATTGCCGGATCGTTTTCAGCTTGATCCGGCATATCTGCATTGCCTTTGCCGGGAATCGGTGCCGTTTTACCAGGTATCGGCTTAATGAAATCATCTCGCTCTATTATGGTCATAAGTGCGTCTTTTAAGAGCGGATCGTGCTGCCCCATGCCTTTTAAGAAAACTTCTCTGACATTAGGGGATGCCAGTTGATGTGTGACATCAACGAATAGCCTTCCGCCGGCTTTACGCATGGGTGCAGCAGTCGTCAACAGAAAAAAAGACAATCCAAGGGGTTTTATGGGATCCGTCATCATTTGCTGATGACCAACAGAGATATAGACGTGATTTTCTTGATCGTTCGCTTCAGGAACGGGATATAACGTTGTGATCGGACGGCTTTGGACAATATAAAAAGTATCGCGGTCCAAACACCATTCGATATCTTGCGGCTGGCCGAAATGAGCTTCGATCTGTCTCCCGATACGTGCCAGCTGTAAAATTTGTTCATCAGTCAGTGTTTGAATCTTTTGCTGATCAAGAGCGATCTCCTGTGTTTCTGTTCCGCCTTCTTTTCGTCCATAGATAGCCAATTTTTTAGTTTCTATTCTCTTATCGACGATTTGCCCGTCCTGTACTTTATAACAATCGGCAGAGACTAAGCCGGAGACCAGTGCTTCACCAAGTCCAAAACCGGCATCGATGGATAGCAGCTTTCGGTTTCCGGTCATCGGATCAGCGGTAAATAAAATTCCCGAAGCCTGTGGGAACACCATCCTTTGGATGATAACGGATAAATAAACTTGGCTGTGATCAAACCCATTTTGCATACGGTAAATGACCGCGCGATCCGTAAATAGGGACGCCCAACATTTACTGATATGCTGCAAGATCGCATCGACGCCGGTAATATTTAAATAGGTGTCTTGTTGACCGGCAAAAGAGGCATGCGGCAAATCCTCAGCTGTCGCACTGGAACGTACGGCATAGGCATGTTCTTCGCCGAACCGGGAGAGATGGCAAGCAACTGCTTTGACTACATCTGAAGGAATTTCTGCTTCGATAATGGTTTGCCGGATTTTTTTGCTGACTTCACCAATTTGATCGCGATTCTCCGCTTTCAGCATGGTCAGTTGATCCAACAGCGCTTGTAACGTTTCGTTTTGTTCAATGGCTTTTTGATATCCTGCGGTTGTGACACAAAATCCTTCCGGTACTTGTATTCCTTGAATTTTTGATAATTCCCCTAAATGTAACCCTTTTCCTCCAACGAGCAAAGGCTGTGTTTTTTCAATTTCGTGAATGCCGAGAACCAAAGAACTCATTCTATATCTCCCCTTCAAAAAAATTTGACAAGAGCTTTTCAGCATGATATAATCATAATATAAGATGGATAACTATGACTTTCACACAAAAAGCGCGCGTGTTCTGATTATATCACCGTGTCTGTTTTTGTGCAATATAAAAAGAACCTGGCCAATTTGGCGAGGTTCTTTCTTCATTTTTGTCGAAAGCTCTTTAAAGCTGTATTGAGATCTTTTGTGTGAACGTAAATGTTCTTATACAACTCGAATAGTGTTTTATATTTTTGAACATTTTGTTCTTTTGGATAAAATGCAGCTGCTTCATGAATGAACTGCTCTGCACATTCTTCAAGAGAGTCAAACCACCCGCTTCCGAAGGCAGCTAACATCGCAGCCCCCATGGCGGGACCTTGTTCATTCTCTAACTTAACCACCCTCGTATTGAAAATATCAGCTTGCATTTGAAGCCACGTTTCATTTTTAGCTCCCCCGCCAATAGAGACAACCGTATCAACTGATTTTCCCGCTTCGCGGAATAGTTCAATTGATTCATATAAAGAGAATGTGATGCCTTCCATTATCGCCCTCAAAAAGTGCTCTCTTTTATGGGCTCCGTCCATTCCGATCAAGCTTCCCCGAATAGATGAATCAGCATGCGGCGTTCTTTCACCGACTAAGTAAGGAGTGTACAGCAGTCCATTTGCTCCTATCGGAACAGATTCCACCCCCCGTAATAATTGTTCAAACGATTCGTTCGGCGCAAACGTTCTTTTAAACCAGTCCAAGCTGTACCCTGCAGCGAGCGTGACTCCCATCGTATAAAAAGAATCCTTCTTTCCATGATTAAAAAAGTGCACTTTCCCTTTAAAGTCCCTTTCTTTGTCTTCTTCACAGGAAAGTATGACTCCTGACGTCCCGATACTGCATAATGTTTTTCCGGAAGAAAGAATACCGGCTCCGACAGCACCGCAAGCATTGTCTGCTCCCCCGGCGTACACTTTTGTTTTTTCCAACAGCCCAGTCTCCGCCGCAACGCTCGGAAGCAGCGATCCTACACAGTCATGGGATTCAACAAGCGGAGGACAAATTTCCGCTGACATACCAAATTGATTGCAGATCTCATCGCTCCACTCTTTGCGGGTCATATGTAAAAGTAACGTTCCCGCCGCATCGGAGTATTCAGTGTGAATGGCGCCAGTCATGCGGAATCTCACATAGTCTTTCGGAAGCAAAAAAACAGCGGTTTTGTTAAAAAGTTCAGGCTCATGTTCCTTCACCCATACCATTTTAGGTAATGTAAACCCTTCAAGGACACGGTTTTTTGTGATATCAAGCAGACGATCGCCAAATGTCTCGGTAATCCTGCTACATTGAGGCGTCGTTCTGGTATCATTCCAAAGAATCGCATGACGCAGCACTTGCCGATCTTGATCAAGCAGTACTAACCCATGCATTTGTCCTGAATAGCTAATCCCGTCAATATCCCCGGGTTGAACGTCGGATATCGAAATCAATTCAGCCAATGCTTCAATTGTTTGCTGCACCCAGTCTTCAGGATTTTGCTCACTATATCCCGCCTTCTCTTGGATGAGCGGGTAACTTTTGGACGTTTCTGCACAAACCTTGCCGTTTTGATTGACTAAAATGGTTTTAACGGCACTCGTACCAAGATCTATTCCAATGACATACTTCATTTTTTCACTCCTTCCTCTCTAAATAGATCCCCATTGAATTGACCCGCCATAACAGTAACTTCATGACGGGCAATTCCGGGAACTTGGCTGCCTGCATCTTTTTACAGCTGGATCTGGAGCTTCTTTTTTCATTTGTTATACCTGTAAAATGTATTGATTTAATATCGCTTTTAACCGCTCCTGTCTCCCTGATTCGTTTTTAATTGGCTGATTGTTCAGCGCATATTGCTCAAGTGTTTTAAAATCAGCTCTTCCTTCTGCAATTTCAAGACCAATCCCTTCAGTAAAGCTGCGGTAACGGTGTTGAATCACATCTTCAAACACACGATCTTCGATTAATTTGTGGGCGGCTTTCAACCCTCTTGCAAATGTATCCATCCCTGCAACATGGGCATATAGTAAATCATCAGGCTCAAAAGAAGATCTCCTGACCTTTGCGTCAAAGTTTAATCCTCCGCTTCCAAGACCGCCATTTTGCAGAATTTCGTACATTGCTAATGTCGCAGAATATAAATCTGTCGGAAATTCATCTGTGTCCCAGCCTAAAAGCGGATCACCCTGATTCGCGTCAACAGAGCCAAGAAGGCCATGCACTCTCGCCATGCGTAATTCATGTTCGAATGTATGCCCGGCTAATGTGGCATGATTGGCTTCGAGATTTAATTTAAAATGATTGTCTAAGCCATATTGCTTTAAAAAGGCAATGGTTGTTGCTGCGTCCGTATCATATTGATGGGTAGTCGGCTCTTTTGGTTTTGGTTCAATCAAAAACTGCCCTGTATACCCGATTTCCTTCGCATAATCCACTGCCATATGCATAAATCTGGCCATATTATCAAGCTCAAATTTTAAATCGGTATTTAACAAAGTTTCGTACCCTTCACGTCCGCCCCAAAATACATAGTTCTCGGCGCCAAGCTCTTTTGCTGTTTCTAATCCTTTTTTTACTTGGGCTGCGGCATACGCAAATACATCTGCGTTACAAGAAGTCGCCGCACCATGGACGAAACGGGGATTCGTAAACATGTTTGCAGTATTCCATAATAACTTAACGCCGCTGGTTCTCATGTAGTCTTTTATCATATCCACGATTAAATCCAGATTTTGATTTGTCTCTTTTAACGTACTTCCTTCCGGTGCGATATCCCGGTCATGAAAAGCAAAAAATGGCGCATCCAGTTTTTCAAACAGCTCAAACGCTGCATCTACCCTCGCTCTCGCCAGATCCATGCCTTTATAGTGATCCCACGGTCTCTGCATCGTAGCTGCGCCAAAAATGTCTGTGCCGTCAGCGGTAAATGTATGCCAATAGGCAATAGAAAATCGCAAATGCTCTTTCATCGTTTTTCCGCCAATTACTTCTTGAGAATTATAGTATTTAAATGCTAAAGGATTCGTGGATTCTTTCCCTTCGTAAATCACTTTGTTTGCGCTTTCAAAATAGTTGACCGAACCGGAATGAGAGTGAGCCATGTGTGATTTCCCCCTTAAAAATAAATTCTAAACATGATCATTCAAATACAAATGCTTTTATGTCATGTTGCACATTAGTTTGTTGTCTAAACAAACTAACTTATTTTCATCTTATATAACCTCATCAGTATTTTCAATATTTTTTTTAGTTTTTTACGAACACATTAGATATAATAAAGGTTGGATTCGCTATGTACTGCGTTTCGCACGATAACACAGAACGTTCAACTTAATTTAAAGATTATACAAATGGAGTGGATGAAGTGGATATCGCTGATCAAGCCTTTGTCAAAAAAGTTAACCAAAAGTTATTACTAAACGAAATACTTAAAAATTCACCTATTTCAAGAGCAAAATTATCTGAAATGACCGGATTAAATAAATCAACTGTTTCCTCACAGGTAAACACATTAATGAAAGAAAACCTCGTATTTGAAATAGGTCAGGGACAATCAAGCGGCGGCAGAAGACCCGTCATGCTTGTTTTTAATAAAAAAGCAGGATACTCCGTAGGAATAGATGTTGGCGTGGATTATGTTAATGGCATTTTAACAGATCTTGAAGGGACGATCGTCCTTGATCAACACCATCATTTGGAATGCAATTCTCCAGAAATCACTAAAGATATTTTAATTGAGATGATTCATCACTTTATTGCAAAAATGCCGCAATCTCCATACGGTCTTATTGGTATAGGGATATGCGCGCCCGGGCTGATTGACAAAAATCAAAAAATTGTTTTCGCTCCGAACGCCAACTGGAGAGATATTGACTTAAAATCTTTCATCCAAAAGAAGTTCAATGTGCCCGTTTTTATTGAAAATGAGGCAAATGCCGGCGCATATGGAGAAAAAGTATTTGGTGCTGCAAAAAATCACGATAACATTATTTATGCAAGTATCGGTACAGGAATAGGGATCGGCGTTATGATCAACAATCATTTATATAGAGGGGTTGGCGGATTCTCTGGAGAAATGGGACATATGACAATAGACTTTAAGGGTCCTAAATGCAGTTGCGGAAACCGAGGCTGCTGGGAATTGTATGCTTCAGAGAAGGCTTTATTAACATCTCTTCAGACGAAAGAGAAAAAAGTGTCCAGCCAAGATATCATAGACCTTGCCCATCTGAATGATGTTGGAACTTTACAGGCATTACAGAATTTTGGTTTCTATTTAGGAATAGGCCTGACCAATATTTTAAATACATTTAATCCGCAAGCCATCATTTTAAGAAACAGCATCATTGAATCGCATCCTATGGTTTTACATTCAATTAAAAGCGAAGTGTCATCCAGGGTTTATTCCCAACTAGACAATAGCTATGAATTATTACCATCTATCTTAGGAAAAAATGCCCCTGCTCTAGGAATGTCCTCCATTGTTATCGATCATTTTCTCGACATGGTTCATAACTGAAATGTACATACTTCTATGTTTTAAGCTCATCTTTAAAGATGGGTTTTTTTATTCTAGGAGTATTTCTGAATCAATACTGACATGGGCACCTTCTAATATGAAAAAGGAGTTCTAAAATAGAAATCTCCTTTTTCATGTGCTAATTATTTTTCTTTATAACGAAAATATCTGAAGTCGGCCGAAATATGATGACCGCTCGTATCTTGGCATTGCATCCCTACAAAAGCTCCTGTAAAGAATCCCCCGCCGCGGATGTAATCATCTGATAATTTTTTCGATTCTAATGCAATGTCGATTTTGTGCCAATCTTCTTTGTTAAATGAATACAAATAATAATATTTTTCGTTTTCAATATTCACTTTTAAATAGACATACTTGACTTCACGAGGAATCACAATTTTATTTTTTAACGGTTGTGAAAAAGAAAAGTTATCACATATCGTTAATTCAAGAATACGGCCAAGTTCTTCATCATACGTGACTTGAAGAGCCGTCCAATTCTCTGTATTGTAATAGTTCACCAAACCAGCGGCTTGCTGAAAATTTTCCGGATAAAACGCAACTGCCGTTTCCGCTTCAAAATGGAGGCTTTGCCAGCGTCTGGCTACAAATGCCTGAGTAAATGTCGAAGTTAAGGATTCATGGCCATATATTCGTAAATGATTTGGCGCTTGAGTTAATGAACCTAATTTCTCCGTAAACGGGATTCTTAACGTTTGAAAATTGATATTTAATGTTGCATCCTCAAATTCATCAACTTCCGGATACGTGTCTTCAAACATTGTTTCTGGTATAGAAGGCGCATCCACCTCCAAGCTCCCTTCTTTTCCGCCTGCTACATATGGCCAGCCATCTTTCCAATAGAGTTTTTGAATAGCAGTTTCTCTGCCCAGAGGACAATATCCTCTCTGCTGAAAAATTGAATCATCGTCCGGATGAATGGGACGTCCCGTTAAATGAGCTAAATACCACTCACCTGTATGTGTTTGTACAATGGATGCATGTCCGCATTTTTGCAGCGGATTTTCCGGCGCATGCCATGACGTTAAGATAGGATTATCGGGATGAACTTCATATGGGCCCTCAATATTTGCAGAACGGGCAATTGTAGCAGCATGTTCGAACCGCGTTCCTCCTTCTGCGGTTAATAAATAATAATAGTTCCCGATACGGTAAAGGTGCGGCGCTTCTGTCAGCTTTCTTTCAGTTCCTTTAAAAATCACTTTCGGTTTACCGATTAGTTTTTGCTCCTTATCAGAATATTCCTGCATGACAATGCCTCCAAAGGAGTGCCGATCAATACGCTGATCCCATAACATATTTAATAAATATTTTTTCCCATCCGTATCATGGAACAAAGAAGCATCAAAACCCGAGCTGTTTAATGTGATCGGCTCCCCCCAATCACCATTAATCGTGTCACAAGTCACTAAATAATTGTGGCAATCTTTCCAGGCGCCATCTACAACCTTAACATCCGTATAGATCAGCCAAAACTTTCCGTCGCTGTAACTTAAACATGGCGCCCAGACCCCGCCTGAATTAGGATTTCCTTTCATGTCTAATTGCGAAACTCTCTGTAATGGATGTGCAACTAAGTGCCAATTGACTAAATCTTTTGAGTGGTGTATCTGGACTCCCGGAAACCACTCAAATGTAGATACAGCGATATAATAATCCTCTCCAACCCTGCAAATACTCGGATCGGGGTTGAATCCTTTAAGTACTGGATTGATAATCTTCATTTTGAACTCCTCCTCAGCTATTTTCTGTTGACTCATCATGTTTTAAGCTTTGAAATCGTCAATATGATCCAAATAAACTTTGTCTCTATTCTCTAATTCTCGAACCATGCTTTTATATTTTTTCTCATCTAAGTTATAGAAATTAATATCAATCATGGCCAGAACCAGTAAGAACACGGGAATAATGGTTGTTGTAATTAAAATTCCCGTCAATGCCTCCGGCGTTTGCACCTGATTTGCCACATATCCAAACTGATCTAGAACCAAACCCGGTACAACCCCTCCCAAGGCCATGCCGAATTTAAAGAAAAATCCGATAATAGCGTATATGAGACCGCCCATTCTTTTCCCGGTCTTATACTCTCCATATTCTATTGTTTCAGGAATAAGCGCCCACATATATCCCCCGGCAGTGAGACTTCCTGCAGCAGCCAGCAATCGAAAGGAAAGTATCAGGAATACATTACTTGACGGAACGAAAAGTAAAGCTAAGAGGCCGATCATATTCAGTAATAATGCATAGTTTAGTAATTTCTTCTTCCCTAATAATTGATGAAGCTTTGGAATAAACGGTAAAATGACCAAAGCAGGCAAACTTCCCAACAAACCGTACCACTTCACTAAATCCGCTCTTTCTAAATTATACGTTACGTAATAGATGCCAACCGAATTACTGATTGAATTCACTCCAAAAATAATAATAAAGAAAATACTTAATACAACTAGAGGCCGATTAACACGAAATTGCTCAAATATATCCGAAAATTTAATTTTTTCTTCCGATTTTTGAAGCGTGACACGCTCTTTTGTGCTTTTAAAACAAAAGATTAAAAGGCACCCGCCTATAACTCCCATAATACCCATGGTTAGCTGCCAGCCAAGAGATTCGCTGCCGGAATTATCGCTTAAATAAGCAGCCAGTAAGGGAACAAAAAATGCAACGACAAGTCCTCCAAGATTCGCAAATAACATACGGACAGACGTTATACTAACAACTTCTTGATTATTTCTGGTCATTGCAGATGTTAACGCGCCATATGGCACGTTTATCATGGTGTATGTAAGCGATAAGCCGACATAGGTGATATAGGCATATATTAATTTCCCCATATCCGAAAAATCCGGGGTTGTAAAACAGAGTATTGCCAATATGACAAAGGGAAAAGCTCCGAATAAAAGATACGGTCTGAAGCGGCCAAACCTGCTATTTGTTCTGTCAACTATTGTTCCAATAAAAGGATCAGCGAGAGCGTCGATGATTCTAACCACTAAAAACATCGTACCGGCTGTTGCTGCCGATAAACCAAAAACATCTGTATAGAAGAACAAAAGATACGTAGACACTGTTGCATAAATTAAATTACATGCAAAATCTCCAGACGCATATCCAACTTTTTCAACCATGCTGATCTTCTTTACATTTTCACTGAGCATGATTTCTCCCCTTTTCGATCCTTTACATAAGGAACATGATGAAATGGTATAACATTTTTTTAAAATTATCGGCCAGTGAGCGGCATATAAAAGCGCTTTCAAAAAATGACAGCGGTTTACTTTCACAGAGCATTTTCAACATCCAAATGGTGATCAGATAGCAGTGAACAGGATAAAAGCTTGGCTTTCGCTTTTTATATACCTCCAATTAAATCGAGCCTCTTATCCCCCTCCCATTTAAGACCTTTACATGATGGACAATTAAAGTGGTTTTATTAGTTTGTTGATCGAACAAACTAACTTGATTTCATATTATAAAATCTTTTCTGCTTTTTCAACTCTTTTTTCAGAGAATTTAAAACCGACCAAAGGACATACCATGTTGTAATTGCCGACTGCTTCGACAGACGTTAAGTAAAAACTCCCTGTGTCACCTGACTGATTTATTAAATGATAAGCACTTCCATCATCTTTTGTTTAGAAAAACTTAATAAGAAACATGCACTAGAAAAAATGCGAATCATATATAAGTGATATCCCGTTTAATTGGTTGAGGAGGATATTATGAAACCTATGCTGCCTTTTGAAAAATATTTTGGGGATTTAGAACTGGTTTATGCATTTTATGGAGCTATGCCTACCGGTGTTACTGTTTCAGAAACTGGTCGTATTTTCATTTGTTTTCCGAAATGGGGAGACAATGTTAAATTTACGGTGGCGGAAATAATTGGGGATAAATTGCAGCCTTATCCTGATTTACAAACCAATTTGGTTAACCCTGAGAATATCAAAATGACTTTCATCAGTGTCCAAAGTGTAGTTACTGATGGAAGAGGGACCCTTTGGGTACTAGATACGGCGGCACCCAATTTTTCTGAACCAATTAAAGGCGGGGCAAAATTAGTCGCTATTGATTTAAAAACCAATACAATCAGAAGAGTTTATACCTTTACAGAAGATGTTGTCCTTCCAACAACTTACCTGAATGATGTCCGATTTGATTTTCGTGTTGGAACTGCAGGTTATGCCTATATAACGGATTCTTCTTCCAAAGGACCAGGAGCTATTATCGTCGTGGATTTAGAAACCGGAAACGCATTTAGACGGTTAAATGGAGCAAATCCAACTTCACCGGATTCCTATTTTATACCGAAAGTAGAAGGCAAAATTTTGATGAATCGTAACAGAGATGGTTCAACTTCCCCGTTTAGGCTGGCATCCGACGGTATTGCGATTTCTCCTGACGGAAAGGTATTATTTTTTTGTCCACTGACCAGCCGTCATCTGTTCTCGATCTCAACAGAAGCCCTGAGAGATAGAGATATACCGGACATGGATTTACTTTATCATGTGGCGTATTGGGGAGAAAAAGGCGCGTCTGATGGAATGATTACAGATGCAAAAGGAGCCATTTATGCCGGAGATTATGAGAACAATAGTATTCGAAAGATGCTGCCGAATGGCACAATGGAAACCATCGCACATGATCCGAGAATTTTATGGCCGGATACTTTTTCGATTGGTCCGGATGAATACTTATATGTCATCGTGAACCAATTACATCGGCAGGCTAGATTTCATTATGGAAAAGACTTACGACAGAAACCTTATAGTTTACTTCGTATCAAAATTGATGAATTTCCTGCTCCTGCTTTTTGAAAATAAAAATGGCCGGTTCAATTTTTTAGAACATAATTGGTTTCATTTAGCCTTCATCCTAAAAGAAATCAAATTTCAAAAGAAAATGAAGGAAATCATATAATATCCTCATTTAAATATAAATGGTTTATTCGAGCCGTTTATAACGCACTGTTGACGTATATAAGAAAAAAACAGACCTCCCTTGAGCCTCAGAACCTGAAGGAATAGGTCTATCATGAATATCAGATGAGCAAGCCCTTTGATGGGCAGCTTTTATTACAGAGCCGGGGTGATACCCCGGTCTTTTTAATTAAGGGAAGAACACTGTAACCCGTCTGGATTTTACAGTTTGCCACGCTTTTCTTCTTTTTGAATCTGAGGCAATATTGAAATTTGTACAGGGAATATTTGGACATAAAAATATAACCATCACTTCCGACGTGTACTCCCATATCTCAGAGAAACTTGAAAATTCGTCAGTTGATTGTTATGAAGAATATATAGTCCCCCCTTTTCTCCCCCAATTTGTCCCCTGTTTTGTCGGAAATTTGTCGCTTAGTTTTCGTTTTACACCCAAATAAACAAAAAAGAGCAGACCGAAGTCTGCTCCCTTCAAAAGTTTATGATTTGTCATTATCAGATAGCCTTAGAACCGTAATACTCAATAATATTAAGCCTATAAACGTGCCGTATTTTCCGGTATCTATATCTGTGAGTGGAGCTACAATATATTCAATCAGGAATATAATAATAGCTATTGAGACTAATATACGATTCATTTGATATTACCACCTTAATAATTAACCATTTCTCCAAGGTACAACAACAGGGGTACCAATTATCCAATTATAAGAAATTCCGTACTTTCCATTATCGGATACTTTTTTTATGGCATACTTACCAGCAAACATTGCCCCTGCAATTGCTCCAGCATATACTGAAATCCCAGGTATTTTTTTTATCAATGCTGCTATCCCGGCGATAGCCCCTGCCATACCGTCAGCATCCTCAACAATATCTAAGAATTTTTTAATTACACACGAATTCATGCTCACCTTGACTATAGGAATTGCTACCGAAACACCTTGTTTCCCTCTACATTTTGCTAGAGTTGACATCTCACTTGATTCATCGGAAATATTAACTGTAGCAGAATCGACTAGTGTTCGATGGCCATAAGTTAACAAATATTGATCAACTTTAATCGACTCTTTAGAGGTTCCTTTATCTAGAGTTTTTTGATCAATAAAATACTGTTTTCCGCCATATTCGATTGTATAAGATGCTTCACCTTCAGACTGACTTATAACATTCATTCCAGAAACATTGGTTTTTACCTTTTCATTCATCGATGTCTTAGCATAAGAAGGAAGTGCAAATCCGCAGACTAAACTCAATACAAGAAGCAAGCTTACTATTTTTGTTTTCAAGTCCTTCCTTTAAGGAGACTAACATAGTCATAATGAAAAATACACCATATAACGTTAAAATAGGAAATCCCACCCACACAACTGCTTACTACAAAAAAGCACTCAGATTATTCCGAGTGCTGTAGCAATGCGTAAAATGGCACGCTGTTTTATTTCATAATAGGTGTCCTTCTTCATGCCGAGTTCCATATAAATATGAATGTCTTTCGTTTGGCTGGCTGCTAAGTATTTTTTCTCAATGATCATGCGTTCTTCATCGTCCAGGCTGTTTTCTAACGCCCTTTCCATCTGCTTAACCTTCAGTTCATTTAATATGAAAGAATCTCTGATTGAAGGAAACAGGCTGATACCAGCATCAACCGATTCCTTCAAAAATTTAAAGAAAAGTCTAAGCGTGGTTTTTCCACAAAAAAAGAGGTTCAATTGGATGTAGCTGGAAAAGAAAAACGAATGGATCATCAAAACAAATAAAAAACGAGAATACAATATGGAGTTTTTCAATAGCGATGACATACCTTTTTTTACGTGTAGCATATGAATGAGAATTATATCTCCACAATTATGGAGTAATTTTTTATTGATTTTTTGTGGGTGTTTTGTGGGTGGTGTATGATCTATATTAAATTATTAAATTTGTTAACAAATCAAAAAATCCCCTGACACCAATAGTGCCAAGGGATTGAGAGATTAATACTGAGACATATATTGTTCGCGCTCCCACGGATGAACCTGTGTGCGGAACATATCTTTTTATATTATCAAGGTTCAAAAATGTTGATTTAACAAGGTTTACAAAGTTGTTTAGAGGTCATATTTTCATCAAATTTCATTAATTATAATGTTCCAGTGGTCAAACGGTGGTCAATGATGGTGGTCATTGGTGGTCAAGCCTCCGACTAAAGGTAATCAAAAAATCCCTCTATTTTTCAAGAGGGATTTAACAAAATTCGATCCTATTCAGTCGGCTGTTCCAATAACCATTCAAGAAGAAATTCTTTTGTTTGTTTCGCAGGAAACATCCACTTTCTCCCCACTTTTCTTTTGGGAAATCTTGGGTCAAAGAAGAATTTCTCCTGTATTGTATTCCAGCACATTTTTGTATTTTTAATTAAATCATCAGTATCCCAGAAAAGCAATTCATTATCTAGCTTATTTAAATGCTTCTCCAATTCTTCAAGGTATAATTTTTTAATCTCCGATTCATTCACCTTAACTTCTAGCATATAACCCTCCCACTTATTTCACCTTCTTAATCAAATCATCGCAAAGCTTGTTCAAGTAATATGTATAGTTAACTTTTTTCTTCATACAGCGTACTTCTGTTCCGATCTCTTCGCATATGGCAATCGGAATGCTGGCTTTGTTTACTTTATTCTTATATGTATGTGACAACTGATTTTCAGCTATGT
The DNA here is from genome assembly GCF_040259625.1 of Bacillus sp. B1(2022). Classification (NCBI taxonomy): domain Bacteria; kingdom Bacillati; phylum Bacillota; class Bacilli; order Caryophanales; family Bacillaceae; genus Bacillus; species Bacillus sp. B1(2022). The sequence continues at coordinate 138,238 of NZ_JANIFO010000005.1, forward strand.
TCTTATATGTAAGGAAATCATTAATATGTACGAAATAAACTTTGTTTTCTGGCTCTCTAAACTGAAACAGGAAGCCAGGGATTATGTTCGGATATTGCGCTGCCTCTTTTAAGTGTTTAATCTGTTGTGACTTGATGATCTTTTCACTGAAGGATACAGACTTGTTCTTTGTTGATTTAAGTTCAAAAGGAAAAAGATAACCTTTATAGTGCAGGAAGCAATCATATTTGTTTTTTGATACTGCAGCTCCCCTTTTTAAAAACATTGGATTAACATCTTTAATTCTATAGAAGAACAGCTTTTGATCTGCAGCTGATTTTTCTATATTTGCTTCAAAAACCTTACCTTGGTTTGTACCTCCCAATCAATCACTCTCCTAAAATATTGAAACCGAAATTGATATTAAAATAAACCTTTGATACACTGTTTTATGTCAAGACAACGTATCCACGATTATATAAGTGGAGCTAAAGCAAATATGAACTTAGCTACGGGCATGACTTTTGCTGATGCCATTGGTTGCTCAATTGAAGAGCTGTACGAATGGAACCATAAAGAAAGAAGAAAAGTTAAATCTTAATCCCTTTCCGAGCCCATCTGATTTCCTGCATTAATTCTTCATTATTATCTGAAAGGTTAATAAGGTTACGGTGGGCTCTTTCGTATTCTTTGTTCTCGAGAGCTTCTTTCACCGTACTCATTTGTCTTTCCATTTTGTTGAACAGTATTTGAATTGTTTTATATTTCTCGTTTATACCTTTCACCTCATTTTATTTTTATCCTAAATAACCTTATAATGTGTCTGTGGTATTCCATAATCATTCCCCTTGCAGAAAACCGTTCCTGTGTCAGGTGTAATTACCTCTTTGACTACCCATTCGCTTCCAACAGGGTAGATAATGTGGCCCCAATGACCTTGTGCTTCCTTTGTTACTCTAATCTTGTCCCCTTTCTTAACTATTGACATGACCGATTCCCCCCTTTATGCCTTTCATTAAAAGACCGATTTTATTTAAATTTAGTTATATGATTTCATTTACGTTTTCGTACTTAGTAAGCTCATCAATCACTCTTTCCATTTCAGCTATAGACATTTCTTTGAAATTTGGCGCATATCCTAAGATCTTAGCTAAAAACCAACGCTTTTCTTTCAGGCTATTAAAACCTAATCGTTTAAATTCTTTGGATAATTTTCTTCTCAGCACAGGGAAATAACCTAGTGTGGTGTATACGATCAATTAATTTTACCTCCTAAAAAATCTGTTATTTTATTCAGTTTTTGAGCCTTTACATACATGGAAATAGCCGATGATTAAAGTCAATATCCCACTTACGATGGCCGGGACAAAATACTTCTGAGCTATTGCAAAACCCATAATAAACGCTTCAGTAATACCAAGACCATAGGTTAACGTCAGTACCGGCTTATTCATTAACTCAATTCCACGGGTTCATAATTAGTCACTTCATAAAATTCTTCTTTTTGATTAAATTTGATCGGCTTATCCAACGTTTTAGCATTCCGTTCCAACCACTCGACTGTATTCTTTACTTTGTTGTCATACTTCTCATAGCTATCTGACCAATCATAATAACTGTCCCTGGTATTTATTAAACTCAACATCTTTAACATGCTTTAGTTTCACATATTTATTTTCAATATCGGTATTGTCTTTCATTGAAATAACCCTCCCCAAATCACTCCTGCCGCAATGGCAACAATGAATACTGAAACAAATTTTAATACACCAATATACACTGCAAATTTAATATCCCCTTGAGAATCCATGTTTGCTAACAACACAAGCCCAAATGCAACGAACAATATCCATGCTGTAACAATCAACCTGTTTCCACCTTTCTAATTGAAATCAACATTTTAATCTGTTGTAATCGTAAATGACCCATCATCTTCATCTAGAGTAATAACAATTTCACGAATACCATTGATACAGTCATTAAATTCTTGCATCTCCCTTCCTAGTTTCTGAATTGATTTAGCCAATTCCTCCGGTGTGTTTGTCCCTCTTTGGGTACTCATTATTAAATTCTCCCTTCAAATAAAATTAGAATTTCATTTGATCTCAAATGTCTTTAGCTCAAACGTTTTATACGTGTCAACTTCATTACCAGGTACCTCATTTACTCTTGGATACATATCGTAGTCATACGGATACCCAATGCAATTCATGTGAAAGCTCGTTCCTTCTTTATCAAACTCAGCTTGTAAATGATCGTGTCCACAAACCCAATGTTCCGCATTAATGAATGGCAAATCGACCATATAGCAGCTGTTAGGCTCAAATGGTGAATATGGATTGTGTACAGGAGGGACATGCGAAACAAATACATCAATGTGAGTGTTTTGAAGGGTATCATACCAGTCCATTGATTCTTTCCACATTGCTCTTACCGCATCTTCTTTGCTGTATCCATTAAGGCTGATATAGTTTGAATCATTTGAGACTCCTTTGAAGAAATCCCACCCTTCATTTCCTTTAGGAAGATACCACATAACATCTCCTGCAAAGACTTTCCCTTTGTATGTATCCGTTGACTTTATCAATGGAGTGACATTCTTGATATCTGTAGCCTTTTGAATTAGATCATTTAACCTTCCCAATGAATCTGAGTATTTTCGTTGCTGATTTTTGCTGAGTAAATAAAGATCATGATTACCATACGTGAAATAAACCTTTTCATATTGGTTTGCTACTTCGTCAAGTACCCACAGTGTCTGTTGATTCCACTCAGTAAAGTCACCGGCAATGATTAATACCTCTCCATTTCCATTCGATATTAACCTTCTAACAATCTCCCTTGTTTGCCTTTCCCATTTGATTTGGTTATTGTTCCAAGGTATTCAGTGATTAATATGGAGATCTGAAACATAATCGATTTTCATTTTATCCCCCTTTCGTTTAAGAACATAAACAATTGCATATAATTGTTGTTCGTGTATCCATATGTATTATGAAAATGTTCATGGCAAGAATCACACAAGGTCAACCCGTTATCAACTTCTAGTCGAATATCTTTGTGCTCCGTATAATTGTAGATATGGTGAGCAGTTAAATATTTTTTCTTTTTAAGCCAACATTTTTGACAGGTGTAATCATCCCTTTGTAGAACTTTCTTTCTCCACTGTAAATATTCATAATACTTCCTGTCATTTATCCTCTGTGTATCAGTTTTATTCTTATTCCACCTTGGATTACCTTCTCTAAATCGGCTCTCCCTATAACACCGCTGGCATCCCCCTCCTTGTTGAAAATAGTTCCAAGCAATTTCTCCATAATGTCCATTCTCGCATTTAAAAGATAACTTGCTTTTTTCGTTGACGTATTCATTTGATAAGAGCAATAAGTTTTTCTTTAAGAATTCTTTTTTTATGTAATCAATGCTCAATTTCAGGCTTTCATGATGACATTTTAAACATTTAGATCCATTATTAATTTGAGACCACAATTTTGTTGATTTATGACCATTCTTTAAACAGATCAAGTCAACTCTACCTTTTACGCCTTTGTATTCTGACGCTAAAATAAACCCACTTTCCCTCGCTTTATCCTCATAGTAAGAATGACTATGTTTTTTACATTCGTATTTTTTGTTTTTGTACAACCGGTTAAACTCATCGTATTTAACTGACTTAACATTTGCACATTTCTCTTTATCACAAGAAACTAAAACTGTTTTTACAGAAGTAAGTGGCAAATGATAATATGGCACATGAAATTTATCCCTCCAAAAAGTAAATTCATAACCTAGATTTTGATAATGACTTGATGTCATAGGATTCCAACTGACCTCAATCTTTTGTTCTTTAACAATACCTATACATTTCACTCCTTTGTTTATTGTTCATTATTACAAAACGTTTGGTTCGCCTAGCTCAACAAAGTATGAATGGCCAATTTCATTAATATTCAAGAGGGGTCTATCCCCTCTCTTTTTACGCTCCTCTTCCAAATCCGTATAAAACTACTGGCATTGTATTCACCTCCTTTTATAATGTTGCTATTAAGCTCCCCGTCCAGGGTTGTGTAGCACCTGTCCCATTTTCCCACCTCCTTTTTCAGCCTCTAGATAACTCACATTCTTTTTAAAATACAGATTTCATATTAACTTAGTCGTAATAACTAATTTCTTTTTTATCCATCACTTTTCGGATTATTCGCTCATGTTTCGATCTCCTTCTTTTGTTGCTTCCTTTAACTTTTGGTGCTTGAAACATTCCATCGCAAGTCCAATCATATCCGCTATACTTTTTAAACACCGTCGTCTTCAGGCGTCTATGATACGTCACTCACCTCCCACCTCTTCGCGTGAGTCGTCGATAATCGTTAGGTCGGCACTGTCTATAAAGTCGTAATCTCCGCTCATGTATCGGAACTTGCCGTCCTCAATTTCTTTTATCTGTTCTTCGTAACTGTCGCCGAAAAGTCTGCCTTCATACCGATAATAGCTCTCTTCGTACTTTCCGCGAACAACATCGCCCACACGAATCTCAGTCGGCTGCGGAGCGTTCAAGTATTCGTCTGGCACCGCCAAGCCTAACGCACGTCTTAGCGCAATCGCCTTTCCGATGTGAACGTTGAAGCAGTCGTCAGGTACGGCTTTTGCGATTCCTCTTGCGTAGACCTCTCGGGTACGAATCCCTTTCAACAAGACGACAACAGTTCGCTTATGGCGATTTACTACGAATTCAACTTCACAGGATGCGTGGTAGAATGCGTCTAATTTATATCTGACTCCATCACCGTTTTTCGTTAATTCCCAAACGTCTGCCTTCGCCTGCTTAACGATTTCATCACGGCGGGCTTGGGCGGTTTTCTCTGGCTTCCATAAACGTTCCTCTAACGTTGTACAGAGCGGAGTCGTTACTGTATTCACATCGCCAGGCATAATAACAACGTCTTGGTTCGTTTTTGCGTAGTGAACTACGAACCTATACGAATATGCTCCACCAATAACGACATCTCCAAAACGAGATTTATAGCCGAAATATTTATCGTCCTTCTTTTCAAATACCGTATTCGCATTATTGATCACCGTTTGATTTACGTTTTTCATTCCTCATCTCCTCCAATTTATATTAATTTAATTTGATTCTCAATTTCCTCAATAAATCCCTGTAAAGCTTCTTCATCAACCATTACTTGTCCATCCTGAACTTTGATGATTTCTTTCATTCGGTCATCCATATTTCTAAATTCTTCTGCTTGCTGTACAGTAAACATTGCTCTGTATTTCTTTATGTATAAAAGAAAATCTTTAAGTACACCCATCTCCCCAATTTTGTGGAGATTGGAATCTTCTTGTTCCACTTCTAGCCGGAGTAGAGTTGCTTCCTTTTCTAAAACATCAATTTCAAGCTGCTCTTTCTTTGACAACAATTCTTGCTCTTTTTGTTGCAATTAATCACCTCTATACTTATTTTTTATTTTTATAACTTATGACAACGACACGCCTCTATTGGATATAGAATAATAATATACTTATATTTCATTTTTGTCTATGCTTTTCTGAAATTTTCATAAGTAATAAATGAATAATTAAATGCGGTATTGTTGCCTGCTTTCCTGTGATCCTTTTCAATCACTCTCCAATCATCATTTAACCTTGGAAAATAGGAATCTGCCTTCGCAGCAACTGAATCAACAATCGTTAAATAAACCTTATCTGCATGAGGTAAGAATGCCTCGTATATAGCGCCTCCTCCAATAACCATTACTTCTTCATTTGTGTCCAATTGACCACGTATAAGCTTTAAGACATCGTCAACCGAATGGTAAACGAATGAAGAGTGATCAGGCTTGAAATTCTTGTCTCTGGTTAATATGATATTCCTTCGGTTCTGAAGTGGCTTTCCTGTAATGTTTACGATCGATTCGTATGTAAGTCTTCCCTGAATACACAACTTTCCTGTAGTGAGTTCTTTAAAACGTTTTATGTCTACAGGAATATGGTAAAGCAAATTATTTTCATACCCTATGGCCATTGATTTATCACAGCAAGCAATAAGAGATAGCATTATACCGCTACCTCAAAATAAAGCTTGTCTCCATGCTTATAATTAATCAACTTGAAATCGTCAATTGCGAAATCATAAAAATCCTTCACATCTGGATTAATCCATAGCTCAGGTGCTTCGTATTGCTCTCTTTCCATTTGAATTTTCAAATTGTCTATATGACGAGTGTATACGTGACAGTCTCCAATATTGAAGACATACTCACCTAGCCCATATCCAGTAACTTGAGCAATCATACGCTGTAAAACATTGTACTGGAACACATTAAACGGATTCCCGAGCGCGAGATCGTTACTGCGACAGAAAACTTCTAAATGCAACTTCCCTCCTTTTACAAGCCATTGAGTGCCATAAACACAGGGCGTCAATGCCATTGAGTCTAATTCATCTGGATTCCAAAGCGTTGTAATATGCCTGCGTGATGATGGATTATTTTTCAACTGATGAAGAAGATAATCAACCTGGTCAACTTTCTCACCGTTTAGCTCCCTGTTCTTCTTACCAAGCTGATATCCATATGCATTGCCAATTGTACCGTCTTCTTGTTTCCATTGATCCCAGATATGTACGCCCATCTTGTTTAATTCGTTAACATTGTTTGATTTATGCTGCCAGATCCAAAGCAATTCCTTGATTGCCGTTTTCCAGGCGACTTTTTTAGTCGTTAAAATTGGTATTTCAGAATTATCAAAGCGCATTTGCTTACTGATTACACTTAATGTATGCGCTGGTGTTCCATCAGTATCCCATTTGGTTCTGACATCGAATTCTTCGTCTGATACCCCATTATTAATAATGTCATTTATGATTGTGTTGTACTGCTTATCAAATTGACTCATTTCTATTCTCCTTTATTTAAACCAACTAATAATAAAGTTAATCACGAAGACAATATTACCGCAAACAAACAGCATGTACACGCACTTGTTTTGTTTATTGTTTGAGTCACCTTCCAAAACATCGAGAATTTTAAACATTGTTAAACCGGTATAAATTAAAGCAAAAGCTGTCCAAGCTAACATTAGCAAGTTGTCATGCGTAATCAATCCAATAGTAGCCAAGGGGATAATAAAAGAAATCCCCTTGAACAATGTCATGACATACACTAAGTTCTTATTTTTCTTCAGTTCTTTATACGGCGAATTAGAAAGCATATGTGTAACTTTTGAGTAAACGTTCTGTTCTCCTCGTGTAATTAATCTAATTTCATTAATGTTTAGTGCAAACAAGTATGCTGCAAGTAATAACGTAAAGTATGTAATTATAATACATCTCCTTATTTTATTTTTACCCTATAAATAACTATGCTTAATCAAACAGCTCGCCGGCTCTCTTCATGTCTTTGATTTCCTCACTCACACTTTCTTTGATTGCATGAGGTAGCCGGTCAATTCCTCGTTGTATTCTTTTCTGACCTGTGTTTCTTATATGTATTGTTAGTTCTTTAAAGGCCTCCATTGATTCGTCTGATATTAAATCAAACAGCCGTTGTATCTTAGCTAATAAGCTTATATATTCTTCATCGTCTTCACTGAAAAGTTTGAGACCCTGTTCAAGGTTGTTTATTTCTTTTAGATGACTTTTTATTTTTTCTATGTGATTATCCATGATGGTTAAACCTTTCAACAATTTCTAAAACTTCAGCGAGCTTATCTGTTAGCTGTCTTCCCAGGTCTGTTGTTTGTTCCTGATCCAGTTTGTTCATTTTTCCTTTGCCATTAAGAATATCTCTCTTTTCCTCCAAAATTCCAATTTCAATTTTAATCAGTTCTCTATAAGCTTCGCTTTCTTTGGGAAGCAATCCAGAGACAACTTTTACAGCCTGTAGTTCTTTGTTTAATTTATAATAATGATAAGTATTCTCCATATCTTTTCCCCTTTTTGTTTTAATTTGATTCTAATAAACTCAAAAAATTAACTGCTGCAACTCTATACCTTTGGTCTTCTTCATAAGTTGCAACTTGTTTCATATGCTCAAAGAACTTATCTTCAAGCCCTTGTTTTTGAATAAATCCCAAACAAAGTCCGTTTCTGAAGAGCATGTCATCATACTTTGCTTGTAAATCTTTACGGCTGTTATTGTTTATGGTCTTTTTCCTCCTTAAAATTTGTATAAAAGTCTTCTTTTATAGAGATGTTCATTTATTTATGACTACAAAAACCTCTTTAATATGCGATTTACCTTTGTCATACCAGTCCCATCCTTGACACCATAGATTCTTTTTTTTGTTATAAACTAATTCACCATTATTGTTGATATACACCCACTCATTAATTGCAAAGGCTCGATCCTCTTTAGTAACAAGAACAATGGGGACTCCTCTTGTCCATTGCTTTCCTCCGTGGTGAACATTTGATGTGTTAGGGTCTTCGTATTTAACCATTTCTTCTAATTTGTTGATTTTAAGAAGTTTAACCATATTCTAATCTCCTTTCTTTTTTAAATAAAATCCAAGGGTTAGCATTACCTCAAAGTGTCAATCATTTGGTATAATTTAATTATTATAAAATTCATACAAAGGTGGTTAATAGATGAAAGTTACTAGACACAATACTGAAAATACCATTGAAGGCTATATCTACGAAGCTGGTTTCGATCAAAAAAGTCAATTTAAATACGTCTATGAAATCGAAAAGAAAATTCTTCATATTTACGACGATGCTTCCTATCATGGCACTAGCGCTGAAAACTCAGTTAGTGAAATTGTGGTCGAAATCGATAAGATCACTAAAGAAGATTCAAAAGGGTTTAAAGGAATTGCTCAAAATTTCATCTCCCTTTTCTCTAAAAGCGAACCCGTTAAAATTATTTTTTATACAGAAGCTGGGCCGTCTGGCTTTTCGGGTACAAGTAAATTCGGGGAACCTCTAAGTATTATTGGATACGACTTTCAAAACAGAGAATACACAGGATATACCAAAGACGAGCTTTTTCACGAATTTGTAGATATCAATTCAATTGTAGAAACCCACTAATTTGAATACTCGGCTGTGTTATTCTACGACATGGTATATCTAGTCATCGTATACACAGCCAAGTATGTTACTTACTTAGTTCCAGTTGATCCGTGACCACCTCGGTCATCGTTGCCAAGATGATCCACCTCAATCAATTCAACTTCAGGCATCTTCTTCATAATTCTGAACTGACAGATACGATCCCCTTTTTTAATTTCTGTATCCCGTAATGCATAAGCCGGAAAGAACCAGAAATCATTGTCTCCCTTGTAGGACTCGTCAATAATACCCATTGAGTTTGTTTCAATGATACCAAAGTTTTTAAATGTACTTCCCCGGGGAACGATATGAGCCTCATACCCTTCTGGTAGCTCCATCGCTACTCCTAACGGAATAAGTTTAAATTCATCTTTTTTGATTGTTATATCTTCAGCTGCCCGCAAATCAATCCAATCGCCCTGTTCAATTTTACTGATTCTCGTTTGCGTATCATCTGAATATTTAATTTTGATTTGTAAAGTCATTTTCGCTACTCCTTTAGTTTTTTATGTAAAACATCTGTTATCCAAAAATTAAATAAGTAGCCCAATCTGAGTACCGTTGAATAATCCAGTCTACACGTTTAATCTTACAGAAGGTTATCCAATCAATTATCCATAAGGGTAGGATAGTGATTAAAAAAATCAACAACAATATGTACTTCCACCATAAAAGCCTATTAAAATTCCAACCGAATATGGTCAGCCCTCCTTTAATAAATTACCCTTTTATCGTAATTCCTTTAACAACTCATCAAGTTCATTCGGCTTAAAGCCAATACTTCGTTTTACTTCCTCTCCTTGCTCATTAAGCAAGATAGTCACCGGTACACCCATTACTTCAAATTGCGCTGCTACTTCTGGCTTTTGTGTAACATCAACTGTCTCATATTTAACTCCTACTTCATTTAAATAATTGGATACCATTTTGCAGGGATTGCAATTAGGCTGCTCTAATTTAATTAATCTCATTTAAATCGCCTCTCTTTTATATTTGAATTTCCATCCTTTATGTGTTTTAGCCCTTCCAGATAAACACCGCATAATACCTTGTTTAATTAATCCATGGTCTCTTGCAAACTCCCTAATTCCTTTAGCTTCAATCAAAACTCCTTCAGGAGATAATGCGAATATTTCTTTTTTAATATTTTCTAAGTCTCTATAATTGTTGTTTTCTTTCTTAGTTAAGAAGCAACATGTTACAAGTGAGTATTTCCTTTTATTTATTGGCACATTTATTTGAATTTTATCTTTATCCAAATGAATCTTTCCTTGAGAAAACAGGATCTCATCATACCCTTTGATTAAAGGGAGATCCTCTAAAAAATTCTCGAAACAATGCCACCTTCTTTCCACAGTCACTCCTTTGGCACCGTATCTTTCATAACCACTTCCCCTTGGATGATAGCAACGCTCAAGCATTCCGCTCCAAACACTGTACTCCTTTTTATGATCAGTCATTTTCACATTGCCCATGTACCCTACTCCGAATACAGACTTCTCAAACTTATCTTTTATCTTCCCGCGTTTCATTTCAACTTTTTCAACAACTCTTCCATACCCAGTTTTTAGAAAATGAATTCTATATTTATATCTGTTCATTTCTCTAAAAACTTGAACCACTTTGTACTTTTGGTTTGCGTTATTCACATAAACTTTACCGACAAGACTGTCTTTTTTAAGTTTAATCAAATATAAAATCCGTGTCCCTTAATGATTCTACTGTTGCTTTTTTATAGCCAACGCCCTTCATTGAAAAGAAGTCATGTGACTTAGTCTTTGTGCTCAATCCATTAATAACAATTGGATTAACATCCTCTTCTTCAAACCAATGTTCAAATCCAAGGTTGTTTAAAGCTTTATTTGCGTTGTATCTGATAAATTTCTTTACATCTGGGGCTAAACCAACGTGATCATAGACGTCTTCTGTATACTCCAATTCATTTTCATAAAGCTCTTGTAGCAAGCTTAAAGCCCATTCATACATTTCTTTTTGCTTCTTAGGCGTTTGTTTCTTGTATATCTCTTGAGTTAACAATCCGATGTAAACACCGTGTATCGCCTCGTCGCGGATAATTAAATTTACAATTTCCCCGCTTTGCATGAGCTTCCCTTGTCCATAAAAGTAAAGTGGATAATAAAACCCTGAGTAAAACAAGAAACTCTCCAGAAACACAGATGCAACCATTGCTTTGAATAGGGAAATGTCATCGTTTTTCTCAACTGCTTTATAAATTGAAACAATTGTTCTTGCTTTCTTTTGAAGAAACCTATTGTTTTTCACCCATTCGAAGACTTCATTAATCGTCTCCGTCGGAGCTAATGTAAGAAAGATGTTGCTGTAAGATTTTGCGTGCACCGCGTTTTCCATCATCGCCATGAAATTAAGAACCGCTTTTCGCTGATGGCCTTCTACATGCTCAGCCACAATCGGCATACCTGTGTTCCCCTGCTCTGTATCAAGCAGTGTCAGGCCGGCGAGCACCTTCATGTACGTATCCTGCTCATTTTTACCCAAGTACTTCCAAGTGAGGAGATCGCCGTTTAATGCGATCTCTTCCGGAAGCCAAAACTGCTTTACGTTTTGGTTGTAAAACATTTGGGTGAAATCATCTTCATGCTTTGACCAGTTTGCTGCTGTATATTTCGTCAACTATTAGTCCTCCTTCTTAGATATAAACTCTCGTTCAATTGTGAATTTCCCTTCAGGCAATATAATAGGTCTATCATCAGCAGACCTATAATCGATATCAAATAATACATTGTCGTAAGTTAGTGCGTGTTTATTAAGGGTTTTAATAAATCCGCCCTTTATGTGATACCCAATCAGTACTGACTTTTTTCTTTTTCTCAAATACCAAACTGCCAATGAACTTAACATCTTTCAGCGCCTCCTCGCTTAAACCACGCAACTCAAGCACGAATCCTGCCCTGTGTCCTTCGTTCGAGCATAATACAGTGTTTTAATTCCTTTATGATGCGCATATAAGTCAATCCGGTTTAAATCTCTCGTCGTCATCGTATCCTTTAAGAACAACGTAAATGAAATCCCTTGATCGACGTGCTGCTGAATAGTTGCAATTAGATCAACTACCTTAAACATATCCATGTCGTATGCTTCCTTATAAAAGAACCAATTCTGAGCCGATAAATCTGGCATCGGATAATATGTCTTACTGTTTCCGTATGTACGTTCCTCAATTCTCTCCATAATAGGCATTACACCTGCCGTGGATGATTGAACATATGAGATGCTTCCTGTAGGTGCAATAGCTTGCCTATACGAATGATACAAGCCATATTTCATAACATCCTCTTTAAGCTTCATCCAATCTTCAATGTTAGGAATATGTTGATCTCCAAACAGGTTCTTAACCTTTTCATATTTAGGCCTATAATCAATTGTCACGTACTTATCAAAATACTCACCTGATTTGTAGGTCGATCCATCAAACTTGTAGTACGTCTCCCCTGTTTCTCTTGCAATTTCCATTGAACGCTGCAGGGAGTAAAAGTTAACCATCATAAAGTATGTATTTGCAAAGTCTTTTGCTTCTTCACTTTCATAAGCAATTTTATTTTGAGCTAGAAAACCGTGCAGGTTCATCTGCCCTAGACCAATTGATCGCATTAGTGTATTTGCTCTCGCAACAGCTGGGGCATTTACAATGTTTGTTTTCCTTGTGACAGTTGTCAGTGAGTCAATTGCTATTCTGACCGTTGAAGCAATTGATTGGTTACTCATTACATTTACAATGTTCATGGATCCAAGATTACATGAGATATCTAATCCAATTTCATCTTCCTGATCGTAATCTGTATAAACTGACACTTGTGACGCTTGGAGCACCTCTGACTTTTATATTCAACGAAAGGCGCAACACTCTCGTCCGTTCTCTTATGAACTGCTTACGATCACTCGCAAGAATAGACTATATCATCGACCTATAAGGCCGCCCGCCGTTTCCATCGCCATATGCTTGCGATGTACTCTACTCCCTTACGCTTATGCGTGGTTTCGATAGTCGTTCGGCATTTCCGCAAGGTGCGGTTTAGCACGGTATTGTCTATTGAATAGAGTTTCACCGTTTAGACGGGTTTGCTACGATCATTGCTGACCGAAGGTGCTACAGTTAACACAAATTAGAAAACTTCACTTTTGAAATATGTTCATTTGGGTGCACTTTATTTACATTGTCAGCAAACATGATATAGGGATAGCCAGATTCGCTTCTTAGAATGGCCAATTGCTCCAACAGCTTTCGAGCATTTCCTTTTGCTTTTCTAACTCTAGAGTTTTCAACAAGCTCATCATACATTTCATTGATATCCATCTCATCGAGATATTGTCCATATTCTTTGTAAACTGAATGAGGATAGAACATGTAAAAGTCTTTATCTACTCTTGCCAGTTCAATAAATTTATCAGGAACAACTACACCAATGGATAGTGTTTTAACTCGGACATCTTCATCAGCACTTATTTTTTTGGTATCAAGGACGTCTGTAATGTCTGGGTGGAATACACTTAGATAAGCTGCTCCTGATCCTTGTCTTTGCAGACCATTCAGACGTGTTCGCTAAGCACGCCCCGCCATATGGCTGCTTCATGTTACCATGAAGGTTAGACTATATCTTCACCCTAAGAGGGTGCCTCCTGTTTCGACTGCCAATAGCTTGCAGCCTACGCCTTTCGGCTAGTCGTTGCACGTTCAAGACTTTAGTCTAGCTTCGCTCATGATTGTCCTTGTAGGAGTTCCCATGAATTAAAGAGGTTTTCGATCGCCATTACTGACGAAAGGGGCCAAATCAACCCATCTGATCTGCATATCTAAAAGCATTATCCAATAGCTTCATAACACCTACGACACCTTTAGTTGCATTCTCTACGTCTTTAATCGCTTCACCCTTGGCTCGTAATTTGCTTAGGTTTAATGCTACACCACCGCCTAATTTAGACAACTGCATTGAAATGTCAATTGCACGTGAAATATCATTCAAACTGTCTCCCACTTCAAGCAAGAAACAGCTTACCATTTCACCTCTTCGCTTACGCCCTGCATTAAGAAAAGTAGGTGTTGCCGGCTGATACTCTTGTTTCATCATGACGTGTACTTCCTCAATAGCCTTTTCATAATCACCATCTGCACAATACAAAGCTACAATTGAGACGCGATCTTCATATCTTTCCAGAATCTTTGTTTTGTCATTTGTCTTCAATGCATAGTCATTGTAGAACTTAAAGGCACTCATGAAAGAAGGGAATCTGAATTTGTAACTGTAAGCAATTTTATAAATTGATTTAATCTGTTCAAATGTGTATTTACTTAAGAATTCTTCTTCGTAATAATCGTTTTTAATCAGGTAATCCAGTTTCTCTTTTAAGTCATGAAAAAAGACTGTGTTTTGATTAATGTAATCAACAAAGTAACTGTGTACTGCCTCCTTATCCTTCTCAAATTGAAACTTACCGTCTTTCTGAATCATGATCTCATTATTGAGCTTGATCCACTTTGGTATTGTGTTTGTCAATAAGTTGTACCTCCCGATTAATCTTCTGCAAGTCTTGTTTTGTTCCACTTAGTTCAAACTTTAATAACAATGGTACGTGGAACATTGCTGAAAGCTTGTCCCCAGCTAAACCATAGTTATCACCCCAAACCTTGTTACCACTCACAATAACTCCTTTTATTTTATTTTTATTGTTAATAATAAAATTCAAAGTCCTTTCAGGCACTTCCCCAAAGCCTATCGTATATGTAATATGTATGAATTCTTCTTCAACAATTAAGTCATCTGTAATTTCAATGATGTCGAAGTTTAACTCCCTTTGTAATGCTTGAGCAAACCTTTTCACGTTACCTGTCTTGCTTTCATATGTAATAATCAATATTCTTTATATGCCCCGTTAACTAAACTGTTCGTGGTTGTTTCTGCTTCATTTTCAGCATGATGGAATGCTTCAGACATTTCTAAGTTAAGGTCTCCCATTTCCATGTAACCGTTGGCCATACTTTCATATAGCGAGTTCTTCTTTTCTTCAACAACAGGAACATAGTCTTCTAGATTTTTTTCTAATTCAACAAATTGATTCCCCTGCTGGTCAGTGCCAATAATATCTCCTTCGATCACAGGAAAAGATTGCCCATCAGCTAAATGAATATGAGTATTCTCAGTGGCTATTGTAAAGGTAATAATGTTTTTCTTTTTCACATACGGTTGAGTTGAATCAATACGTCTAACAGCTCCCATTCCACAACTCCCTTTTCTTTATTTTTTGTTTTTATCTTTGTCATGTCTTACGTCTAACTTATCCATATCATTGAGAATATGGTCAATAACAACATCATTGAACTTACCATAGACCTTATATCCAATTAATTTGCTTCTCAGGTCTCTCCACTTTCTTGCTGCACTCATTTTGTTTCCCCTTCCTATGAAACTGTGATTTTATTTAAACTAAAACCAAAAGATTATTTTTGATGTACTTGTCTATATCTGATTTTGTATAAGTAAGAGTACTGTCGGTTGTAGTGTCAGTTATTTCGAATTGTTCAGTATTAGGAATCATTCTTGCTGTATATACAGTATTGCTGACTACAGCAATAGCTTCTTCTGATAGCTTAAATTTAATTTCGTTTAAATCAGTTGCTTCATCAATTTCTCTTACTTCATGAGGCACCCCACTTTCTTTTTGAGCATATACAGCATCATTATGAGCCTCAATAGCGTCATCATAAGTGTTAACAAGTGTTCCCATGCAATAAAGTCCGTATTTTTTATTCATTTTCATCATCCTTTTAATTTATTGTTTTCTTTTAAAATAAACGTCTATCCTTATACAAAACCATTTCCTCATTACTTTCAATTTCATCAAATATATCTGACATTGGTCGTAGCTCATGATTTACTGTTAATGTTCTATCATGCATGATTGTAGCGTAAACCTTGCCAACTTCTTTAATATCTTCACTTAAGTGTCCGTCATCATCAGCAACTTCTTCTACATATAGCTTCATTGCTTTTTCCTTTGTATTTGCTTTAATTAATGCACTATATGGATTGCGTGCCTCAAAGAATTTCATCTTATTTCATCAGCTCCTAATCTATTTTTGTGAATCTCTTTACTCTCAACAACCACTTTTCCAAAAAACTCCGTCATGGTCTTCATATGTAACCAACTTTTCTTCTGTTTCAGTGTGAATGACCTCTCCAATAACCTTATACAGACCGCCTTTATAATGTCTAAACCGGCAACCAACTACTTCGTATACATCCATATGAATTTATTGCCCCTCAAATTTCAGTTTTAGTCGTTCATATTCCAATCTTTCCTGCTCTTCTTTTTTCTTTTGGTATTCAATTTGACGAGCTTCTTCTGCTTTTTTAAGCTGCAGTTCATAATCAGCCCAGTCTTTTTTTGTAATGATTTTAATTCTATTGAGTTCGTGTTTTGCATATCTGTTCTCATATAACTCTTTTTTTGCCCTGCATTCATTAAATACAATAGTATTTGTTTGATCTTCGTCCAAATCAAAAACCTGTTTCACAATCAACACTCCGCCATCTTTGGTTACGATTGTAGTACTATCGCAAAATTGGTTTGCATGAATAAATCCAATTTCTTTGCCGATCAGATCATTCGGTTCTGTTATAAAGTACATTTACTTCCTCCTTATTTAAGCCTCCTCTAAATGAAACAATAAAACATTTTCATATGGATCTAATTGAATTTCATTACTTGTTTCTTCACCATCAATTCTGAATTCAATTGGCGTATCTCCGTTAAAATCAAGTTGGTCTTGCAGCGCTTTAATTACATCACTAACTTTAGGATTAATTAATTTCCCATTGATCTCATCATAAGCCATTAGTTATTCCTCCTTCTCTCTAAAATCATCCTTTGACTAAAAGCCCCATTTGATCAACATTGCTATTTTTCTGTTGCCATCTTCTGATGGGTTCGGATATTCAAATTCCACTATGTAGCCTTCTTTTTGGACAAGTTTTTTTAATCGGATTAATTTTTCTTCAGTGATACTATCTCCACTTTCGCCAACTGAGAAAACCACCTTTATCTCTTCTTGTCCTCCGTTAGCAGCAACAAAAATAGATTTATTTAAATAACTCAGTTCATTTCCTAGCTCTTCTTTATGTTTCCTTTCCATAATTTCTTGAACTTCATATGCTTTTTTCATTTATTTAAACACTCTCCTGTTTTATGTTTTTTGATTAAAATAAAACTTTTAACCAGTTACACGTTCAGAACTCCGCTCCATTCATTGAACTCCTTAATGCCATCTGCCTTTCTCTTTTTTGTTGTTTCTTCTGATTCGACATGACTAATAATTCGCTTAACTTTATCAACTAGCGTCAATCGTCTTAAGGGATAAGGAACATGTGATAAAGGCATTCCATTGCCTGCAGCTAGTGTGCATTTTGTAACAATATCCTTAACCTCCCATTCTAGAATGTCCCACCCTAGCCCCGTTCCTTCTTCCGCAATTAATTTAATTTCATATGTACCTCTAGCCGTTGTAATCTTCTTTGTTAATTCCATAACATCACCCTCCATGTATTTAAGTTCATGCGGATTTCTCGTCATTAGATAAACAGTGTGCTCACATACAGAACGATCAAGGCGAAAGCTGAATGAAGTAAAGACTTGCCGGCTTTCTTGAAGATGTTCTCATCTTTTTCCTGGTGTGACTGTTTAACACCTTTGACAAATATATTAAGTAAAACACCGATAACAAATGAATGTGGCAAAGTGACATGAACATTTTGAATGTTGTATGTATCAATAAGCAATGGATTTAACACATGATTCAATCCGTAATAAACAACTAGTGCCATAGTCAATGCTTCAACAAAAATAAGTAACCCTACTACAATTAGAGAACCTGATCCGATAAAGAAACCGCTCCAAATATCTTTTGTATCCTTATTCAATAAATATCTCTCCTCTAGTCTTTTTTAATTAGCCTCTTCCACCAAGAAGCTTTAATAAGTCTTTGTTTTAGACCATCATTGCTTTTTGCTTGCTCCTCATTGAGTTCTTCGCATTCCTTCAAGCTTTTTTCGTCTACAATTGTCTTGATCACTCTGTCGGTTTGATATGTCCATTCGTTATGTATGTTTCGCTGCCTGTCAGTCACTATGACATATTCATTAAGTCCGGGGATATAAACCTTGCCTCCAATTTCTATAGGCTCAATATCTATATGCCCCTCGAAGATTGGTTCAGTGCGAATTACTTTACACACTGGCTGAGCAATCCATCTTACTGTGCCTGGTGCACGATGTGCGTAATAGCTTTCTTTCATAACCAATCCTTCTATCGTTGCTTTATGGCGTCCCACTTTATTCGCCTCCTTATAAGTCTCTTTAAAAATTGAATTTTAATCTAAATGCTCCATTACAATTTTTAGATAATCCTTATAGTCAATAGCAACCACATTGTCTCCTTTGACAAATTGTTCACTTTTAACTCCAAAGAACCACCTGTCGTCTATCCACTGACGACCAGTCATGTTATTTAAACCAAGTTCATCATGAGACTTGAAAGGACTTACCTTTTCAATTTTCTCAATCATAGATTTTATCTCGTTAAAATGCTTAGATCGTTTTTTGAAAGCGTAAAAACCGTCTTTTGGATTTTTAACAATGTCATTTTTAAATACTTCATACGCTTCAGTTTCTTCATAGACTCCGAAATATTCAGAGTGATAAAACGAGAAACCTTCCTCGACGCCATACTTTTCTTCAAACTTGTCGAAGAAGTTGTTAATGCCCTCTTTTCGTTTCTTCTCTGCTTTATACCAGTCGCTCTCCTGTTTAACTTCATAAATCGGTGCATTTAAGGTTTGCATACCCCTCACCCCTCATTAATTGTTTTGATTTGTCGTATACTGCGCTTGCCCGGGAAATTATGAATATTTCCGTTGATTATAATTCCCCTCTAACTCTTCATATGTAGCCCTAAATGGTGAAGTAACTTCTTTCTCACCAACTTGTAAATACTTAAATCCAGTTACATATCCTTTCTTATAAACCCTCTCAACATAAACTGTTTCGTTGGCATCCAACTTGTTATCCCAATAACCGTTTAATCTTGATTTCGCCATTTATACCTCCTCTTTGTATTCATACGCTTCTTGAACTGCATTAAAATCTTCTTTATCTAAAACATCTTTTGCTACTTGGCACCAATATCCTAAATCACTAACCGCTTCAACTAGTTCTTTAATTGCTTGATCCTGAGTAATTGGTTTTGAATCTAATATCCAGGCCCCATTAACAGTTCTTTCTAACGTATGAGCACCTTTTTTATGTAAACAAACTTTCAATTTATCCATTTAGCATCTCTCCATTCTCGATAAAAGGAATATTTTATACTCTTATTTTATTTTTAAATTTAAATGATTCAAAGTTTTTGAAACAGTCATTTCACTACATTCGTTCTTAATGCGCTTAGATTGTTCTTGTGCGCAATCATTGCAACAATTGAAATCTACATAAGTCTTCAAGTCACTTACTCTGAGGCATATGATTTGACCTTCTATGTATTCACTACAGATATCACATATTCTGTTCATTTATCCTCTCCTTCCGCTTCTTAGTGATTTTATTCTATACTTATTTTTTATATTTGTCTACTGTTTTTTAAATTATTTCTTTGATGTTTTTTAGAGCAGTAAATGCTTGTAAGAGCGTTTTCTCTGTTCTTTCCCATACGTGTTTATCTTCATACCGGATGTTGTTCTCCAAATAAACATATAGCCTGTCTAGCAATGATTCAATATTATCAATATCATTGCCAATCATTTCGTTTCGAATTTCATTGATTGCTATTTCCTCCTCTACGAGAATATGATTATAGCTTTTCCATTGTCGTTCTTTATGTACGGGGAGTGCTTTCTCTGAAGATGATTTGTCCCTCTTCCTTCACCAACGCTTACATTATAAATGGTCTTTACCTTATGTGTGTCTAATGCTTTTCCTTTAGCCTCTTCTACTGATGCTGCTTCAATTACCAAAGACGCATTTTCGCCTTTGTTATCTTTACATCTAACATAGTACCTTTTCAATAAACATCCCTTTATCCTTTCTTGTTATCCTGTTGTATTAATCCTTTTTTAGATAAGACTTGAAGAACTCATCTAGGTTTGCAGCAATTGCTCCAGCAACTTCTGCACAATGAGCATGACTCTTTTCTTGAGATCTTAAAAACTCAACCGCAGACTTAGCAATGGCTTTTATTTTCCCCTCGTCTAATTTGCCGCTTCTTACTTCATCTTTAATTTTTTCGGCTTCCTCTTTTAAACTTTCTGGATAGTTAACCATAGGATCGATTCACCTCTTATATTTTATTTTTACTCTTTAAAAGACAAATTTTATTCAAATTACCGCTTCTGTTTGTGCTCCCTTTGACGTTGAAAATCAGCGTAGCTTAAAATATGAGCTATTACATCAACTGTCCATCCGTCCCCAAGCATGTTGTATCTATGACTGTCTGCAACACCTCTTGTATAACCTTCAGGTACCGTTTGCAGTCTCTCATATTCCAGGGGAGTAAGTTTTCTAACTCTATCATTATGTATAACTTTCTTTTGCTTATGGCCACCTCTACATGCTGTTAAGGTTGGAGCTTTAAAATGAGGACTGTATACCCTTTGTAAAATATCATAGTTGTATAAATCAAGCTTTGCAGCTACTCGCTTATGCAACCCATAAAAATCATAATTAAGATTGTAATAATATTTTTCATCAACTTTTTCCTCAAGAATATCTGCTAATACCTGGTGCCTTTCATTGGGTTGTTTAACGTTTGGAATGTTAGTCCAGTAATATCTTTTTCTTTCCTGTGCAGAAAGGAGTCCACTGTCTATCATTATTGGTTCAACGCCTAAGTTCTTAGTAATCGTTTCTTTATCCTTCTCTTTCATGCTCTCAACATTTTCATATAAAAAATACCTGGGCTTAACTGTTTTTAAGGCCCTCACGTACTCAAAGAACAACTTTGATTTATCTCCTGCCAATCCTGTAAAATGCTCTTCTCGATCAGCTACAGTTATAGTTAGGTTCTGACATGGACTTCCGCCTAGCAAAAGATCAATTTTATTTAATCCTTTTAATTTTTGTTCATCTAATTCTAAAATATCACCTAGTTGAATTGTGAATGGATAGTTCCTTTGTGTTACTGCGATACTCGATTTTTCGATTTCACTCGCATAATATACATAATCAGTAATGCCAATTTTATTTAGGGCAATCTGTCCGCAGCTCATTCCGTCAAATAAACTTAGTACTTTCACTAAATCACTCCATATAATTTATTTTTATTCTAAATAAAATTGATCTTTTATTTAGTTCCTATGTAATTCCTCAAACGTTCATTTGCAATATCACAATATTCCTTACTAATCTCCGTACCTATGTATTTACGATTATTTAAAGCTGCCATCTTTGCAGTTGTTCCACTTCCCATGAAGGGGTCAAACACAATGTCACCTTCATTTGACCAAGAAAGAATGTGATCTTCTGCTAACCTTTCTGGAAAAATTGCCGGATGTTTAAATGCTATTTTGTCCAACGACGATTTTTGATGACCATTCGGTATTCTCCAAATGTTGAACCTCACACCGAACTCCTTCAGTAAGTTCTGCTTATGATGCCTTACTTTTTCACCATCCAGTTTTCTATAATGTCCTTTTATGTGTTTCTTGCCGTTGTACCATTTATTTTTCCTGTCTGCTATTAGATTGATTGTTTTTGGCTTACCTTTCGAAAAAATAAACATGTATTCTAAAATCTGGTAATATCTATTCTTATCTGGAAAGCTGATACTGTCTTTTTCATAAATCATTGTGTCATGCAGGTTAAATCCCAACTCTTTAAAGTATAAAGCTTGTCTAAAACTTGACCCTGTTTCGGAACCTTTATGTGTTTTATCCCCTACTACCCAAACAACCACTCCGCCCTCTTTTGTCACTCTATACAATTCTTTAGCAGTTTCCTCAAAATTAAATGAATATCCGTTGTAATTTCTTAAGTCATCATAAGGAGGAGAAGTCACTGTTAAGTCGATAAAACAATCACCAATATTCTCCTTCATGAATTGGACGCAATCATTATTATGTATTTTGTTTAAATCCTTTCCGTTTATATCTATCTCTCCTTTCTCTATAAAAGAGATATTTTAAATAGTTTCACAAACACTTCACACATTTCAAATATTTAACATGATAGACTGAAGTTGTAATCACAATCAAAACCTAGGAGGTAATTCTTATGAAAAAGTTTCACAAAGGATTGATTGTTTCTGCTCTATCGCTTACAGCACTAGCACTCCCTGCATTCACATCACAGGCTTCTGCTTTAACCCCTGTCAAATCAGTTGATCAAGTTAAGCAGCTAGGTGATCCGCTTGGTACAGTTGATTTTCACATGCTTAGGAATTCTAACGTATCTCTATTAAAAGGCTACACCCGTTGGGAAATTGTATCTGGAAGCAACCTTATAAGCATTAGTTCCAGTGGTGTTGTATCCTCTCATTCAACTTTGGGCACAGCATTGGTTTACGCATATGACATTAACGACAATTATGTAATTTATAAAATTACTGTAGAAGCACGTTAGTTTACTAAGGAGTGTTAATTCACTCCTTTTAACTTTATTTTCACTCTAAATATATTGATATTTCAAAGTAATTTCCGTTCAATCTCTTCCCAATTCATAACACGAATAAATCTATTGTCATCCCTGTTATGGGGTGCATCAAATAGTATTTTCATTCCATCAAATGTTTCCAAGTTATGTATTCCGTCATCAATCATGATGTCTGCTTTAATTATGTTTTTATTGCCACAAAGCACAACATTGCTATGTGGTATAAATGGAAAATGCTCTGTGAGCCATTCTAACTTTGCTTTAAGGGATTCTGGATGGTTTGTTGCTGTAGTAACAACATATACTTCATATTTCTTAGTCAGCTCCTTAACCGCCCTCTGACTTCCTTCTATAACATCCAGATTTCTGAACAATTCGTAATCCAAATGTCTGTAAACATTGTTTTGGGTATTTGAATATTTGCTAATATCCCAGCACAGTATATCTTCCTCTTTTAGAAAAGGATCATCATAGGTGTTAATGTAGGCTACCCAATCACTTAGTAAATCAGCTAAAACTTGATCCATGTCAATTGCAATTACTTTCTTCATAAATCACCCCATCCGTTAAAAAGATTATGTCTTCAGCAATTTCTTTACTAGACCACTGCTCTGTATCCCATGAATATTTATGTAATCCTGCATCGCTCATTACTTCTCTGTATAACTCTAAAACCGGTTCAATGTCTCGATCATTTATGTATTCGTCACCACGTTTAAGCAAACGTTGTTTAATAACCTTCGGATCAGCATGTAAGTAGATCACTTTTGCTTTATATCTAATCTTCTCCTCGATGACCCTTTGCTGCTCTTCCGTTAAGATTGAGTAATCATTAAACTTCCTCGCATAAACCAAATTTGAATATATGTATCGATCAATAATTACATTGTCCTCATCGGCCAGTTTGTTAAAGTGCTCGAACATCTTCTCATTACCACTCTTAGCTAATTCAAAGCTGGATCCCTTTATTACCGGATATCCGAGTTCTTTACTTAGCTTTTCCGCTACTGTTGATTTGTAGCAGCAGTCAGTGCCTTCTAAAATTATCATCGTCATTTATCTTCCACCCTTCTCACATTGCTGAAGCCAATCACTCTATATGAGCCGTCTGGATACTCAACTTCTAATTGCTCATGTCCTTTATCAACTTGTGCAACAACACCAATCTCTTCTGTGAAACCCGCAATCACCTTCTCTCCCTTTTTAAACATACAATTAACCCCCTTTAGCTGGATTTAATTCATGCTCTTTGAAGAATGTGATATCACCTGTTTCATCGCTAACCAAGTAATCATATGTGGCTGAATTCATCTGCTCAATAATTTTCCCTTCCCGTCCAACATGATGAGGACAAGCTTTCTTTGCGTTCTCATTGATGATGACCTTTAATCCCACTGGATAAGTCCAAAACTTAGGCAATTAACCGCCTCCTTTCGCTTCCAACTATTAATCTTTCAACTTGATTTTTGAAACATCTTCAAAGGAAATGCCTGAGCTTAACAAGAACTTTTTAAATTCATCTAACAGGAATCCTAGGGTACCATCTTGATGATCATCTAAAGCGCATGAAGTAATGACTCTTTCTAGTTTCGTTGTTTGGCTATATTCATCAGTGAACGACATTTCGACTTTCAAATCCCCTCTAATACCTGATCATCCCCTTATAATTTATTTTTAATCGTTAGATTTTTGTGGGCTATCACCTCCTATAATGTCATCAAATTTCCGTTCATCATATGTACCATCGTAATACCAAAGTTCCACACTATTTGTTTCGTGATAAATGTCTACTACAATTCCTGATTCACCAGTTGATTTCACACATACTTCCTGATCTAGAGCAAACATGAGTATCCCACACTCTCTTATGTAATATTTTTCTATGTATTTATTGCATCGTCCACACTTTCAAAATGTTTACAGCATTCCATCCATTGGTTACATTTACCACACCTTGATCATTAGTTTTTCAATACCTTCACCTTAACTGCCTTTCTTCCGAATAACCTTGCTTCATCTTCTGTATTTATAAGGATGTCAATTCTGTTGTTTTTTATATCTCCACCAGTATCAATTGCATATGCTTGAAAGCTGTTTCCTTTGTAGCTAACCTCAACTAATGAGTTTAATGGAATTATTTTAGGATCCACCGCAATTATCCTCTTCCCTTTGAAATATGATGTGCTTGATACATCATAGCCTGTCCTAGTTTTCCCAATGCACCCAGATGAACAAAATGCAGTATAAGCTGTTGCTACGACGTTTATTGAATGCAATGAATGTGAAGGCCTCCGTGTATTTTCAGTAGCCTTTATTACAGCTTTATCTTCTTTACCTACTGAATACTTATTTTTAGTTTTTACAGTCAATCGTCTATGCTGCACCTTCTTGAGCTTTTTTGTTTGTATTAATTTTGCATTGATATACTTCTCTTGGCTTTCGATGCGTATATCCATGCTACTTTTAATTTTAGGAAGTGGTTTGCAGTTATGTTCCTTTTGATGCGTAAGGCTTTCAATTAATAATTCTTTTTGCTTTTTATTGTGTAATGGTTCTTCTTTCGAAGCAACTTCATTTTTTACACTGTTGATATTCTTTACACTTACCACTCCCCCAGCAAACAAGAGCATTACGGTTGCTGTTAATTTTATGCTATTAATATTATAATATACATATTTTTTATTTTTGTCTATGAGTTTTTTGAAAATTTTCATCACTTCCTCATAATTTATGATACCTGTATTTCTATTTCCTTTTTATCAGCCCACGTGGTTTCTGTGATCTCTAAGTCAACCACCACGGGCACTTGCATCCATTCCACATCTTCCATAATTCTCTTAATATGAGGGAAAATCCATTCCTCACCCTTGTGCACTAAAAACTGCAATTCATCATGAATGTTGGCTAAGGGAAGGGTTTTACAATTGTTTTCTCTCAAAAATTCTCCAATTCTAATAACATATCGTTTTAACATGTCTGCGCATGATCCTTGGACATTATAGTTCCCTACTTTGTATGCTTTATCAGTATTTGAAAGGAAATAAACTCTCCCATACATATTTGTTGCATAGCTACTCTTTTGCACCTTAGTTGCAACTTGTTTCTGATAATAAGACACCTCCGGAAAGGTATTTGACCAACCTGAGACAAGGGCATTAGCAATTTCCATTGAGACTTCAAGTGCTTCTGATGCTTTTTTAGCACCCCCACCATAGTTTCGCATGAAGTTAAACATCTTTCCTATGTATCTCCAAAACTTTTTAAAAGATTTTTCATCAACTGGAGATTCTTTTTCATGGTCATATTGCTTATACTTTTCCACACATTTAAACGCCAGTGCCATTAATGTATTATGAGATGTTTCGCTATGTACATCAGTAGGAGTCCAGCTTTCTCCGTTTTCAAGAAGCCAAACTGACGTTCCATCTTCTTTTTTTTCATACCACCTCGCTCTTTCTTCTTTCGTATCAAAACGATACTCTTCACCAGTTATGTAATGAGTGCATTTAAAAGGCATATATGCTCTACATAGATTTAAATCAGGTCTCTTCAACAGAACTGTATAGTTTGCCTGTACTCTTAACTCTATTTGTGATAAGTCAAAGTATGCAATTTTGTTGTAATTTCCACCCTCCACTATAAATGCTCGTCTCGGAGAGAAAATTTCATATTCAATCGGTGCCTTACCTTCTCCATTTTCTTTCTCGTAATGCTCTCCTTCCTCTGTTAGAATTCTTTCTTTAGGAAATTGCTGCGCATCAGATCCCAGCCTTCCAGACACGGTGTTAAACTGTCCATATTGTGTATAAAAATGATTATCATATTGCGCTACTTCAATAATCCTTGAAATATAAGTTGATTGCCACTTTTCAAGTCGTCTAAGTCTTGTAATTAATTGAGATACACGATCCTCTTTGTGCTTTTTAAGAAATGATTTATCAGTAGTTTCTGGTCTCTCTCCAAGTTTTTTCTCAAAGTAATCAGCAATTACTGTCCCTTGAGAAACAGTGAAATATTCTCCGACGATCTCCCACAGTTCCTCGTATAGTTTTTGAATTTCGTCCTCACATTTTTTAAAGCAGGTGTGAAGATAAGACATGTCTACTTTCATACCGACACGTTCCATTTTTAATAACTCAATTATTAGTTTATTTTCTTGTTCAAGAATGGCTTTTTGTTTTCTTTTTAATACTGTAGGGTATGTAAATTCAACTAACTCTAATGTATATATTCCATCACTATGAACATATTCCATCATTACATTTCTGTCTACCTCAGAATAATCAGCAAAGGGGTTCTCTTCCATCCACTTAAAATAGACCGTCTCAATCTCTTCAGGAACCTTGAGCCAACGTTGCTTTTTCTCTTTAGTAAAGTAGTCCATTTCATTACGTTTCTTAACTTTATATGCCTCTTTAATTTTTCCTAATCCCCAACCCTTGTAAGGCTTTAGCAACTCCTTTAAGACGTTTCGTTTTTCATCATTTATTTTTCTAAGCTCTTTTTTTACCTCTTTTTCAAATTCAGCTGCCCTTGGATCAATGTACTTCTCCGAAACTTTTTTTAGTCCTAATACATCCCCTCCATCTCTTGCAGAAACAGCATCAAAACTTAACCTACATAGCCCCATAGTATCGACAATGTTTCTTAAGGCATATACAACCTCTTCGTTAACTCCTCCATTAATGAGCATATGCAAATCATATTTTACGTTATGTCCTACTGTCATCATGCATTTTTTAGTAAGATTAATTACTTTTAATAACATGTCCCTATCAGAATTAAATGCAAAACTCCGCCCCTTTAACTGAGCTGTTCTTTTATTCCTGGGTAGCAACCAACTAAAAACCCACATAAAAGGACGATCCTTAATTATGTGCAACCCAGTCGTCTCAGAATCAAGTACGCATAATTTGGGGCTATCCTTGAGAAAGAGGCTCTCTATTTGTTCAAAGTCCTCTACCCAGTGCTTCTCATACTTTTCAGTGGCTTCTGTTTCTAACTTTGGTTTTATTATCATTGCTTCACCCCATTTTCACCTAAAATAAAAAACTGTCTGTTACTTCGATATCTACAATTTCAACAGCAGGGGTTAACCTATCTTCATATTTATTAACCTTGCACTTGCCAACAATGTTGATATAAAAGTTCTCGTCACCGTTATCAAACATCTCATCGAAATCACCCTTATAGTACGGCTTAATTAGCTTATATTCGCCAGTTTTAATAACGAATGTTGATGTTCTATTCTTATGCACTTGAATATCTGATTTATTAACTTGGATCCCTTCTACGGCTAATAACGGCTCTTTAAGTGTCGATCCCCATTCATCTCGATATTTATGTATAGTTTTTATTATCGAAGCGCTCATGTCTTGGGCAGGGATAATAAAGTCAACTTCATGGATATCCTCTAGCGCAATTTCTGAATCAATTAAACTATTTAGTTGAATGTTTAAGCTTTCAAAATATTCCGGTTCAATTTCAAACCCAAATGCATTTGCATGGCCTTCGCAAAAATTAAAAAGACCTGATTCAGTTAATACCTGTTTAAAGTTCTCAACTCCACATTTTTCATACCCTCTAGCAGATCCTCCGAATTTCCCCTCCTTCGTTTTCCTTCCTAGAATTACGGGACGCTTAAACTTTTTTGCTAATTGTGTAGCTACAAGACCTGTAAATGAAGGTTCCAATTCACCGGTAACGTCCAAAACTACAACTTTATCATTTATTTTCTTTTCAACGTAAATCTGATCAATCAGGCTACTAATTGGTTTTTCGAGTGATTTTTTCTGTCTGTTCTTCGTATTTGCAATTCTTCTGGCTACTGACTTAACAATCGGTTCGTATATTTTTTTTCTTGAATAATAAACAGATTCCTGACTACCCAGTAATGCCTTCATCATGTCTATCTTTTCATCCATGGTTGCATAACGAATAGTAGCATTTATGAACGGGACAATAGAGAACCCCGTGAAATGAATATTAATATTTCCATTCAAGAAAAATTTTTGCCTATCCACGATTTCCTGTATTAAAGGGTTTTTTATTTGTTTTAAGCCCTTTTTTACGTAATACCGTGTTTCCGGTTCCCTTAAGTCCATTACATCTCCAATATTTCCTATTGCAACTAAATCCAAAAAATCATCTGCCAAACGTATTCCCAATTTATCATCTAACGCTTGGCAAAATTTATAAACGATACCTACTCCAGAAAAGCTTTTGTTTTGGTACTTACTTGAGAGTTGATTATTAATAACAATAGCAACATTGGATTCCCTCTCACATTCGTGATGATCTAAGATCAGTGTATCTATTCCCCGCTCTTGTAACTTTTCATGCAAATCATATTGATTACTGCCCGCATCTGGAATGATTAGCAAATGTGTATCTTCTGGAATTGTCTCAAGGGAGGCTCCATGTTCCTTTTTTTCATGAAGCCTCCATCTTACATCAAGCGTAGGAAAAGCCCGGTTAAGATAATTAATAAGAATCGCGCTTGAAAGGTAACCATCGCAATCTGAGTCGACCTGAATAAAAATATTATTCCGTAACTCAATATGCTTGATTAAACAATCAATACCTTTTTTCATGTTGTTTAATAAAGAGTAATGGTTTAAAGCTGATTCATTCAGATTAAAGAACAAATCAGAATCAAAATCCCTATTTTTTATTATTGTTGAGATTGGTTCTTTGTAATTGTTCTCCCCTATAAGTTTATAATTCATTATTTTCCTCTCTTACCTTGTTATTTTATATTTATTATCGTACAAGGCCGTCCAACTAGCTTGTCCTTTATCTGTTGGTGAGTCTTTACCGGACAACAGATTATCCTTATCATAAATTCCATAGCGTATCCTGCCAGTAACCCTCGACACTTCATTTACAATGAATTTGGCATCTTTGTCTTTGTCATAAGCAAATACAAATTTGATCCCAATACCCAGCTCTTTAAGTATTCTTATTTGCTCATCAGACATACTGTCCCCCTCTATGGAGATACAATTTTTATAGCCCCACTGGTTCAAAAACCATGTTGTTTTAGCGCCTTCAACAATAATCACCTCGTTTAAGGTCTTTATATACGGTAGAGCTCTATGTAAATTGTAAAATTCTATTGACTTATTGCACGAATGAATGTATATATACTTATATTTATCTTTTATAACTTCGTCTTTTCCAATATAACGTCCTTTAACCCCGATTAATCGACCGTCCCTATTGTGTACTGGAAAAGTGACTCGTTCGGATCTTACATCAATGCCTACTCCAAAAAGTTTTTGTGTGCTTATCGATAACCCTTCCTTATACCAACCATAATACGGGACAATGCCATATTGATCTAAAACACTTTGTGGCATTATTTCGTTCTCTATTATTTTCCTATTTTCTTTCTTTCGTTCTTTCTGAAGTTTGTGCAACCATTTATTAGGCTGCGGTTTTTCTTTTTCCGCTGTTATTTTATAAAAATCATCTATGTACTCTAAATAATTAAGTTTACTGCATAACCAAAATTTGCTTTTGGAAAGGCATGCTTTTTTTTCATCTTCAGTTGTAGCTCCATAAAGTATGTAAGATATAACATCAAATATCGAACCTGATATTCCCTTACTTCTGATGTTTGATGTTAAAGAGGCGGTGTTTTTAACCTGCACACTCCGCTCGTTATCGCCATCAGGAAGACCCGCAACAAACAATTTACCTCCTTGTTCAGTGCTAATACCCCAACAACCAAGTGCTTCTAATACTTCTTGAATCTGTTCTTCTCTATAAATTCTTTCTCTAATGGTTTGTAGATCGGACATTAATCGCCACCTTCTTAGAATGCTCCTCCGAGTCTTGGAACCTTTACATACGCAACTTCTTCGAAAGAGTTAATACTGTAATTGACTTCATAAATAATCTGCTCTTCCTCACTACCGAAACGGTTCTTCGCTAGAAATAGAACTAAATATGTCTTCTTTGGATCCAATATGTACTCTTCTTCATACCAGTTCCCCAGCTCATCCTTTTTATAGTTATATGGCTTTAATTCATATCTGGTTTTAGAACCTGTGTACTCATCTGCGAAAAGTAACCTTCCCATCATTACAACTGCAGCTACTTCGTTTATCTCCATACTCTTTCCCGTAGAGTCTAAGTCCAAGAATCTTGTCTCTTTGCCTAACTTCAGCTGTACTGTCGCTAAAGTCCCCACATTCTGGTTGTCTTCCTTAATCAAATCATGCAGTTCTTGAGCTGAGTTTGAAAAAGCTTCCCACCGAGCCATATCTTTTTGTGATCGATCAGGTTTAAAGGTATCGATGATAAGCTTGTTATAGCCCTTGGGCCTGTAAAGTTCAACTCGGCTTAATATATCCTCTACACGATACTTTTTTAACTCCAGTGTTTTAATTAATCCCTGGCCACGCTCCCACGCCCAATCTTTTGCTGCATTTAATTTATTTAGCATCTCTTGCTTAAAATTACCCTCATACAACTTTTCCCTGTTTATCGGTTTTTTTAGGATCTTAGATGAAATGGTTGCAAGAAGTAATGAACGCCACTTCTTAACACTCTCCTCGTTTATGGCCAGAATTGCTTTTTCTTGGTTTTCGAAAAGGCTCAAGATAAACTTTTCCATTGCAATTGAGCTTTTCCCAACTCCAGATGAAAGAACTAAATAGTAAAGAGACCCGTCCTTCCATCCTTTAATTTTCCTATTTAATCGTGGAGAATCATGTAATGGCGATCCCATAGACTCACCTGAATCCAGGTCTTCAATTGTCTCATTGAGCCCGTCCACGAGATCGTGCTCGATAACATCGCCAGAGTTGATGTGAGCGAATGTTTCCTTATACTTATATTGCACATATAACTGCAGTTGTTTAAGCGTCATAATCGTAAGCTTTTCAATTAACTTCTCATCAGAAATATCAATCAATGAAGCATCTTGTAATTTTCGCAAGCTCTCATATTTTTGAATTTCGTTAAAATGGTACTCTTCATTCTGACTGTCGGTTTTACATTCATTCATAAGTTCTTCGACTGATTCATAGCCACCAAAATCATTGTAAGCATCTAAATAGCTCTTTTTATTTTTTTCTTTAGGCCTTGATACTAAGAATGAATAAACAGTTTTGTCGTCAAAATCTCTGATTCCATTTTCAAACATCTGAGATCCAACAGTGAAGTAGAAGTACCATATTGGCTCAGTAAATGTTTCCTTTGTAATCTTATGTGTTCTGTATCTTTGATACAACATTGGATTTGACCACAAATACCCAACGAAAAGAGACTCATGAATATATGACGGTTCAACAAATTCATCTATGTAATTTCGTTTCTTCATGGCACTCTCCTATAAAAAACTTGAGATATCTAATTCATCTTTTTTTATGATTTTAGGTTTAATTTTAATATCAATTTCACTTTGCACTTGAATTTGTTTATTAATAATGTTTGTACGGATATCATCTTGTTGCTTACTACGCCTGTTCGTTTCTTTCATCTCGTTCAAATTATTGATTACGATACTCAGGAAATAGGTAAACTCTTGCCAACTTGTTTCAAGGGTTTTGTAATTGCGGACATTATGTAATTGTTGTTCAGAGAATTTATATGCTTCTAAAATTTTTGTGAATGGAACGCCCTCTTTATACCTTTTAATCTTTCGATTTTGGTATTTAACTGTACCGTTCCTTATATCCTGGATACGCTCAATCATACGGGAGTCTAACCGCTCTAATCTATGCAAATTTAATAAGTAATTGTAGAGTTCATCAAATTCTGTTGCTTCATTTTCTTTAAATTTCTTATCCTGATTGTATGCCTCAAAGCAATCGCCGTGAAAGTATTTCCTGATATATTTTTCTGATCCATTCTTATTGAGTTTCCCAGTGGGTTTTGCTTCACAGGACATACTATTTTTAACCCCTTTTGATCCACACCACTGACATTTTACTTCTTTCATAGGCAATTCTCCTTTATAAAATAGGGAGAGATTTCTCTCCCTTAGTTAGCCGCCTCCAGTATTTCTTTAGTGATATTTAAAGCTTCTTTAAGATCTTCTACAGAAGTTAATTGCTTATAATTCTTTTGTCCGCCAAACTTTGCCGCGTAAGCATCAGCTAATTGATGTTTTACTGAGGGCGTTTGACCAGTTACTAAAGAAGTGATTTCGTCCAAGTAAGTCTGAGGGTCGCTTTCAGTCTTCTCAGCAGCTTCCTGCACCTTCTCCTCTCTAAGTAACTCTTCCTCTTTTTTTATTTCCTGGACAGTTCGGTCAGTCTTTGTAATTTGTCCTAGCACTGCATTCTCGAATGTCTTCAAGAAGTTTTCAGCACTGTATTCAACCTTTTCTGGTAGTTCAGTGTATCGGCCTCCAGCAATTTCAACATACTCAGAAGGTCTAAAATACATCATTACTTTTGTGTCATGGAAGTTACTTGCTTTATCACGACCTTTTTTATCTTTAATATTGTCATCAAGCTCATTTCCCTGTTTATCCAACACGGATACTTCGTTATGTAAGCAGCAAATAAGACTTGCCTGCGACTCAAAGACTTTTCTTCCGGAGTTAGGCATCATAAGTTGAATGGAGTTATACTTCATTCCATCATAAAGGGTTGTTTCCTTTTCCTTTGTCCATGCGAGAAACATTAATCCATAACCTGCATTTTTCAAAGTATCGAAAGGCTTTTTAAGTTCCTCATAAAGAGCTGTCCACCCATTTTCCTTACCGTTAGTCGACTCAGAAATATCCTGAAGCGATTCGAATGTTTTACCATAAAGCCTTTTTCTATCATTCAAAATCCAGGCTGTACAAGCATCAATAGCTCTGTCTGCTGTATCTACTCCAATAAGCTTGACGATTCTTCCTGTTTTTGCTTCTTGGACTAATTCAGGCACTACAGCTTTTTTGAAATACTCCCATACTTTCCAAAGGTTTTTGTCTGTGCCTTCCTCATGCAAAGGAACAATATTGTTTAGTTGCCAAGTTTCATACCCGTCCTCAAAGGACAATAATAGAGCCTCTTCTGGGTGTGCGTAATGCATCTCTGTTACTTCTTTCCAGAGCCGTGTCTTACCTGTTTTATATCCCCCTGCTACTAGTGTCATGATGGATTGAAGTTCAACCTTTGGTGTGTTATTTTTAATTTTTTTTCTAAAGCTCATTTAATCTCTCCTTTTAATTTATTATATTAATCAAAGTTATTTTTGTTTTTAGAAAGGCAGATCATCGTCATTGACAACGACTTCTGCAAACGGGTCTTCGTTCGGTGCATTCTCATTTGAAATTTCTTCTTCTGTCAACAGTCCGCTTTTATATGTACCACCAATGTAGTTGAGAATTTCTAAACCTTTTCGAGTCCCAGTAGAAACAGTTTCAAAGGACGCCACTTTTTCCCCTACATCTTCAAAAGGGTTTTCGTCCTCGGTCTCTTTAACTTCGACTTGTGTGAATTGCGCTCTGTTATTGTCGATCCCTTCAACAACTAGAAAAGCGCCTCTCTCTAATGCGCCAAAAGCATCTGCAAAAGATTTTTTTCCTTCTTCTGGCTCTTTATAATAGACAACTAGATCAACATCTTTTGGGACACTTCGATCTTTTCCATAATCAAGATAAACTCCATTTACTTTAGTGTCTTTAGTTTCTTCGTCTTGGTATGTACTCTTAATCCCTAGCTGCATTTCAAATTTATTATGTTCGGTAAAATTTTCAGAGCCAAAGTCTCTTACATAAGGCACATAACTGTATTTGCCGTTTGGTTCGGCTACTCTCACTTCACTTTGAATATTATTTGACACCTTAATTTTGTCTGTTTCTACAACTCCATCAGTGTAACTTACTTTAAACCGCTGCCCCTCAGCGTCGTCTTTTACCTTTGCAATGAATAGGTCTCCACCGGAAGGATCTAGCCAACCTACCTTAACTTTCGCCACACCTTCTTTCGCTTTTCCACTACCGAGTTGGATTCCGTCTTGTTCTGAGTCATACACATTAAACTGAGTTCCACTTTCCACGTCTTTAATTTCAACTTCTCCATTTTTCAAAGGAAAAACTCTGTTAATAATTCGTTTCACTAATTTAATTTCTTCTCCGTTGCCGTTTTCAAAAGTATCAAATTCGTACTGCCCTTGAACTTCAGCCCACATACCAGGCTTAACGATTTTTGCAAATTGTTCTGCCATATCCCATTCTGGGGTAA
Organism: Bacillus sp. B1(2022); assembly: GCF_040259625.1. NCBI lineage: Bacteria > Bacillati > Bacillota > Bacilli > Caryophanales > Bacillaceae > Bacillus > Bacillus sp. B1(2022). The sequence goes on from NZ_JANIFO010000005.1 coordinate 173,133, forward strand.
TCACATGATATGTCTCATCAGGTAGCTTTGTCTTGTCGTTACGATCTGCCCACGGGACTGCTACCGTTTTTTTATGTTTGGAGCTATACGCATAAACTAAATCACGTTCCATTCCTGCAAGCTCAACTTTTAATTCATTATAAGGCGCAGTTTCGATACTGAATTGAAGTACTCTCCGATTCTTTTTAGTCTGGGTAACTGTCGTTTCATAAATATCAACATCATACCAACTGTCTGTTTCAGGATCTTTTTTTCTTACCGGCTTCACTAATCCAACAAATCTGAAACTATTGGTAAACTCTTTACCACCATGTTTTTTATTGATTTTAATTTCATCTTTTTTCTTCGCCATTTAATCATCATCCTCTTTTTTTATTTTTAAATTCATTTTTTCTTTGAATATGTAGTTTTACTAAACTTACAATCTTTAATCCCAAGTTCTTTATTTAACTCTATGTATCTCCTTTTAGGAAATTTCCAATTCACTTGATCAACATCTTTGTCTTTCTTATTTAAAATTTCAAAGACCTGCTTTTTTCTATTTACCTTGATGATTAAATTGCCATATGCATACTCCGTGTAAAATAGCCGTTTCCTCACTCGACTAGGATGTGTTTCTTTAACTAAAGTGACATTTCGAATCATCTTTAATAACACTTGATCCGATGAAGTAGCGTGATTATTTTTGACCGACTTTCGATATTGAGCCAAAGCTTTCTCAGTAATTCCGAGTACTAACACGGCTGTACCTCCTTTCCTTTAACTTGAGTTTATTATATCCTTATTTTTTATATTTGTCTATGATTTTTATACTTATTTTTTATTTTTTATGATTGCAAGGCTTCAGTTATCTATCGAAACCCTGCAATTAAAATGGATTATTAAACAACTTCACTCCATGACCACATGTTCATTGTTTGCAGCGTAAAACCGTCAGGAAGCTTTTTCATTTTTACATTTACATTATATCTTTTCCCAGTGGTCTTATGAATTACAGCAAGTTCTTCACCATCATAGAACCGCACAATTGCTTCATTAAATTCAATTGGCTGATCAACCACGTAACCTTCTTTGAGCGCTTTGATATACAGATAAGGATCTGTTTTATAAAGCTCATATAGTCTATTGCCAAAGTCTTCGTGTTTATCTCTAAGCAGATTAAAATTAATTAGGGATATGTACAGTTTTTCCGATATGTTTAGCTTGTTCTTGAAATACCGGATTGCTTCATCTTGTTCTTTACTTAAAATATTGGCCATATATCCATCTCCCAATCTTGTTAAAACTACAATTTTATTTAGACTACAATATCTCCTTCTGCCGTCTTCAGCGTCCCACTATCGAATGTGTTATGAATTAAGGTTGTATTCTTTGCTTTATCTGTGCAATACGGGTGAGATAATAACTTACCCCCAATTCCACGCGCATCATTTCTTACAAGCCGTACTTTGTCCGTATTCTCCAAATACACTCCATATCCTTGGTCTGTTGAACGATTAAACATGATCTCATTATTGTTTAACATGTGTTCTGAACCACCTGTCAGGTGGATAGCAATCAATGACTTACAAAAATAAATCTGATTCTCACTGATCTGACAGCTGTATTTCTCGGATGTACCTTTGATTGCAACATTTCTTGGATTATGAATTTCATTTCTGTTGAAATACACTTCAGAATCCTTATCCCAAAAGATGCCGTATCCACTTCCGCTTAAGAATAGGTCATTCAACTTTAAACGAACTGATTGAGACCTTTCACAATAAATTCCCCCGTGCACATTTGCAAATTCATTAATTGCAAAGCTTACACGGTTCGAATCCATGATTTTAATGGCATAAGCAGATGTGGTATTTCCCCCTTTATTATTTGTAACTCTCACATCTTTTGAGTTTCGCACTTGAACTTGTATACAATCGCTGTTTTCAATATGATTATTCGAAATAAAAACATCTTCTGCTTCATGTGTTGCAATCGGACAAGCCGCGATGTTTTCAAGTATATTGTTCGTTACATCAATCCCTTTACCTCTTACACAAATGCCTATTTCAAACCCTCTTACAGTGTTACCGCTGATTTGCACTCTATTTCCTGACTCCGTGCTTGAAACACCCACCGAGTCAATTCCATATTTCTTGGATTTTCCCTTATTAATAATCTTGTTGTCCTTAACACTGACATCAGTGCTGTATCCAAAAGAGATAACATTGTCACTAAAGTTTCCTTCTAAGTTTACTTCACCACTTGTGTGAGCTGTAACGGATCCACGCCCATTATTTTTAAACCTGCAGTTTCGTACAGTTAATTTGTATGGGTGATCATACTTAATTCCGTTTTCTCCAAAACCCTCTAAATCAATTCCTAATTGTGGCCCAATGGTATCTCCCCCAGCTTCCTCTATATCACAGTCGTCTACAAGAAGACCTTCACAACCATTGGTAGCCAGATTATTTCTTCTCCCTCTTAAAAGAGTACACTTTCGAACGGTTACATTCTTTGAAGGCGTATACGCTCCTGAAGTGTTCATCATCCCATCGGCTGCTATCCAAATGTTATCTCCAATACAGTCAGAGACTTGCACATTTTCAATTAACACATTACTGCTGCCATGAATATGAATTCCGTATCCCCATTCATGTGTCCTTTTAATTGAAGTTACTTTTGAATAATCATGCTCGTATCGATCCCCTATAATTTGACCGCCACGAATCGTTACATTGCTCGCTTGGCCAATATAAAAACAGGAGTAGCCTTGAGAATCATTAGGCAACACTTTAAAAACAGCCTCTGGATGAAGTATTAACTCAATATTCGAAGGAACATTAATACCTCCACCGAATTCAGGCAACCGCCTTGACATATTCACAGCATCAATTAGATAGGTACCTTTTGGAATATGTACTTTATAGAATGATTTTGAGCTTGCATACTCTAAAGCTCGGTTTATTCCTTCTGTTGTTTCAATTGCATTTGACCCTTTATCATCAATTCCCCAATCCAGAGCATCAACAAAATAGTATAAGGGCTGCTCCATGTTCATGTTGTCAAACCCTTCCCTTCTGCATTTTCATTGAGAAATCGTGACAGAGTGTCAATGAAGTTATAAAAGGTCTCATTTCTTGTTCCTGAGCGCCCTTTGAGAGAAAAGGTGTTAAACATTGATTTTCGCAGTCCAGTACTCAATTCAAGTTGAATGCTCTTTCCTGTTTTATTTTTATTGGCAACATTGTTCGGGCTGCTACCAGATAGCCTCGTACCCTCATCAAGAAGCTCTGCAGAGTAACCGGCATTATTTAATGTGCTTGCTATCGCTTCAGCTTTGTCCCGATCTGTGCCTCCAACTAAAACATGTTGGTCATTACTTGCATAACCGTGAAGTGACAATGTGAACTCATGTTCCTTCAACATTTCAAGTACTTGTGGTTCATCAAAATTCGTACTGGTTAAATGTAAATCAAATGCTCCTGGTGTCTTTAAAGCTTCAAAAAGATATGTAGAGTATGTTTCGCTTAATTCCTTTGCAAGCTCGCTTGTTCCCCCCTCTATACCACCTCCATGGGGAGCAAGAATTAATACATCAGTGTCTTGCTCTTTTGAAAATACGCTAAAATTGAACGGTGATTCATTCGCTTTAAGCTCTTCAAAGTTCCGATACTTGTCCGCTGCTAAAATACTCTCAGGATTCAGGAATGAAACCAGAGCAGTCGCCAAGACTGGAAAAGTCTTCTTTACTGTGATATACTTTAATAGCTTCGTAGTGATACGATGCATGCAGAGTTGGGAGCGCCCGTCATAGCAAACCCTCTCTGCCTCTTCAATCTTTTTTAACATTTCCTCTATTCTGTTTTTAATCCTCAACAATTAATAACCACTCCTTTTTATTTTTGTTTTATTCTTAAAACTCAAATCACATAGGTAACTCACATTGTTATCACCCCCTTAAATAAAAAATTACTTTTATGCAAAATTCGTATTTGTTTTTTCTAGCTGCTTAATTGCCATTTGTAATCCAACCCAGTATGCAATAAATTGATGCGGTAACTCACTGCCAAAATCAGAAACACTTTCTGCTTCTTCTGTGTCAAACCAATCCGCTGTAGTAGTCTCATAAATAGAAAAGACTGCTGTTTTAAAATGCTCATGTAATGAAAAATTCATTGCTGCTTCCCTTAAATCTTCATGCAATTCATCCAAATCGTCTAATTGGTCATCTTTCCTCTCTAAATACCATTCGTCTAATTCCCTGAGTGCCTTCTTGTAGTTAAAACTCCATCTTTCATCTGAATGAGCTGTCAGTTTTCTAGTTAAATAGTGAAGATCAAATTCTTTTATGTTTTTTAATGTGGCACTACATGTTAGGTTATAAACTGCTTCACCTATATCTCCAGAAATAAATATGTTATTGTCAGACAATACAAACGTTGTTCGGTACTCAAATGTCTCAGGCTTTTCCCAATAGATAACCTGCAGCCCCTCATTGCCTCTGATTTCAGCAACATGATTTTTAAACCAATTATCTTTAATTTCTTTTTTCGTTTTTTCTATGTAGTCCATTCTCTCACTCCTTTTCGATCAAAAACCAAATAACTTTCTCTCCACAAGCTAGGTGGACTTCTTGCCAATCACCTTCCCATGAATCTTCTTCTAATTCAACTTCTTCTCTTGCACAAACCTTTTTACATTTATTACAGTAGTAGGTGGTCATTTTCAAATTCCTTTCCTATAAAATATCGTTTTTATTCAGTTTCTTTTCTTACCCATTTTCTAACCTTCATTTCTTTTAACTCCACTTCATAGCAATCCACTTGATCTTCAAATTCCCAAGGGCTTTCATGCTGGCTTTCAGTGGCACCCTTGCTATAGAAAGTTTCAAAAAAGCGTCCTTGATATGGAAATACAATTCTATAGTGAACGCTCCACCTTGATGTGTCAGTGATTTCTTCTAAAATTGAGGACTCCGGTAGCCCCAATTCATTTACCATGTAATCCTTGTCCAATTTAATATTCATTCAAAATAACCCCTCTTCCTTTGCAGCATTCACATTCGACTAAAGGCTCGTTGATTTTGGCCATCAGATCATCTAAAAATTTCTTAATATTACTCTTTAAATCTTCAACGTCCTTTCCACTAAACGGTTCTACAATTGGGTAGCTCTGATAGGCTTTAGGTGCAACATTGTAAATTTCAACTTCCCGCTTTGTTTGAAATCTTTTCTCAAGTTTAGGCTTTCTCCGTTTGTACATTGCATTAAGATCAACTACATACTCGTGAGGTTTGTAAAGCTCCAAAACTTTGACCACAGTAAAACAGAAATCATAATCACTCGTGACTCTTGCAAGTTTAGGGTTTATATTGGCTTTTATATGGTTTCTGATAATCTTATAGCTTTCTTCTCGGGACAGGTGACACGGCTTTGTTTCAAGAAGCATTGGATGAGTTTGAATTCTATCCAGTAAGTTATAATTCAAGTTAAAATTATGACTTTGCAGCTTAAGTTCTCCGTCAATCTCTTCAATTACGTTCATTTCAAACTCAATTTTTTCATTTTGTTGTGGGACTTCTTCAAATTTCAAATCATATAGACCTTTTACTTCGTAGTATTCACTTTCTTCATCTATGTATGAAACATTAATTACTTGTGGTGTCAGATCAGTTTCCTGGAATCCCTCTTTTAATTCATACCTATGATTGATTTTTTTAGCCGGCATTTGTTTTTCAATAACACTTGGTTCCTTATCAAGCTTAAACCAGTCTGATTTATACGTTTCAGTTGCTCGTTTCCCATCGAAAAACAATTCATCTAATTGACTATGAAAATATTTCTTTCCTTCAATATTGTCAGACACCAAAAAACAGTTATTAGTTTTAATACCAATTAGCTTCATCAAAATTCCCCTTTTTGATTTTATTTTTATCCTTATAAAATTCCTGTTTTATCTTCATCGATGCTATCTGCTCTCTCTAATTATCATACACTTATTTTATTTTTATCCAATAAATCAATTATGTAAGTCTCATACATGTCATCCCAATAAGGATCTGTTCTTGCTATGTATTTCTTTGCTCTTCCATTCTCCTTAATCTTAAATGTTTGCCCCTTTTGAATATCAGTGAACTTCTTCTTTGTCCATATCCCTCTAATTAACACATCCACTTCTTTAACCTCAACTGTTTGCTGCTTCATCACATTCCTCCTTTTTGATTTTCGTGTATCAAGCCTGTACAATATTCAAAAACCCTAAAGGATGATGAACATGTGTGGCAGGTTCACTTTATTTTCTGAGTTTGACGACATCATCGAACAGTTCAATATAGACCAATTTTTGTCTGAAGACGAATACAACCCAAGCTATAATGTCGCTCCATCACAAAACATCCTGACAATCATTAATGATGGATCAAATAATCGTCTGGGCAAACTTAGATGGGGTCTTATACCTCCTTGGGCTAAGGATGAAAAGATCGGGTATAAAATGATTAATGCTCGTGCTGAAACATTGGCCGAGAAAGCAAGCTTTAGAAAGCCGCTTGTCAGCAAACGTTGCATCATCCCTGCGGACAGTTTTTATGAATGGAAACGTCTTGACCCAAAGACTAAGATTCCTATGCGGATAAAGCTTAAATCATCCAACCTCTTTGCATTTGCTGGCTTATATGAAAGGTGGAATACGCCAGAAGGCAAACCGTTATACACCTGTACAATCATCACGACAAAGCCCAATGAGCTTATGGAAGACATCCATGATCGGATGCCAGTTATCCTTACTGATGAGAACAAAAAGGAATGGCTTAACCCCAAAAACACCGATACTAATTATCTTCAAAGCTTACTGCTGCCATATGACGCTGATGACATGGAGGCTTATCAAGTTTCATCTTTAGTGAATTCACCTAAAAACAACTCACCGGAACTGATTGAATCCCATTAAGTACCACAGTCATTTTGCTTTATATATCACCTTCGCTTAGCTATTATGTTCTAAGTAGGAGGTGATATTTTGTTTGTATCGCCAATGTTATTGCATTCAATCAAAGAACCATTTGATGACGATAGTTATATTACCGAGCTGAAATTTGATGGAATAAGACTCATCCTCTCCAAGTTTAATGATCAGATAAAGCTTTACACTCGTCACAACAATGAAGTAACAAGCAAGTTTCCAGAACTGTTGGATCTCGATATACCCAATGGAACTGTTTTAGACGGTGAAATCATTGTTGCTACCCCAGGTGGGGCTCCTGATTTCGAGGCTGTAATGGAACGCTTTATGTCTAAGAAATCAGCCCATAAGGTGGTTTACTGTGTATTCGATGTAGTTTATATTGATGGACATTCAATCGCTACTAAGCCACTCACTGAACGTAAGAGTATGCTTTCAGACCTAAACCTTGACCACGATAATGTATTTGTTATTGAAGGCCTGCAAGGAAACGGATTAGCTTATTTTAATCTGGCCAAAGAAAAGCATCTTGAAGGAATCGTACTAAAGAAAGCTAACTCCCCTTATGAAATCAATAAACGTTCCCATAACTGGCTGAAAGTGATTAACTACGATTACACAGATGTGCTTATCACCGGCTACACCAAAGAAGATATAAAGTTTCTTCTGTCTTATCCTGATGGAACTGCAGCCGGATTCATGGAATTTATGCCGAATGCGGAACGAAGTAAATTCCACTCTATGAAACAAGTAAAGTCTGAATCTGATGAATATGTATTTGTAGAACCTATCTTATGTAAGGTTAAGCACAGATTTAAGACTAAGCACGGTAAACTCCGCATCCCTTCCTTTGAATCCTGGAGAGTCTAATCTCTCCGTTACATAATTCCTTAGTTCAAAGTTAATTAATTTTGATGAAAATTTAGTACATGAATCAATTAGTTTAACTCGCCCATTCATCAAAGCTGTAGGGGTAATCAACACTGTCAATGAAACCGACCTCCTTCGCCTTCTGACGGATTTTCATACATCCTTCATAGCTGTAAGCCCATATTTCTTTATAATCCCTCAGCTCGCCGTATTTCCCTGTTATGATGAATTTTCTGAAGCTGTTGACCAGTTGCCACATGTTGCCTCCATGCGAAAAGCCGTTTGCACGCCCGTATCCCATTTCATACGGGTAAACATCACTCCCCGTGTAATCATCAACGAAGAACAGTTTTTTCTTAAACCTGAAATACGCTATCCGATTCTTTGACTTACAGTAGAAAGTACATCTATCAATACTTGCGATAAGCTTAATCAAATCGTTTATGTCGTTCATTCGTTTCAATTGCTCTGCTGATGCCATCTGCACTCTTCCCCTCTTTCTATAAAATAACTATTTTATTGAAGCTCCTTCTTATCCCTAAAAATACAGTATCTTTGTAACTTGGATACCTCAGTTCATTTACATATAATTACATTGTATTTAATCAATAAATCAGGAGTTGATTATATTGAAAATTAAAAAGCTTATTACGAGTTCTCTTTTACTAACATCTTTAATCCTTACCGCTGCTCCCGCATATGCAACTAATGTTGTTAAAAGTCAAAATGATTTAGGAATACAGGGCAACCAGATGGAGATGACCGTTGTTAAATACTACACTCGAGAAGAAGCCCGAAGTGGATTTCCTAACTCAATTGATTATGCGGAAAATGGATGGTATGGAACTCTGTATATTGATTTAAAAACTTGGGAACAACAACCTGATGGAAGGTACCGAGTAGAATATAAAGGAACTGTATACTTAGGACTTTAATTCAAGGGCGTATGCCCTTTTTCATTTGTATAAAAACTATCTTTTATTTAGATTTCATCAGCTTGTCTAATAGTGTCTAACAATTCTTTCTTCTTGAAATATGTCTTTTCCAAACGATTTACTTCCTTTTGTAATTCAGTAGCAGCATCATACTTAAGGATCCATTCTCCTACTCCACAGACTTCTCTTCGTTCTTTCTCAAACGTTTTTATGTGATGGCCTTCAAACCAAACCCTTACTCTTGTTCCGTTTTCAAATTCATTATTAAAAGCAACTTCTTTGTTAATTCCCGCATAAATGCATTTATATTTACTGTTGTCGACTACATATGTATTCATTTTGCCACTCCTTATAGATTGTATTGACTGTCTTTAAGTGAATCCCAATCAAACGATTCAAGCACGTTAAGTAACTGCTCTACTTTCGGTGCCCTCCAAGCTGTCATGGCGTATGTATGAGCTTCTGAAGTGTAGTGATGCTTATTCAATTTGATATGTGTCTTCGCCTCTGCTTTAGTCAAAAACATTGTATCCGGCCGTACAATGTGAACCTTTCTTTCTGGAATTAATTCTGCTTCCTCATCAATGTATTTTTGAATCCACTCAATAGGATCGTCAAAGTCGTCCTTTTCCAACTCTGTTAAAGCTTCCTCAGAAAGCTTACTATCTTCTTTTATTTCTTCTAAATAATCATCTAAAACATATGCTTCTGCTATATATGGCAGGTATACAGAATACCGTTCTGCATTTTCTTCTCGAGCTTCGACCCATTCATAATCACCAACTGTCCAGAAACGTGGTGCAGCTTGACCGTCGCTATCTTGATTTTTCAACTCTTGCTGAAGTTCTTTTAAAAACTGAATATCTTGATTCATTTGCTTCCTCCCATCTGTTTAAAATCACGATTTTAATTTAACTTTAATGTGTATCATCTTGAGAAAATCCCCTTTAATTGGTAAGCTGACACCAGATCATACTTATACAAGGCAGGTGATGTCATGAATAAAATAATCGGAATGGCTGGATTAATTATCTCCTTACTTGTGTCAGGGTTTTCAGCAAGTGATTCATTGACTCAAAAGATCGCTATGGCTTGTCTATTTTTGTTCTTATTGATTTATAATTTTGAACATACTAAGGAGTTCTCTAAAAAATCTTTGGCTATTATAGGCTCTTCCTTCATTGTATTAATGCTTGGAATTTATCAATTGCTCTCTATAACTGGTGATTATTTTAAGAGCCATGGCTTAAATATGGGCCTTATCATCTTACTTGAGATTGTCTTAGTTATTGTATTAGTGACTGCTGCGCTGAGTTTAATCAAGTATATGGCTGATCGGTTAAGGAAAACACCTGTTGGTAAAGAGCTTTGACTCTTTGCCTTTTTTAAGCTAAATATTTCTTTTTATGCCGTCTTCTATGTACAAAATCAAATGCGATATCAACTTTAACTTTTGTTGGTTCCTTCACCTCTGGTGCTACTCGCTCCGTAACAACAATCAGTTGTCCATTTTCCTGGCGGTCAATGCTCTGGACTGAATATCCTTTAGCAGCGTAATATTCTCCAATAATCTCATCAACGTGGTTGCTATGCAGATTTGCCTTTATCATTCGAATAACCTCCACTTATTTTATTTTTATCCTTATTTCTTCTATATGTATTCCATCCGCAGCCGTCAAACATGCTTATGTCCGCACCCAGATGCCATTTAAACCAAACTAAGTTAAACCAGGCTGTGTCAATTATGTGCTTTAAATATCCTATGCGCCTTCCTCCTTTCAATGAAATAATCCTTTTAAACAAATATCAACTCTGGCTCTTTATCCTCTTCATATCGTTTGTAGCCAATAAAGTAATTCTCATCTGTTTTATAGATAAATGGTGAAATCCAATCAATAGAATTCTCAATTTCATTATTATAGTTTTTTAGATTGCATCTAATTGTTGCATAATACCCATCTACTAGAGTATCCCTTACAATTTCACTGTGGGTTTTGCCATCAAAATAATAACTATCAGATTGAAGCATGAATCGCCACCTGCTCCCTTCAAGAAACAGCTTATGCTCTGGAAGTTCATTTGGTTGTTCATCTCGTTGACCAGTCATAAACTCTAAAATTTCAATTATGCAACTTGGTGTTTCCTTAATAAGTTCAAAAGCACATACCAATTCTGTATACATCCCCATTAATACAACTCCCTCTTATTAAAACAGTCTTTTTATTACGATTCTGTAGCCTAAATTAAAAATCTCTTTCCTTCTTGGTTACAATTGAAACAGCCAAGTCAAGATTAACTATTACTTTCTTTCATACATTTGTATAACTTGATGTGCTTCGTGCTCTGAAATCAGACCGCCCCCATTAAAACGCCTAACTATTTTTCGTTTTGCTTTACTGAGTGGAGACAAGCCATGTTTTTTGAACAGAGTCACGATATATTGTTTTTGTTTTGGTGTAATGAAATGAGGACTATATACTCGGTCATCTTGTCGCAAATAAGCTTGTAGGTTAGCCTTTAACTGTTCGCCTTGTCTTACTGCCATATGAAGATACATATTTTCTTTATAGACATCTTTCATATGATCGACTTGCCTTTTTAAATTTTCATTTTCTTCCCTTAATTGTGATTCCGTCATCTTTATTTCCCTCCGTTATTTCATATGTTTGTTATGATTTAATTTCAACAATTAGACTGTCTGGATAGTTCTTCAAATCAAGTGCGTTCACATGACAGTGTCCTACATGGCCTTCTTTATCAATGTAAGTATAGAAGAACTTTTCCCCATTATTGATGATAACTTCACCATGGTGCGTATACTCCATCTCTGAACCCTTATACCAGATCACTTTAACTTCAGTTCCTGGTTGGATTTTATCCGGGTCAAATATTGTTACTTCTTTTAGCAAGTTCATTTTCTCCATTTTTATTCCCCCGATGCTCATTTAACTTCAATTAGATTCTGTTTTAATCCCAATTAAAATGTTTGGGTCTAGCGACAAATTCGTAGTTCTCCTCCCAATCAAATTGTTTTAAACCATCTTCTTCAAATTCCCAGCATTCACCTAGTAAAGGATCATCTAATTCAGGAACTCTTTTCTTTAAAGTTCGAAGTTTGTTGAAATGACTAGCTGTTTTTAATTTAACTTTATCCATTGGTGCAAACTTCATTTTTTCATCTACTTTCTTTTAATTTTTCTAATTTCAAAACGCCATTTATATGCATCTGAGCCAATTCGATCGAATAACTTTTTCTTGCTTTTGTTTTTGATGGTTCTGATATTCCAAAACAAAACTTTCGTGATCGTGTATTATATCCTCCATATAAAACATCATTCTCCATTTAAATCCTCCCTTTCTCAATAAAGTTTTATTTTTAATCTAATTCCCTCATGTTTTCCCACTCCCAATTAGGAGATTTGGCTAAATAAAAAGTGTTCATCTTTAAATCCATAGGTTTCACTGAAAAGCATATTGCCGTACCTATCATCATTGTCTGACCAATGTTTAATTCTGTCGGAAACTTCCACGAAGCGTTTCATTCCTTTTGCATCTACCACTATATAAACGAACCAGTAATCAGATTTCCTTGTTGCACAACCGGAAAGTTTAATAAACTCACTACTTTTTTCCGGGTTGAAGCCCTTTCTCCATCCTTTAACAACTTGCCATTCACGCTCAAAAGCCGTTATAGACTGGTTCTCCTTGAATGGTTGCTTTTTGAAATCTGCTGTCTCTTTAGTAAAACCCTTGGCATCGATTTTATCTCTTTCATACCTTTGTGTCTTAGCGTGTTTTAATGGGATATCCTTTAATTGAGTAATGTCTGTTCTTTGAAGCTCCTCTTTGCTAATAAATGAAATAACCTTCCCGTTTTTTAAAACCACATTTGGCAAAAATTCTAACTTGCAATTTGAGCACCTCTCGTTAAACCAATCATCTTCGACATATAAGCCTTCTGGCGCTCTTGAAACAACATCCCCCAACTCATAGTCTAATAGTAAGCATTCACCCCATTTAAACTGAACCTCTGCGTTTTGGATTGCAGAACAGTTAGGACATTTGATCTGACCAACAAAGGTATCAAACATTCCCATTCAATCGCCATCCTTTTTTAATAAAATGCATCTTTTATTGGCTTAAATTTTATACTGAAGGATGTCTTGAATAACTTCAGCTAAATCTTCATCTGTTTTAATTTTGACGCCTTGGTCACTCCCGTAGAATGGAGCAAAAATCTCTAAATGGTCTTTCTGTGGGAGGATTTTAAATCCTTTTGAGTCTGCTAGTTTGTAAAAAGTCGCATAATAGATAAAGCTTGTAAGTACCTTGTTATTTTGGTTCACTCCGCAGCCTCCTCGTTTTTCATAACTGATTTAACTTCTTCCATAATTTCTTTTATCTCCTCTTTCTTGTATCCATGCATAGCCAGAAGGACATAAGCACCTAATTTGTCATTAGCATTCATCACTCCGCACCCTCCTTAATGATATAGCCTTTCAAGATAGCCCTGTTCAGTTCGTCAGCAGACATTTCATTGAGTGATGCAAATAACTCTTCCCATGGCTTTACATCCCCTATTTTAATGACAAAGTGTTTCCCGACGAATTGAAGGCGTGCAAACTCTTTTTTATCTCCTTTAGTCAAGGCGTTCACTCTTTCGGGTTCATCGTCAGCCATTCTTAAATAAAATTTCTTCCCTTCCTCAATTGCTCGTGCCTGTGCTTTTGTTACTTCAACCTTATCGCTTGTTTTGATTGTGATTTTTGTCTTTGTCATTCCGCGCCCTCCTTCTTAACTATCCATTTATTAACGAGGTAACCACTGATGAAACCACCCGTCGTTACGAACCCTGTTTTGATATAACCATTTCCGAAATGATGACTTAGTAAATCGCCCGCCATAGTGAATATCATGGGCGCCAGAAAAATAATGATCATTCTATTGATCTGCTTCACTCCCCGCCCCCTCTTCAGTATCTGTGTTTAAACGGATTGGCAAAAACAAACACAGGTTTACGTTTATCGAATCCTATGCACAGAACCCTTTTACTTCCGGAGCCGCTATCATATTCTTTATGTATGCATATTAGCGGCTTAATGTTGTTTAAATCCCATTGTTTTTTACGATGTATGTCAAAGCTTTTAAATTTCACTCCGCGCCCTCCAATAACTCAGGATTTTGATAAATGTCGCCGATAACTTCGTATTTTTTTACGCTAGGATCTGATTCACTTTTTAACCAGCTTATAGCATTCATGTCTAAATCAATCCAAGGTCTTAAATCAAATGCTGGGTAATCTTCGTTTTCTAAATATTTCACCACTCCGATATAGAATGGCTCTTTGGAAAAAGCAGAGTCGTATGTAATTTTTATATAATCTCCGGCATATATGTCTTTGCCATTGCTGTCTTTAAGACAAGTCCATATATCCCGACTAATCAACTCATAATCTTCTTTATCTGTATAGATCGTCTCCCCGAAATATTCAATTTCACTCAAGGTGTAACAATGCAAGACAATTTCATTGGTCTTTTTATGCCGGAAAACGTATCTGATTTTGATTTCATTCATTACTGTTCCCTCCTTATCCGAATCTCTATAAAACTTACATTTTATGTACTTATATTTCATTTTTATCCAACTTCATTTTAATAAAGAATTTTGTATACCCTATGTATTCCCTTTTGTATTTGCTTCCCTTCTTATCGGAGCCGGCATCAACAAATTCAAAGTATTTTTCTTTTATCGGATGTGCGCACACATAACCAATTTTCTCTTTTTCTATAATTCTTCTAACTAAACTTACTTTATTAAAATCAGTTAATGAAATTGTATTGTTCATACAGCTTTTTGTTCTAATCATTGGCCTCTCCTTCTTGGTCAATTTGTATCTCTGCTATGTACATACCTTCATACGCATAATCGATTATTGAATGAAATAGCCCTACAACTCTTCTCATTTCTTTTTTGTCTTTGTGAATGAGAAGTGTATCATATGCGTCTTTTAATTTACTCAACTTTTCATCAAGGAGCATTGCTTTTCTAACTCACCACCAGATACTTATTTTTTATATTTAACTATAATTTACGCTACATAATAATCTTTGTCAATCAAATTCGATCATATTTTTTCCAGATGACCGAATTTGATTTTTCATTCTGCAAATTTAAATATTATTTCATTGATATGATCCCTTATTTTCACCAGATTTTCTGGTGTTACGGACACTGTTACGTCTACATGTTTGCCATTAAAGTTTAAAAGGAATTGATATTGCTCTGATGTCAAAATCTTTTTAGTTAGTTTGAGATTAACGGTGTTGTAATCCTGAAGATCAACAAACAATTTCACGTGTTCACCTACAAGCTCCAACTACACTGCTGTAATGCACATGCTGTAATTCCATGGAGTCTTCCTATTTTTTTTATTTAAAGTACTTCTTCAGTATTAGATACCTCATATTCAATGTCATTCAATTTAAATTTCTCAACTTTCCCGTCTGCCTGCAGAAAGCATACTTCCCTGGCGACCATGAGTTTTTCACACAGTCTTTCAGCAAGGCTTTGAGAAACCTCTTCGTTTTTTGCTTTGTTTTTAAGTACAATTTCTAGATGTAGTGATACATTGTTCAAATAACCTGCCATCCTCATTCTCCTATACTATGTTTTTTCTCTCCGACAACCTTACAAGGGAACAAGCGTTCTATTTTGTTTGATAACATTATACAATTAATATGAGTGTAACGCTAGTGGTTATTTGAAGTCATCGTATGATATGTATTATGTCTTTCCATATCAGAACTAGCAGGAGGATGTCCGATAATGATTAAAGTTGGGATCGGGCAATGCTTGATACCTGAACTTTGTAGAAAGAAAGACATTACAATTAATGAACTTGCTGAAATAACAGGAATCAAAAAGCAGCAATTGAGCGATTATAACCGGATGAAAAAAGTCGAGATGACTATCAGAACAGCTAAAAGAATCGCTGAAGCATTAGATTGTAATGTGGAAGATCTCTATGAATTCAAGGTTGAACGGCATTGAGTTTCGACTAAGACAAATGTCCTGGTCTCCTCCTGAGTAAACCATACGGTTTACACAACTATTTTACTACATGCTGCCATTGGTGGAAAGAACTTATTTTGGCATATTGTGTCTAGTTTTGTCGAATGTCGAAATTTTTCATATGAATATTAATATTATGCATATTTTTTATTTTTGAACATAACAAAACACCCAGCTTTAAGCTGGGCAGGGAAATAAAATTTAAATTAATTCTTCTTCTTTTAAACCTAACTCTTCTGCATAAAGCTTTTTTATCACTTCTTCATTAACGTAATCTTTCATACTGTAAACAGCCCTAGATCTATTACTAACAACTAAATTAAAATCATCGATGATCTGGTATCTAACGGCATTATCGACAACGCCTCTTTCTTTATAAAGCTGATACGCTCGATAAAGATGACCTGACCTTACAATTGTATTAGGCGTAAGAAAGTTTATTTTAAAGAATTCTGAGATATCCGTAATTAAATTTGTGATTATATGTCTACCGGCTTGCCCTTCATTTTTTCCCCGAGTTATTTTAGTTTTTATTACATAGTCATTGTCCACCAGGGAGACTTCTTTTGCCCAGCCTTCGCCTCTACCATTTTTCAATTGATACATGGTTTCCTTTGAAGCGTTTAATGCAATTATGAGACAATCACTACTAACTTTTAATTTGCGATCTCCATTCTTTATGTCATGCAATGTTAGAACATTACCGTTTAGCATTGCTTCTTCAATTTGTTGCCGTGAAAGACTAAGAAGTTCGGAGTGCGCCATACCTGAGATACCTTCAAACAAACATCTTAGAACTGCTTTCGATTGATAATTGAGCAGTTTTTCTTGCATCTCTTCCAGTTCACTATAGGAGATGTATAATTTTTTACCACCTAAGCACCCATATAGCTCTTCATTCGATATAGTTCTCGCTAAATTTACAGTACCCTTGCTCAAATTATAAGATGCTGCCCAATCGATATACATTGACAATAATGATAATGTTCTTTTTACACTCCCAATTGTTGTTTGATCGAATGATCGTATTAGCTCTAAAATCTGTACTGAAGTGAAATCATAAATATCTTTTTTATAAAGATTTTCCGTTATTTCTGATTTTGAGAACAAGGGTCTCAACTGGTGAGCTACTGCCTCTGTAACAGAATCTAAATACTTTTCCTTAATATCACTATTGAACATTGCATCAAACATCTCCTAAGCTAATTAAATTGCTGCTCTATCTCAATTTCTCTGAAGAAGTCACAAATTTTTTGAGGAGCTCTCGGAATACCGTTATTATCAATGACCCCAAGCTCCTTCCAAAGAGGATTGTCTTTTCTGAAATCAATTTGTTTTAGTATCTCTTCGACCTTATTTTCTACATCATCAATCGATACATCTGATTCCTGTAATCGTTTCGCTAATTGAACATAGCCGTTAAAAAACAAATTGGCGTTAACAAGAGATCGCTTCCGTTCGTCTGCAATACTGCCTAAAAATTCATCAATATAAATATTGGCCATAGCATCAAAAAAGGCACTTAAGTATCTCCCGGTTTTCAAGATGTCTGCTTGATTGCTAAAATCCTTTTTAGAATAGTTGCGTTCAACAGCTTTCTTGAAATCCGAAAAAGTAATTAACAGGTTTTGCCCGCGGTTGATCCAGTCACTGTTGGTCTTAATGTAATCGCCAATGAGACTGTTATCTTGAATAAACTTAACGATCTTATTCGAGAAATAATGCTGACTCATCTCAGCAACCTTAGATTTTTTCACTGGGTTTATAGTGTTCTGTTGTCCAAAATGCTCTCTAGCCTGTTTTTGAGTGTAATTGTATATGTCTACTTTGAACACACGCTTTAGCAAATGCTTTAATTCAGGATGTTGTCTAATAGCAGTGGTTATCCCGATAAGTCTATGATACCCGTCCAGCACGTCCAAAATTGTACCTTCAGTTACTGTTAAAGACATATTTTCTTCGTCATATATTAACTCAATTCCTTCATCCGCGCTGCCTACACGTGCATTAAAAGTGAACATTGAGCTTATTAATTTTCCCTCTTTAAACAACTCTTTAATTTCATCTACTGATTTTTTATTTAATTCAGGAACGGGTATTTCAATATCAGTTCCTTCAAGTTTCTTGGTTTTATTTGTTCTTTGAGCATTCGGATTATAATGAAGTAGCTTATTTTCAAATAGACGATAAAGCTCTTCAGCAGTAATCTGGAATGTTAAATTGCTATCTGAGTATTTAACAGCGTTTTTAAAGGTGTAAGGAAGTTTAATTTCGTCTTCCACTTCACCTTCCCAAAGCGTTTCAATATCCTGCATATCGGCTTCAGTAAAATAATTGGCAGGGTTAAACCTTTCTGATTCAAGAATCTTGAATAGGCATTTAGCTAAAAAATACATGTATTCTTTAGAAAGGTCTAACTCTGGATTTTCTAATTCGTTAATTATTTTTTGTGTTGTACCAGGAGGTATTTTGAACTCCGCCATACCTATTTGGACATCATTTATAAAAGAGCGTATATGTTTTTTTTCAGAAAACACGTCTCTCATTTCGGTGAGCAATTTCTCATTTGCAGATTGGTCAAATATTACCGTCATTATATCACCTCATATTATGTTGCTAAAATAAAGTTACCAAAGGGAAACTTTATTATCAAGAGAAAAATAAATAATAATTATTATAATCATTTCTCTTTTGATTCCGATTGGAATTTAATGAATTTATTCAGTATTGACGGTTCCACTGTTTCAAAAAAAGAAATAAAATCTTCTTTTTTAGCTTCATAAAGAATGTCAATTTCAATGTCCTCATCCATAATAACGCCTGCAGCCTTGGATATATCTTTTCTTTTACTCATATAACGTTCAGTGGTTGCTACACTGCTATGATTACCTTGCTCCCTCGCAGCTAATATGTCGTGGCCAGTGTGTTCGTAAACATAGTCAATACCCACGCCCTTAAAAGAGTGAAATTTCAAGTCCCTCTCAGGCGGTATTCCCAACCTTTCTTTAGACCGTTTTAGAGAATGTCTTAGAGATTGCTCAGATAGACCTTTAAAAACATAATCCGTGTCGACTGCGTTTTCATCTCTTAGTTCTAAAAGCTCTTCATAAAAAGATTTATTGATCCCAGTAGACACCACTTTAGAGCCCTTGTCTAAAACTGAAACCACATAATGACCGGTCGTCGGATCAAGTTCAAAATCAATCCATCTTAAAACTAATAATGCGCTAAGACGAAAAGAAGTTCTTGCTGCTGCCTTCACACACAGTTTTTTGTGTAATGGTTTTTGACGTTCGTTAATATACATATCTTCGGCTATAAGATCAGCTTCTTCTTTGTTTGTTCTTCCCCAATTCTTCTCAACTGTTTTCAACTTTCCAACAGAGTCAAATACGCTTAAATCAATAAATTCTTTGTAATCGTGGTTAAGGTATTTATATAGCATTCTTAAGGATGCTAATTTTCTTTTAATACTCTTATTTACAAGTCCTTTACTTTGAAGATGTTTTATATACCCCGCAAGGTCGCTTTTAGTGATTTCTAAATCTTTTTCAGACAAATATTCGATTTCTTTTTCTTTTATGATTCTGAAAAATTGCTTTATATCACATGCATAATTTTTTCGTGTATTAGAAACAGCAGTTAAATCCTGAGTTTGGTACTTTGAGTTACCTGAGCTGCTGGCTATGTCTTTGGTGTAGAGAAAGCTCATAATATCCTCAAACACCTTGTATTCCTTAATAGGTTTAATTTCTGCACTCATCGTCTTGTTCCTCCTTCCGTTTAAATTCGTTATCATCAATAAGATCATCAATGGAAACATCCAGTACCAAAGCGATCAGCTTAACGGAAGTTACATCTCCCTCATGCGGTTCATTAATGATTTTCTTGATTTTATCAATATTAATCATTGTTTCTTTTGCAATCTGTTCCATTGTGATGTTGCGTTCTTCCATCAGCTTTTTAATTCGCTTTGTCATAGGATCCTCCTTATAAGTTATGTATAATAAGGATATGCCCGCCCTAGAGCTGCGGTTTATAAATAAATTGCTCAAATTCAATTGAGATATGTGTTTTTAAATTCTCCATAAAAGCTATAAGCGTAGCATAATGAGGATTAGATTCTGCAGTTCTATACAGCGCATCTCCGCCTCTGAGAACGTGCTCTATATCCTGGAGCAATGCTTTCACTTCCGTTTTTGCTTTAAATAGGTCGCTTTGAGTCTTTGCGTTAAGTATGATTTTTCTGATGTCCAAAATACTATTTAGATACGTCTCAACAGCCATATTAGTAAAGTTTTCGTCAATGCTCTTAGTACTGCTAATTTTCTTCTTAGTAGCCTTTAAATCCACTACTTGCATGGGTACTTAACCCTCCTTACACGCGCTCAATAATTTCATATAGCCCTTAGTCATTTCCTTTCTAACGGTTTCCCTTCTCTTTATTTTTTCTTTTTCTAATTCCTTTTCGTTTGCAAAGAAATCGTTATGTGCAATATTTTCAAACTTATTCTGATATAAGGTTTTATGTAATGTCATGCTGCTTTGCAAATACTTTATAGCCGACATAATTTCTCCTCCTGAACCAATACTTATTTTTTCTTTTTATTTCTAAATTCATTTTAATGCATTAACCCTAATAAGTAAAGATGTTTTAACGACAAATAGCACATTCTTTTTAATCTTTTTTCGAATGCGCTTTGAAAATTATTTTGTTTTTCATTATTTGGTTTCAATATGTATAGGGAGTCCCACTAGAGTTTTCAAAAATTAAATAATCTCGTGAGTGTCTTTAAAGTACAAAAGACGCTTAGCTCGCGAGAGCCAAACGTCTTCCATTTCTAAGTTATTAAATTAAGTAAAATGATACTAAATATCCCCTTATGTGTCAATGGCTAAGCTCCCCGAACAACGCCTGCCACTTCGTAATCACCTGAAGCCTGTTCATTTGAGGCTAATTTGACTGATGCATACGAAAACATTAGAACTGCCGCGATTGTAATCCCCATAAATAATTTTTTCATAATATCACCTCCTTTCAGTTATTTGTTTACATAGAAATAATTTTTAGTAGTCTTGGATTCTCACCCAAACTCTCCAATTTAATAAGAGGCATTTTAATAAAAAGCTTGTCTTGCGAAAGTTTAAAATATTCAACCGATTTATAAAATGCTTCTTTATCATTCGTTATAAGACCCTCTAAGTAATAATGAAATCCAAGGTCATTTTCGTTTTGCTTTTTTCTTTCCAGACTCTTTAACAAAGTTAAAGCTCTCTCCAATTTTTTTTGGTTTATAAGTTCAAAAATCACTTCTTGGACATCAGTCACTGCATTTGAATCGTAGTTGATCCATGGATTTTCTTTATTCCAAAAGTTATTTAAAAAGCTCAAATTTCTCTTGAAGAATTCTTCAAAAACACTGTTCCCTTTTGCAATTTCATAGCCAGATAAATAATTCTGCTTGCTTAAGGCATAGTCTGAAAAAATAAAGGACGTACCTATTGTTAGATAACTAAAAACCAAAAAACGTTTGGTATCAGTTGATTTAATCGCTTTTTTTGCATACTCTCTAGACAATTCAAGTTCATTTTCATTTAAATAAATATTAGATAAAAGAACGTAAATTCTAGTCTCAAACGACTTTTTCAAATAATTATTTTCTTTAATATCATTAAGGTCTATTTGCTTCAGTAAAGACTTCATCGGAGAGAAGTTCCCTTTACTTAAATAGTCGTACATGGGAATCATTTTTGAAAAAATATTCATTTCATCAGTTTTAATTCTGTACTTTCCAATATTTTTTGATGCTTCTAGAACATCTATTTCTCCTTTTGATAGCTTCCTATGTATCTCGTAAATTTTTCCGTACTCTTTACTTTTCAAATTAGAGGCGATGCTCATTTTTTCTACCAGCTTATCAGTTAGAGTATTAAAACTGTTAGCGTCTGCATATTCCAGTGCGCTTCTTGCAGCCTTAGTATTTGGGTCAAGCAACAGACAGTAATTTTCCATGAGTTCATATTCTCGGTCAGGGTAGTGGTTCTTCACAATGTTAACTATCGAGTTAAATTCACTAAAAGTCTTACCATCATGGTTTAGGAAATCGTAAAGAGGGTTTGGGTTTTTAAGACCGGCTACCGCAGCCCATTTGCTCATGAGTGATTTATCATTTTCTAAATCTTTCCGCATAGCTATTCTTATAAGCTCCATTCATTTCCCCTCTTTTCATATGTTCCTTTATTTATAGTCTTATAATACAGAATAAATACAATTTAGTCAATCATTTATACTTATTTTTTATTTTTATCTGTTTAAAATTCGTATTTTATTTGAACCGGCACAATAAGAATCCTTACTGTGCCTTAAAGATATTTAGTCCGAGTTTATCTTTATTGCTCCTTATCACCAGGCCAAATACACATTTCAATTTCACTTTTTAACTTCTTTTTTGTTTCTTCATCTAATTTGTTATAGAGAGTGTGAAGAAGATAACGCTGATCAATAATCATGTCAACTAAGACTGACCTAGTACGTTTATTTAAGCCCGCTTTTGTCAGTAGCCACTCGTCTTCATACCCAATAAACTCAAGCAGCACTGATTCAAGATCGCGTATCCGTTTTTCCATTTGATCTTTGTATTCAGCTCCTGCTCTAAAACCATTTTTAAACTCTTCATTTTCAAATTTGTTCTTATTTAGATTATTGATAAATGTTTCATCCATGTCCATCAACCGCCAAAATATGTGAAATCAAAATAGTACTCAGAGGCATTATCTTTAAACTTCATGTCAAGTAATAGCTCTACCCCTTCGTTCCCTCTTTCAACCGGTATCACGGAAACATCATGTGTACCTAATGGGTAACAATTTAAAAAGAGTTTAGCACTCTCTTCTCCTCTCTTTATTGCATTATCTATGTTGATATTTGAATTGTTTTCTTGAAATTCTTTATTAATACTTTGTAATACAAAAAATGCCTCAACTTTATCTTCAGATGCCCTGCTATTCGCAACAGTCCTATTTACTTTGTGATCAAATGAATCTCCGATTAATGGCAATGTAAAAAGCTTAAACGCTGTATCCTGAAGAATTTCTTTTTTACCTTTTTCATAAATATCAATGTAATACTCTTTATATAATATCTCATTAACAAATTCTTTTGTTTTTAAATCAACACTTTTTGAAGGATATTTCCCTTTTGGGGTTGCTACCAATAAAATAATGGATTCGTAATTCACACTAAGGCATTTTCTATAATGATTTAGTTCTTCCATTCTAAAACCTTCTCCCTTTACATTAATTTTATTTAGACTTCTGTTTTTTAAAGCCTCTTCCATTCAACATACTCAAATCGTTGCTGATAAAGGTCTTCCAGGATTGAAGCCCATTCAACCCAGCCATCCGCAACAATACTTTTCTTCTTCCCATCCTCAATCCATTCAATCCAGTACACCTGAACACTCCTCACCTAGTAATAACCTCAATTTGTCTTATAGCAGAAATGACTTTAAACTCTGTGTGCAGCTCGTTTGAGATCACTAAAGCTTCTGACATTGTAGTGAACTTAGAAGCGTCATGAAGCCCCTTAGATGTCTTATAACCACTTCCATCTAATTTAAATGACTTGAAGTAATCATCATTATCAAATTGAATAACAAAAAAGTTATCGATAACCGGCATAGCTAACCCCTCTTCAACAGACCAGCAATTTTTATGGCCAGTGGCAGCAATCCAATTAATATGTAAAACACCATGATATTTAATTTATTCTTAAAGAACAGTTCAATCATATTCTGCTCCATACCTGGTGAAAATGAATCAATCAGTTCCTGCTTAAACTCTTCATCATAAACCTGATCAACAAATAAGGCCTTAAATCCCGTTAGAAAGCCAATACCAAGCCAGAGTATTAAGAAATATGCTATTCCAATCAAATTAAAACCCTCCTTATATACATCGTCTGGTATTATAGTAGTGTTAAATACTTTGTGTAGGTGAAATTTAATGGAAGAGAAAGATTTTGAGACTAATGGCTACGATGTAACAATTGTATATGATTATAAGGAGTATCCCGATGTTAAATATGGCCGCTGTGACAACTGTGATTATGCTTTGTTCAAGAGTTCAGTAAAAAGTGGTGTGTTTTTACGTGAGTGTCGTAGGTGTGGTATGAAGAAGAGCATTTAGTTTTAATGCTCTTTTTTATTTCACTGGATCCATGTAGCTTACATATACTTCAATTCCATCTTCAGTTTTATATTCTGCAATCCTGTCTGGATCAGTTTCAATCTTCTCTATTAGTCGTTTCGCATCCTTGTTCCTCTTTGCAGTATTGGAAACTACAATCCAAGACCAATAATCCCATTCAGAGATGCATGACTTAATCTTTTCTGGTATCTTGTGACCTATTGTGTAAACCTTGATCATTTATTGGTCTCCCCCTATAAAATAATGCTTGTTCTTGATCCCTTTGCCTCTGCAAAAAAAGTCTGCAACGTGATAAGGTTAACCAAATTACCTTAGGAGTGTTTGCATGCTAAAAGCTACAAAAATTCTCATTTCATTTATGGCGTTGTTACTAGCCGTGTATTCTCTGTTTAATCAAAGTGGATTCCTGTTGATTTCTCTTCAGGTATTAGTTGCAGTTCTTTTTATCATAGTCGGGCTGGAATTACTTTCAAAGAAACAAAAGAGCTATGGATATATCTTCTTTGGAACATCCGCCTTTATACTTGCCGTGAGCATTATTAAATTCATGATTTAAACCTCAGATGATAGTGTCTTTATGTATCTCAATCTCTTGTTGAATACATAGTCTTCAAGCCCATTTCAATTTATAATTTTTCTTATCTCATCATTTAATCCAATAAGCTGGCGGAACGCTCAATACTCGATACTGTTCATCTAAGTAAGCATGTTTCCTTTCCCAATCACTTTTCTTCCACGCTTCTTGATTTGTGAATGACGGATCTATTGGCTTTGGATATTCTCCGTTCACCCATCCATCTTCAATATGATTTAGTTTGGCTTCGTTACCTTTATCATCGTATTTGTACCAGACAGTTATCATTTTGAACATCATTTGTTCGCTCCTTTCTCTTTAACAACAAATTAAGGCATCATTTCCTCCATATACTCGATGTAAGAATCATGCGCCATTGCTTCGACATCAGGATCGATAATTTCAAGGGAAACTTCAAATCGCGCTTCAGATAACAATAAAATTAATTCCTTTTCATATTCAGAAAAGAATGAAATGGTCATCTCATACGCAGCTTCTAAATTCTCAATAAACAACCTAAACTCATCTTGATCCATATCAATTTCATAATGAGTGATTTCATTTCTTTTTTTGTTTATGTATAACAATGCACTCTTGAAATTGTCAGGCACGGTCTTTTCACACAATAACTCCAACCTGCGTATGGCTTCATAAAAACCCACAGTGCTTAAGTTTGGATTTACTTCAAACACATTTTTCTTCTGTTTCTCAATCATTTTTTCTTTCGCGGACATATATTTATGAATATCAGAGAATATCAAAAACTCATTTTCTTCCTTCAGTACGTGTTTAAAAAGTAATTCATTTGCATGATTTAAAGAAAGAACTGCATCTTTCACTAAATGTTCACCTCCTATTGCAATTTCTTTATATTTCTCAAGAGAATTATAAGTTGATTTTAAAGAATCGATTGCATTCTGCAACAAGGTAAACTTCATATTATCACTCCTTTTAAAAACTTTGCCGTAGTACGCACAGTCTATAACTACTAGCTCTCTCTCCATAAATGACTGGTTTCATTACAACTTAATCAATCCTTGAGAACAGCTCGTTCAGTACTCTGTCAGGATCAATACCATTACTATCTAGATTTTCACTTAGCTGCCCCAATAATAGGGCAATCTCATCTCGATTAAACTTAAATTCTTCCTTGTCTAAGTCTAGTAACAGTTCTAATGACTTCACAACTTTAACAATTTGGACTGGTGAAAGATTTAGTTCGACTTCCTGTTTCCTGTCGATTGTAACTGGAACAGATAATAAAGAAGAAGGGACTTTTAAGCTTCTGCTTCCGAAAAGAATTCTAACCATTTGGCCGGTCAATTCGTAATACTGGCCTTCTAGTTTTCCTTGAGAACCTTTTTTTCTTATCAAGGCAGCTTTATCTGATGACCCATTATAATAATTATCATGCAGCAAAACTTCAGTACCGGCAGTCAAGCTTTGTTTTTCTTCTTCAGAAAGTTCGCTTATTTTAACCCATTCTTTATCACTAGCCAATTAAAACCCACCTTAATTATATTTTTCAATGATTCTTGAAGCAGCGTCATTAAAAGCTGTTTCTGGGCACTTAGAATTAAAAATATTTAATAGCTTTTCTTCAGTGAATTCCCTTTTCATATCCGCAATCATTTGGTTTTCACAGTCATAAGAATTAAAACTTAAATGGGCTAAATCACTGAGCGAAGATGATTCTCCTTCTGGGAGTTGAATTTCATTTTGGCGGGGATTATACATATAAAAACCACCAATATATTTAAAGCTTTTAGATATCTCCATTTTATGAATTGTCGAGTCGTCTAAATTTAACTCTGATATGAACTTATACATTATGTACTCTCCTTCATTTATTAAGATGAAAGAATGATTTTAACTTAATTATTTTAGTCGTTTAAGTATCCTTTTTCCGTTTCAGATCTTATTCCGCCCCACTCAGATGACCACAGTGTAAATGTTTTGCCGTTTGATAATTTAACGAAAATCGGGTAGGAATCAACCGGCTCTATTCTTGCCTTTTGTCCCAACATCTCTGAGTAAACTCCTTCAAAATCTTGCTTACTCGACCAGGAAGGCTTTTTTATGTATGCATATTCCACCACATCACCTAAAATATCTTTCATTTCTTTAGTTAGAATAATTGTGTCATTGATTAGTTGCATATTGCACCCCTATCTAGTTAAAAGTACGATTTTATTTAAACATTGCATTGATTGTATTCGTCAAAATCCGGAAAGATAAGCCAGTCATTTGTCATCAGCTCGTCCACTTTTTGCAAAAATTCTTTTGATCTGGCTTTCAATTTAAAATTGCCGTCTCCACCATAAAATTCGCTCAAGCCTTCATAACCGCCTGATTTGTAGTCTGATCTAAAACATCTCCCGTCAAAATTCTTATTGTTTCCTGTCATTTCTGCGTCTAAAATTCCACGAGTTTTTTTCTCTATTGCTTCAAAATTGTGACTCTTGGCAATCCGGTTTGCCTCTGTCAACCTGGATATAATTTCATCTGACCAGTTACCCCTTACATCTCTTAGAAGTGCTTCCATTAAGATGATTTCTTCTTGTATTATCATTGCCTTTCCTCCTCTAATTAAGTTTGTGTTCCTACTCTATAACCTTTCCTTCAAGTACAACGTCACTTGCTGTCCAAGTGATCTCATTAACTCCATTCTCATCCATCAAGGTTTTCGCTTTGCTATCCGCGCTCATTTTTAGGTCTTCTAAACTTTCGGCTTTAATTATTTCAGATAATAGCATATAGTCCTGATCGTAAAATTTCACAGAATAATCTTTCATATATTCTCTCTCCTTTTGTTGAATGTGCGCTTTAAATTACATCTGGGAAATTTTCATTTCCTTACTTTTTTTGTAACTTTAGTATATCATGATCACTTAAAGTGATCAATATCTTTTTAATCTTTTTTGTAAATCAACAGCTCATGCAGCTCAATGTCTAAATATGTACAAATTTTATCCAACAGATCCCTTGGGTACCGCTCCATTTCGTCATGATAAAGTTTCCTAACTGTATTAAAACCATGTTCAATATCATTGGACAGCTTTCGAATACTGATATTCCTTTCGTCTAATATCGGCTTTAGATTTGATTTAATCAATTTAACTACCCCACTTCATTATGTATGATCACTTTAAATTATCATTATATCCATAAAAAAGGTCAAGGATATACCTTGACTATGTATTAAGCTTACCAATCATCATCCGGCTCATCATGTTCGAATCCATAAAAGCCTTTAATCCAGACGTCACCGCAGCCGGTTCCTTTTGTGATACTTAAGTAATGATTCCTGTTTGCATCACCATTCACCTTATCCTCTGCGCTCAAGTTCAAATGATTTCCCGTGAAATTCTTTTCACTTAGAGTAAAATCATAACCTGCCAGTGTAATTCTTTGGAGTTTAAAATTTAATGTACAACCTTCAGCATTGTAAATGGTGAACCTGTATCCCAACTTAGTTGGCCAATACTCGAGATTGGTGTCATCAGCCATAAAGAAGCCCGTTTCATTCTCAGTCATTTTAAAGCTGACCTTATGTTCATCTTTTGTAATCTTGGCCAAAGTACTTCCGCTACTCAAACACCAAGTTAAAGACACTGCAACAATACTCAAACCCAACTTTTTCATATCCACTCCCCCTCTTCCCAAATTATACTACATTTAAAAAAGGGGGTGGTCTATAATAGGATGTCATCACAGAGACTTTTTATTTTACTTCTTCTGCGCCATATTCAATAAAAGATTCGACATCTTCTTCGTACTCAGCAATGGCTTCTTCTTCTGTTAAACCTTCTTGTTGCATTCTTTCTTCAACACTTAATACTCTACAAATCACTTCGTAATCTTCAAACGCTTCAAAGGCTTGCTGCCTAGCAATATTAATAGCCTCGTCATAACTATCAAAATCAAAAGCTTCTTCATCTCTTGTGATATCGTTTATTGAACCGCCCACGCCATAGAAAAGTTTATATTTTGTCATGTTGACCTCTCCCATTCGATAATTTTATTTTCATCTTGTAAATTAAGTATACAACGACTACTTAAAATAGTCAATAATTTATTTTATATTTATTCTTATTTTTCAAACTTAAATTTAATAAGGCCTCCTCCTGGGTAAAATTAAAATATTCACATCTCCAAACCTACCTCATAATTTTCTGTATTTTCCTTCCTGCTTCTTTTCCATGATTTATATCGGTACTTAGCCCAGGAAATGAAACTCCTTCTTTATCTGTGTTCACCGTGATACAGCAAGATATACATGTATCTATGAGTATCTATGTGTGTCTATATATATCAATATCATCATAAATCACACAAAAAATTATATAAAGAACAAAAATATTCATTTCAAAGAACATTTCTTCCATTTTTATGATATAATCATCACTGCTTATAGGCACCCTTACTGCTTATTCGCTATATGGTATAGGAAAGAGGTTCTTTTAATGAACGTAAAACATTCTAACTGTTTCTTTGTTATCAGGCTGTTTGCTGCTCTATGTGTGTTAGTTGGTCATGCTACAAGAGATCTAAACATTTCTGTCTTTGGTTATACTCCAGAGAGTAAAGCAATGTTTCACACCGGTATATCAATCTTCTTTTTTCTAAGCGCATTTTTCCTTTTCACTTCTTATGAGAGATCCAAGCTTAAAGGAAACAATATAACCGATTTTTATTGGAGCCGAATTATCAGGATCGCACCCGCAATATACACCTATGCTATTACCTCCACGGTACTGTTAATTGTTCTAGGAGCTCTTTCATTAACAGTATTCACTACAAAAGATTACTGGATATGGCTTCTGAGCAATCTTGTGCTATACCCTCAATACTTCCCTGACATATTCCATCATATTGGCACAGGTCGCCTTAACGATTCACTTTGGACAATTCCTGTTCAAATTAGCTTTTACTTAGTGTTACCAGCTATTTATTGGTTGTTTAAACGTTTCGGATTTAAGAAAATGATTCTTTGTTCTTTTGCTGTTTCCGCTTTAAGTGTTTTGGTTTCTTTCGTAACTTTAAAGTTCTTGCCTGGGAGTCTTATCGGTAACCTATACTTACATTCTTTCCTGCCGCAAATGTTTTATTTCACTTTGGGAATCTTCTGGGCAAAGGCATGGAATAAGTCGCCGCAGTATATCGTTTTATTTTTTTCTTCTGTTACTTTATTTTTATTCTTTAAAATTGACCTTTTACATCTCAGTTCAATAAACAGTACACTATGGAGTTTTTTATGGTTTATCCCTTTGAGCTATGCGATCGTGTGGTTCGGATACAATGGGCCGAAGATATTGTGGCAGCTAAACAGGTTAGACGATATCAGCATGGGAATTTTCATATGGCATATGGTGATTATCAACATCTTCTTGTACACCGGAATTTATAAGTCACTATCAGATTACCCGCTGATTATAGTTCTAATTGTTGTCACTGCTGCAATCGCATTTCTTTCGTACAGAATAGTGGAAAAACCCGCTCTTAAATTACGTAATATCAAGAAAAACAAACCAGTCAAAACAAGGATTGCGAGCTAACTGCAAGGGCTGTTCTTATGTAGGCAGCCCGAATCCTGTTTAGCATGAAATGGTGTTTTTATTTAGATTTTTAACAAACGAGCTCCCTTTGCCTATATTCATCGAAAAACATATTACAGTGACCAATTTGACTAAGATACAGACTCTCTTTAGGCCTTGTTACACCAACATAAAATAACCTTGCTTCGTCTAAAAGATCGCTTTTTCTATGTGGAAACTTTCCATCTTCAACACCAATTAAGAATACATGTTTAAACTCTAGCCCCTTGCTTGCATGTATACTCATTAATCGTACCGCATTTTCCTTTGTCTTTTTACTCGGCTGACTTCCGTATGCAAAGTTTATAAACTGCTCTAAATTGTTATTCTTAACAAACTTTTTCATGGTATGTAGAGATTCTTTTCTATCGATTATCTCATCTTCATCAAGATACTTTTCTTCTATGTAATCATTCATTCTAAAAGTTTTAACTACATTGTCGATCAATTCTTCTACACCAATCCCTTTAAGCACTTGCATTTGAAGTTTATTGATCATACTTTGAAATTTTAAGACATTATCGTTTTGAGTCGGACGATCAAATCTCATATTTAACATGGCTTCATATAGGGACATATTTGTTTGTCCGGCAAATGACTCAACATCTTTTAAATTTTTATTGCTAAAATAACGAAATGGATCATTTCTTAGTGTGAAAATATCTCGAAAGGCTGCATCATCATGCGGATCACGAATTAATCTTAAATAAGCTACAATCCCTTTTACCTCTTTTCTTCTACGAAAGACCCCCTTCAAACCCTTACGTATCAAGGGTTTCAAAAACGATTTATTGCTTTTTTTTTCATACGCCTTATTCATATCTTGTTTTCAAGCCAATCTTTTAACAGCTTTCTCATTCTTGATGAAGGAACATAAATATCGATATTTTGACCATTTCTAATTGCTGATCTCCAAATCCATTGAATCATTTCAGAAAGTGCAAAATTATCTTCGTTAATATCAATTCCCTTAGATCTAAAGTAATCATCAATTGCAGGATTGACAAACCTATTTATTGAATAAACTAATGTTTTCTTATGGCTGTACTCATTTGTTGCCTTGATGTTACAGGCTAAAAACCCTTTTGTATATCCTTTACCACTTAGCTTGCTCTTATGTGATTTAAACGTTGTCCATAGATTGTCCTTAGACTTTGATTTAATGATGTTTTGATAATAATTAAGTATGTTATTCTTTAGTCTTTTATGTAACACTGACCGTTTTTCAAACCACGTTTTTGATAACGCGTAATAGTCATCACCGATTTTATTTAAATCACCTTCATATATTCTAATTTTATTCTTTAGTTTATCCTTCTTTGCTTTATCAAACTGTTTATTGTGTTGCATCAATTTGTAGCTGTGATTGTCTTTAACTACGGCATAAAGTTCATATTCAATTCCATGAATATCATAATAATATTTCTGTATCTGCGCATCAAACAAATATGTAAGGTTGTATACTTGCTTAAATTGAGTAAAAATGTCGACTGGGAATTGCCAAAAAAGTACGGAATCATTGTGCAGAATTAAGTTATTACTCTTGGCTAACTGCTTAAGCGTTTGGAATTCTCCTCTATACTCCCTATTAAGATTCTTTTCTTGATCATCATTCCATATGATTATGCCGTTTTGATTCTTAATCCATTCATTTTGAAACAACATATCTAAATCATCTTTAGATATATTTAATTTCTTTACTACTTCCATTGTTTCATCAAGTACGAGTGTATAATTCCCCGAATAAATCAATTCTTTAGTTGTTTCATTAGCCATACTGAACAAAGCATGAGTTGTCACAATGTCATTGTTTTCCGCTAAATGTTTGTGCAATGAGTCCAGTTTATAGAGTGTTTCACCCTCCTCACTATGTATTTTCGGTTCGTAAAACTTTCTACTGATGCATGACCGCTTTATCCTTGTTACCTCGTCAAGATAAGGTGTGATGAAAATGAAGTGTTCATCTTTCGGTGCCTCATTCATCATTTTAATAATGTATGTTGTTTTACCAGATCCCATAATGGAATCAATCACTTTAATCTTTTTCAAATTTTATCCCCTTATATTTTCTTTTTAAAAAAGGAACGATAAACATTTTACCGCTCCTTCTCATGCCTTAAATTCAATAGTTAGTTCTCTCTTCAAGATCATTAAAGTATCCTTCCAGCCTAGAAAATGAATCATTATTGCACTGTTGATCACTTGTTTACAATGGCAACATAGATGCAATTTCTCCAGGTTCATTTGTGACAGTCCATTTATTTGTCCCGCTCATCTCAAATAAGCACCATATAGTGTGATGTTTAGTTAGACTTGTCTACATTCTTTCCGCGTAAAGCAAAGTAAATGATCCATAACAAAACGATGATAACACATGTTACTATAAAGACAATCGTGATAAGCGACTGTATTCCGCTGCTGAAGTAATCTTTGATGAGGAGGAACAATAAGAATAAAACAACAAATGTAATGTTCGTAAACCACAATGAGAATCGTTTCATGTTTACAAAGTGCTTGATCATGTTATAATATGGGTAGCAACTAAAGGGGATTAATTTCCCCTTTAGAGATGTTATTTGCGTGTACGTTTGCGTTTTCTCTTTGGTCGGAGTCGCTTGCGTATACGCTTTATTTTTTTGTCTATCTCTTTCTCCTTTTTGCTTTTCTTATTCTTCTTTATGTTTTGGAATTTCTCAACTATTGTTAAACAGTTGATGATTAAAACCGTGATAGGAATAAGAAAAGCAATTGCTATACCCACTTTCTCAAGCACTATGTACACCTCCTTTCCCTATGTATCTATTATAACATTTTCCAAACTAAATGTATACAATTATTATACTTATTTTTTATTTTTATATCGTGTTAGTGGATAGTGTATTGTCCATTATAATTGCGTATATGAGGATGTGGAGTTAAACAGACTTATGGTATGAGATTGGAGATAAGAAGGCTGAGAAAGGTATTAGAATGCTTCTGAAGAGATGTCTGTGAATTACTATGGTGATAAGGTAAGGAATGATATAGCATGATGTGCGGTAATGGATATGTGAGAGTAGAAAACAGGATGAAGGAAGACTATGAATGTGATTAGTGCGGAGAATTGGAATAGTATTATGATGAAGAATAAAAAATAAGACTTCGATTTGCTCCCTCTCGTTATATACACGATTATTTTTGATGAATGGCCATTCATATTTAAAGTACATTCTTATTTAATTTTTAAAAATAAATATTGTTTTTCGTTTGTAATCGTGGTAAAGACTCTGTTTAATGGCTGAAATCCTCAAATGCAGGTATAACGGATATTATATGTGCATTACATTACCAGTATATGGGGGTGTATTAACATCTAAAGGCCAAAAAACAGGAACAAATGTACCCCTAGCACTTCCATTTCCACACCCAACTTATTTTTTCACTTTCCCATTTTTCACCCTATTTTTACATCGTAATCGCTATCGTAAAAGCCTATAATATCAATGTTTTTCCACCCCTCATTCTTCCCTTTTTCATCAGATTTTTAACTGAACGACATCTTTCCCTCTCTCCTGCCTACGTTTTACGATCACAAAACACCTATTGTCCCCTTTGACAGCCCTAAAACATTGCTATTTCAACTAATTACCCCTTTCCGATCTTCATTTACGATAAGCACTTTTTCAGCTCACGATCACCAGGGGGTCATTAAAAATCAAAATAAAAAAGCCACCTTAGTAGGCAGCTTCCCTTTAAAATTAGCGCTTTAGTCTCTTCAGTGCCTCCATATACGAGGTCTTTTTCGATTCCTTGCTCTCCAGTTTCTTCGGTTTAAATAAATCCTCTCTACGTCGATTTCTAGCTTTATAAACAATTGTTTCTTTCATCTCAGTGTTCCCTGTTTCAATTAGATCGTCTAACTGCTTCATCCGTTCATTGATCCAGGTTAATCCACTAAGAATGGTTATCGCCCTATTCCCCTTTTCATAATGCCCCTTAAATAAGTCTAAAGGCATTTTGTTATCAAAGACATTAAACAGTTCATTATACGAAATATGCTCTGTTAAGAATTCATGAACATCCAGAATAACTCCAGCTCTCATCACATTTGTAAACTCAACTGGAGTGAATATCGAATTGTTCCATGATTTCTGTATATCTTCATGCAGCTTATCAAAATACTTGCCCTCATTTGTAAATTCATTGAGGTCTGTTTGAGCAATAGTCATGATTCCTGGTGTGTCAAAAAGCTGATTTAAATCCTTCCTGTCTAATGTACTGATCTTTGATCCTCTATCCGTGTAATTGAGTAAGACTTCAATTAAATCAAGGAACATCTTGTTTGTCTCCTTGTAAAGCCTGCTCTCTGAAATCTTTCCATCATATTTACTCAAAACCATTTGATTATCCAAAGGTAAAACACATGTATCTGGCATAGATAAGTCATCAAGTAGCTCCAGTGAATTCATCTGGTTAACCAATACTTCATTGTTGTCAGGAAGGATTGGTACAGCAACTATTGTTTTATGAGTAAGACATTCGTTTAACAATTCTAATAATATAGGAGCTACCCCTGAACCAGTTCCACCAGCTGCAGAGAAAACAACAAAAATGACTTGAACTGAAGGCTTTTCCATTGTGTTCTTTATAAACTCAATAGAAGATTCCCAGTTGTTTTTCATATGTTTCGCTGCTACACTTCTTTCTTTGCCAACTCCTTCTGTTCCAACCAGATGAAGCTTATCCTGGACATTAACCAATGAATTAAGGTCTGAAAGTGAATAATTTATTGCAACAGAATGAAATCCTCTCTTCATTGCTTCATCTGCAACACTTCCACCGGCCTGACCTACTCCAATAAATCCAAACATTAAACCCTCTCCCCTTCTAATTGATATCTCAAAGCTTCGTATCCGTAATCAGTTAACATTACTTTGTGGGATCTAGCCCCAGCCACAATTTTTATAAACATAAGAGCTTCAAGCCGATATAATGACTTTCTTAAAGCTGCTTCTGTCAAAGGCGTACCTGCTTCAATAGCTATATCTTTGATTTCAATTTTGGAAATTGCTTTAACTTTAATGTCTGCTCCCCTTTCCGAAAGAAAAGTCAAAATTGACAAGTCATCAAAATTTAGGTTTGAAGTTATCAACTCAAAATAATTCCCCAAAATTACTCCCTCCACAAAATGATCAGGCTTGATATTTCTGGATAAAAGATTACCCAATATGATAATATCCGAAGTAATCATTTTCTGCAACTATTGTAATCATTAATGCTTACAAAAAGAACATTACATTTAAAAAATCAATAACTCGATTGAGATGAAGGTATTAGTGTTGTATCTTTTAAATAAGAAAGGATGGTTATTATTGAAATACAAAATAAAAACCAATTTAGAACCTTATTTAAAAGAACGAGGTATTCAAAAAGTTTGGCTTGCAGAAAAAACCGGTGTAACAAAACAGCAGATTTCTAGATGGTCTAAAAATGATGAGAGTGGTTTCTGTAAGTATACCCCTTCACTTTCATATGCTCTTGTCATTTCAAAAGTCTTGGATTGCGACATCAAAGAAATTTTTGAACTTATTGAGCTGAAGTAATTTTTCGGCTCAGAAAACCATAGACAAAAATAAAATATAAGTATATAATATAAACAAGAACAAGGAGGTGTGATATGCGGAAAACATACATGACTACTCACGTAATTGAATTTCTAGAATCAATTGTGCAAAATGATTGGGCTACACAAAGCGAATGTGAGCTTTATGAGGACTTCAAACTCTTCGGTACTATTGATAAAGAATCGATTACATATAAAAAACTGGTTTATAAATATTTAAGGAGTGATTATTAATATTAAAAAATAAAATATAAGTATTAAATGGAGGGGATTGATTGAAAAGAAAAAAAGATGGATTGTCTAAGCAAGTTCACATATACAGCGTAGACACATCAGCATTTTATAATGACAAAGAAAATTCATTACATAATAAGATTTTGAAGTCTTATAGATACAGAGATTATCTTAAAACATTAGACAATGTAAATAATAAACATAAGAAATACATATCACATAGAATTACATACCTTAAAGAGTGCCTCTATTCTGCATTCGAAGAACATAATGACATAAGAACACTTCGAACTGACAGTTTAAGGGATAATAAAGTAATTTCTTTATTTGATTCAGTGTTGACCCGTACATTAGGGATTAAAGAAAATACCCTTTCAGAGGAAATCATGGTTGTACAAACTTATCATTTTGAAGTATTGAAAGACATTATTGACAAAGGATTTTTACATAACAATGAGAAATACGTTTATTTCACAAGCAGTGCCGGTCAAATTCGCACAAAGAAGTCATGTTTCATAAAAAAAAGCACTTACGATAAGTATCAGGATGCTTTGACCTGTGGCTTGAGAATTGAAAAGATTAATTCCCTTGGTGGGAGCAGCATTAACAAATGGAATAGCTATATGGCCTTATCTAACAGCGCCAGTAGCCCTTGGGAGATCGATATTGATAAAGCAATTGTTGTTAACGACCTAGAAACGGATGTATCAAGCCTTGTTGACTATATTGACCGAGACACCTACGAAATCACACGAAAAACAATGAACATTCCCATTGAGCATACAGATGGCTGCGGAATGATACTCCCCACTCTAAGTCGTAAAAGCTTCATGGTAAGGCTCCCGTGGGTAAAGGGTTTATTAGTCCCTTTTGATTTTCGTAAATTTGCTGAGGAAAACAAAGCTTTTAAAGTAACTGATATATACGGCAAGGAATGGGACGTAGTGAAAGATGATGTTCAAATTATCTTCACTAAAAGCCAGTTTAAAATGTGGAAGTATTATTCATCGTGGGAAGAATATCAAGATAATTATAAAAAATATGGATGCTTAGGGGCAAAACTCAACGAAGAAGACCCTTCTGTTGAAGGTAAGCTCACTTATCAAATGCTCCAGACACTTACAGATATCTCCGATGAAGAATTAATTCAAATGAGCTCAAAGACTGTAAAAGAGATTACCACATTGGGAACTGACAAAGAAACCATGTTAAGAGTTCTTGGAGCTACGGAGAAAAAGAAACATCGGACAGCTCTTCAGGACGCTTTACTTCTATATCCAGAACTTCTTAACGATGATCACACGAAAGAAATTATTAAAAATAAAAAGAAAAGCATGATTAAAGATGCCAAATCAGGAAAATTGCTTGTTGATGGTGCTCGTTATACATACTTATGCCCTGATCTATATGCTTTCTGCGAAAAATTATTTCTGAATATCCAGAATCCAAAAGGAATGCTTTCAGGAAGTGATGTCCATTGTTCTTTATATGATGAAGGGTATATTGACATCCTCCGCTCCCCTCACCTATTCAGAGAGCATGGTGTTAGGTGGAACAAAAAAGATGAGAAATATGAAAAGTGGTTCATTACCCCAGGTGTTTACACAAGCATTCATGATCCGATATCTAAGTTGCTGCAGTTTGATAATGACGGGGATAAGGCCTTAATTATTTCTGATGAGTTAATCGTCAATATTGCCAAGCGTAATATGGAGAACATCGTTCCTTTGTATTATGAAATGTCAGTAGCCCAGAAACAAGAGATTAATAGCAGGAACATCTATGAAGCACTAACCCTTGCTTACGGAATCAATATCGGGGAGTACAGTAACAACATCACTAAGATATGGAACAGTGACAATATAAACCTGGACGTGATCAAATGGTTATGCATGGAAAATAACTTTACTATTGATTTTGCAAAAACCTTGTTCATGCCTACCCGTCCTGATCATGTTGATGAAAAAATCAAAGATTACATAAAAAATAAAGTCCCCCACTTCTTCATCAACGCAAAGGATAAAGAAGAACATAGCGTTGAGTTTATTAATGAAAGCACAGTAAATAAGTTAGACTGCATTATCCCTTCTGACCGAATTAATTTCGCAGCTGTTGCAGGAAAGTTCGATTATCGCTTCCTACTCAAGAACAAGGATATTAAATTGGACGATGCAATTATTCGTGAATATAAACGATTAGACCAGAACAAGAAATGGCTCATGAATGATGAGGACATTAAGCCTGGACAAAAACTTTATGTTTATAAGGTTATCAAAGACAGATTGTTGAAAATCCATAATGACGAGCAATATGTTGCTGATGTTTTAGCAAAGTACCTATATAAAAAGAAAAGCAAATTTAAATCAACATTATGGGAGTGCTTTGGTGAGATTCTATTAAATAACTTAGCAATAAACTTAAAGAACAGGAAGGTATGTTTAAGCTGCTTGAAACCTATAAGCAATAAAGGAAACAAGAAAAAGTACTGTACAAAATGTTTAAATGAACGAGAAAAGATAAGAAAAAGAGAATGGAAGAGAAAACAACTGGTAGCGAAATAGAAAGTGCCCTGAGCCTTACTCCCCCAAGGGGTACAGCGATTTTACCGGAAAAAGTTTAACGAAAAAAGCGCCTTGAACCCTTGATATGACTGGTCTGAAAGCCCCTTTTGAGATAATCGCCATAAGGGAGAAAGAAAGCTAATTTCCACATATAAGGGTGAGTACGTCTCCCGTTTTTCAAAAGAAGCACAAACGTTACCGTAATTTTACTTTAACACAAAAATAAACAATATCACTAGGAGGAATTAAAACATGAACAAAACAGAATTTGTTGGAGAAGTTGCAGAAAAATTAGGAGTTACTAAGAAAGAAGCTGCACCTAAAGTGGAAGCAGTATTTAATGTCATCATTGAAGCACTAACAAAAGGTGAATCAATCAAGATTCCAGGAGTTGGAACGTTTGAAGTTCGTGAACGTGCAGCTCGTAAAGGGAGAAATCCGCAATCGGGTGAGGAAATTGATATTCCAGCTACAAAGGCACCTGCCTTCAAGGCTGCTAAAGCACTAAAAGACGCAGTGAAAGCTTAATGTAGCATCTTCCTCCCTTTTCCCTAGAATGCGGTGGCGAAAAAGGTAAACGCGTAGATCGAGGTGGTATGACTGACCTTCGGGAATCTCGAGGCCAACCTTCAAGAGAAGACTAATAGTTGGCGAATTGTCATCCATGAGAGGTGCAAATCCTCTCCCGCATTCATCTCCAGGTTTATTAATTAGAGTTCTTTTATTGATGGCATGGGGGTGTCGTCAATAATAAGCTGATTACTGATATGTGGGATATCAGTTCTCGGCTAATATTCATTTGTTTGAGGACTTGGAATGCTGGAGCTTCGGACAAGTGGATATTAGCGGGGTATTGCCCCTTCGTGGATTAAGCTTTTTCTAAACATGTCTATTCTCACTTTCTAACGAACAAAAGCATTAAATTCGACTTTACAGCTACAACTGGTCATTGTGGTTAGTCGGATAATGGTCATTTATGAGGGTTCGAGGTTAACTTGGATGTCTGTATCTTAAAGAGACAGGTAATTGGCTATTATCGGGCTAAACATGCCGATAAGACTTAGCGCATTAATGCAAATTGCGACTGAATCCCATCAGGGTCTTATTATGGGTGGCATGTGACCTGAATATTAATTGCGGTGTATTGCTTCGGCTTGCACTTAGGTAAGGAAGATGCGTCTCCCTTCCCTTTAAATAATGCCCTTGTAAGCTTTGATGCTTATTATGCGGCCACATAAAAAATTTCCGGGTTAGCGAGTCTTCTATACTCGTAAAATAAGTGAGATGGAGGTTTGGGCGCTTGATCACCGCCCCCATTTCACAGAAAAGGATTATTTTCGGTCTTACCTTTTCAACTTCACTTAGCAACACATTCGCTATTTATTCACTTCATCTCCTTCAATGTTCTGAATGGAGACTTACCTTTCCCAATGCACATACCTCCTTACACGGGTCAGAGAAAACTGTGCAAAATAAATGACGAGCGTTTGAGACGCTTTGTTTCTCAATAAGGCGTGTAACCTGACAAGAGCATTAAAAATGCCATTGAGAAGGCTTATTAGGGTCTTCCCTTCTCAAATTTTTCCTTGGCTCTCAGACTCTAAGGGCTGAGCAGTTGGCAAGCAACATAAAAACTTGATACATTTTCCAGACTACGAGAGCCGGACGTTGGCAAGCAACATAAAAACTTGATACATAAGATGTAAAGGTAATAGGAACTTTTAACACATTCCAGAAAGCGTGTATTATTTGTTGTCATAGCTCATCTGCCAGGTGTAGAAGGAGCCAGCTGGATTTCGCACAGCGATAACCAGCCTTTTATGCTCATGTACCATGATGTACAAGGAGTTCCTGAAGACGTTATTATGGCGTCTTTTGTTATTTTCGACTTACAAAGATTTCGATCGATGAACCTGTAATCAGCGTATTCCCTGTCGATTTTGCGTACCTACGTGGGTTAATGAATAATATTTAAGGAAACGCTAATTTCGTATAATTTTCAAGGGAGGACGAAAAGATGGACACAAACATTCGCGTTAAAGTTATGTATGATGACACGGTATATAATAAGTGGGGCGAGATTATTAATGAAACTTATGCCGGCGAGATTATCGATGCTATCCTTAACGAAGACACAGAAGAATATTTTGGAAAAGATCATGGAGGTCGCGAAGTATTTGTCGCATCTCTCGACATGTACGGTAAGCTCGTACTAGAGCCTGGATTTAAATTAGTAGACGACAAATAACGCAATCAGAAAGAGGCTTCCGGTACGCAAGTAATCAATAATCTCCTTCGGGCGTTTCCCCAACGCCTATCCGACTTATCTTTTCATCTCCTTTATATCCCCTTTTCGGACGTTACCGATGCTTCGGATCATCGGGCTTCCGAAGGAGCTTATTGTACGTAAATAAAACACATATTGGAGGAATTAAATTTGGCTAAGAAAGTTCATACAGTAAATTTAAAAGGTAACTATACTTACATTGATGGAATTATTGAAGAAGAAACAAAAACAGACATCGAGCGTTATGATCTAAATTCAATCTTAAAATCATTTGATGGTCGGAAAGTGAAAATTTCTATTACCGAAGAAGACGAACTTCCACAAATCAATGAGTAGGTGGTGACTGAATGACAGCTATTTTAGATCCTGTTTTGCATCGTGAAAAAGACGAATCATTTACTGATTATCATATTAGACTTTTCAAAAACAAAGACACTTATCACATTGACACAAAAACAATTGCATCCCTTTTAAATAAGGATCAAGGAACCAACTATGATGAAAGCAAATGGCGTAAAGACTTTAAACAGTATGAACGCTGGCACGATTACTTCATCTCAAAGAATATGAACAAAGAAGTTCAACAAAAACATGAAGAAATTCGCATTGAAACCGAAAAACAAACAATCAAAGCACGAGATCAAAAAAGAGAATACCGCAAGTTCATTGCCAATCAAGCACGATTTGAAAAAATTAAAGATGATGTTGTTCAAGCTATTGCATCTCTAGAGTCAAAAAGACCCCTTCGCTTCACCTTCCCATCACCTGCTATTACTGAAAAACATGGACTTGCTCTATTCAGTGATTGGCACTTCGGAATGGAAATTGACAACCGCATTAATAAATTCAATAAAGAAATCTTTAATGAGCGTGTAGAACATCTCACCAACAAAGTGATTGAGTATGGTAAGCAGAATCACATTTCCACACTTCATGTAGCAAATCTCGGTGATTTAATCGGAGGCCTAATTCATGTGTCTACAAGAGTTCAGGCCAATGAAGATGCTGTAGAACAAATTAAATATGTATCTGAAACGCTTGCTGAGGTGTTAGCTATGTTGGCTAGTGAGTTTCAAGAGGTTAAGTTCTATAACGTTGCAGGCAATCACGGTCGCCTCTCCCCTTCTAAGAATGATGTGGGGATCAAAGAAAACTTTGAATACCTCATTAATTGGTATCTTGAAGCCAGATTGAAGAATATAAAGAACATCTCAATTGAACCTGAGCAAGACGGATTCATCCCCGCTAAAATCAACAATCAGGAAGTCGTGTTTGTGCACGGCCACTACGATCGTGTTGATCAGTGTGTAACACGATTGCCCCAATTACTTGGTTACATCCCTTCTTACATATTCGGCGGTCATATTCATCACAATTATGAAAAAGAGTATGGCAGCACAACAGTTGTAGTAAATGGAGCGCTTGTCGGTGCGGATGATTATGCTATGCAAGGTCGGTTCGGAACAAAACCTTCTCAAAAATTTATGGTTTTTGATGATGCTGGTATTGAGGCTACATACATAATTCGCTTTAAAAATGAAAAGTAAAAGGAATGATTCTATGTCTGCCAACGAATTTATTGAAATATTAGCAGAACATTGGGACAACCTGTCCCATGAAAGCAAAAACACTTTAGTAAATTTGATTGTTAATTGATTTAAAACTTTAATTTTATTCAGATTGGAGCAGTGTAAGTGGCTGATCACAAAGATGTTTACGAGTCTTTCTGGAAGGAAATCATTGAAGATGGAACAGGAAATATTAACAAAGAACAATTAATGAAAGAGCTGTGTGATTATAAGTATCTGTTGGATTCAATTCCTGCTGTTTATGAAGAAGTGACTTGTAATACTGTAAGTAAGCCATTTGCTGATCCTAAATATGTTATTGAGACTCATAGAGAAGCTTTTATAAATAAAAGAATTGTCATAGATGATTTAAGAAACATGAGTGTGGCAGCAAAACACTATTCACCTTATGAGACAGTTGTGAGCCTAGGAGCTATTGAAGGTTTATTAAAGTAATACAAAAAATATTGAGGATGAAGACGAAAAATGACGAATGAAGATTTTAAATACTTAAACAAGCATTTTGAACAGCTTATTAAATTAAGAGAATCTGGTTATAAATGTGATTTTGAGATTAGAACTGTCTTAGATAAATTGCATGAAAAAATGGGTCTTGAGCAAAGAGCAACTATCGGAAAATGTTCAATGCCTGGAATTAGTATAAAAGAACCTTCCGTTGTTGTTTCACAAGGAGCAGTTAATTATTCACCGGCATTTGGGTCATCTAAAGGTGATACCCCCTTAAACAGTCAGAAAGATAAACCTAAGCTATTGATTCTTGGTGAACCTGGTTTGCTTTTTGAATTTTTCAAAGCATATAT
This sequence comes from Bacillus sp. B1(2022), assembly GCF_040259625.1. Lineage (NCBI taxonomy): Bacteria > Bacillati > Bacillota > Bacilli > Caryophanales > Bacillaceae > Bacillus > Bacillus sp. B1(2022). The sequence continues at coordinate 216,403 of NZ_JANIFO010000005.1, forward strand.
TGTACCTGAATCAACTATAGTAAGATGCAATATAAGTCGAGATCAAGCTCAGATAATTACAGAGGAAATTGAGATAACTTTTTTGAAGAAGACGTCCTCTACTAGGGGGATGCGATTTGATTATAAATTGTCTATGTAATTAAAAACACATTTTAAGAGCGCCCAGTGATGATTGAAGTCTCCCCACTTCTCTATTGCTGGGCGTTTTATAAAACGTGTTTTTAAAAATTATATTGGAGGTGTATGAATGCCTAGAAAAGCCAAAGAAAAGGAAAAATTGATCTGTGCTGCTTGTCAGAAAGAAAAGGACAAAGAGTCAGGGTTCTATAATTCACGAAGCAGTCTGTATGAGAAGACTGGAAAAGTCCCTATTTGCAAGACTTGCTTGAAGAAAAACATTGATTACAACAATATTGAGTCAATATATACAGTCTTACAACAGATCGATGTTAAATTTGATCCTTTGTATTGGGAACAAGCTGAAAAGAGAAAAACAGATACATTTAGCGCTTATATGACAATGGCTAATTCATTGAAGCAATTTAACGGTACTGGTTACAAAGACAGTATATTTACAAAAGAAGATAAAACAAATGTAACAGCTAATGAAGAAGAGAGCCAAACGTCTCAAGACATTGACTCAGACTACCTAGAGAAACTTAAAGAAAAATACGGATATGGCTATCCCGATGACGACTACCTCCTCTTCGAAAAGAAATTCCTTCAACTAAAACCCTCTTTTCAGTTACTCACCACAATGCACGAAGAGTGCTTACGAGAATACTGCGTAAATAAGGTATATGAGACCCTTGCTAAAGCAAAAGGAGATTTTAAACAAGCTAAAGACTGGGCTGCAATGGCAAAAGATACAGCTGAAGCTGGGAAATTAAAACCTTCTCAAATGAGTAAAGCTGATTTATCGCAAGGTTTGGATGGATTTGGACAACTGGCGAGAATGGTTGAAGAGAAAGTTGACATTATCCCTATTTTACCGAAGTTTGTTTCTCAGCCGAAAGATAAGCCAGATGTAGTATTATGGTGCTATTTAAATTATGTTCGGGACTTAAAAGGTCTTCCACCTGCTGATTATAAAGATATCTACAACTTCTATGAAGAACGTAGATCAGATTATGAGAAACAGGAATTAGATAACGATCCTTCAATGCGGGAGTTATAATAATGGCTTCGAGAAAGAACTTCCAAAAAGATAATTTTAAATACACCAAACAAAGTTCAAGATTGGACAGCGACCCTGAATTTAACTCCCCTGTCCAAGCAAATCAAAATAAGGTTGATACTTTTGAGAGAAATTTAGATAAATGGATTGAATTTGTTCAATGGGCAAGATGGTTTCCTGATTTATGGTACGACTTAATTAAGCCAGAAAAAGGCGGCATGAGACTAGATTTAGATCAAAGGGTTTTCCTAAGATGTATGAGTCGTTTTGTAAGTACATATGGAGTTTTTCCTCGTGGATTTGGGAAAACAATGCTCGAGTTAATGTCAATTTACCATACTGCTATTTGGTTTCCTGATATCACGATAGCCATGTCAGCACAAACAAGAGAAAATGCAGCTTCAATCAGTGAAGAGAAACACAATGAAATTATGAAGTGGTTTCCTTTAATGAAAAATGAATTAGCTGGTAGACCTTCTTTTACTAAAGACTCTGTTGAGGTTAAGTTTTCTTCTGGAGGAGTTTATTCTGTGCTGGCAAATGCACAGTCTACAAAAGGACAGCGTAGAAGAAGGCTAAATGTTGAAGAATCAGCTCTCTTAAATAACGAGCTATTTAAAGATGTACTTGAACCAGTAGTAAACGTACCCAGAAGAACAATTGGCAAGCTTGCTACAGTAAACCCTTTTGAATTGAACGGAATGATTAATTACCTAACAACGTCAGGCTATCGAGGATCAGACGAATTCAACAGGATTCTGAACATGCTTGATGAAATGGCTGATTTAAAAGGGAAAATTGTTCTAGGAGCAAGCTGGGAATTGCCTTGTCACTTTGGCAGAGGTGAAACACGGACTCAGATACTTGCGAAGAAAAATGATCCTACAACCTCATCGACTGCTTTTGCAATGAACTATGAATCTAAATGGGTTGGAGCGAGTGATGGGGCACTTATCAACATTAGCAAGTTGATCAAAGCAAGGACAATTACAAACCCAGAACTAGCTTGTCCTAGAGATAAGAATAAGAATTTCTTATTAAATGAATATGTTATCGGGGTCGACGTTGCCCGCTCAAGTGAAAAGTCAAACAACAAAACAGCTATAATTGTTCTCAAGATTATTCGCAACTCAAATAATGCAATTAGGCAAGTCCAGGTTGTAAATATAATCGAACCACCAAATGGACTGAATTTTAAAGAGCAATCGATCATGGTTAAAAGGGTTTTCAAAAACTATGGAGGTAATGAAGATCTATCTATATCAAGGGTTAGAGCTGTGATTGTGGATGGAAATGGAGTCGGAAGTGGACTGGTGGATAGACTTCTTGAAGATGTTACAGATCCAGAAACGAATGAAGAATTGGGATGCTGGGCAACAATCAATACTGATCAGAAACCAGATGTTCCAAACTCCCCTGCTATTGTTTATAACCTCAAATCTCAAGGGATTAACGACAAGATTATTACCACTTTCTTAGATTATGTTGAGTCTGGAAAGTTGAAATTATTGAGACCATATGAAGAAATAAAAAGCAAAAAAGTTATTAGCGACGATATTATGGTTGAGGCCACATGTATACAAACACAATTATTAATTGATGAAGTAGCCAACTTAAGGTTAAAGAAAACACAGAACTCAATTAGCGTTGAACAAGTAGTTAAACGTATTGATAAAGATAGGTACAGTGCATTGAGTTACGCTCTTTACTACATAGCTTTATTTTTAGAAAAGGAAGAATCCGATGATGAGTATTCATTTGGATTCTTTTTTAATTAGAAATTGAGGAGGTGAATAATGACTACACCTGAACCACAGCCATCATATGAGTTTAATACAAATTTAACACCGCTTGATTCATTGTTTTTTAATGATTTATTTAACGGCATTTCTTACGACAAAGTTAAATCATGGCTGAAAGACCACAACGCCTATAATAAACAGATTAGGGATGCCTCTAAATTGCTTTATAACGCAAATGGCGTGTATAGAAACGTTATTGACTACATGGTTGCCCTTCCTACTTTAGACAGAGTTATTTTGGGATCAAGTAAAGTGGATAGTTTCAAATCGAACAAACAAAGATTCAACCTGGCTTTAAGAAAAATCGGCGACAAAAGTGCTGTCAGGGATGCATTAGGAAAACTCAGCAAATATGGCACTGGTTTTTATTATTTTGATTCTGTGGTGAATGATTCCTTCCCCACTACTCTAAGTGACAATGAGATCGGATCAATAACTGAATCAAATGCTATTGACGACTTTAATTGTTCCGTTCTCCCCCTTCCTCTCGATTATTGCAAAATTATAGGCAGGAAAAACTCCTCTTATCAGTTAGCTTTTGATGTCTCCTATTTTGACAAGTTCACAAGTAACGGAAGATCGCTCAAGCTTAGACGATGGCCAGAAGAAATTAGACAAGGCTATAGGGCTTATAAGAAAGATCAAAATCGAAAATGGCTAGTTCTTGATAACAATAAGACCATTGCTGTTAAAGGAAGCAGCGACATTGAAGATCAATGGGGACGCCCAATCGGTTTATCTGCATTTATTGATATGGTTTATGATGAATACTTTGTTGACACTAAACGGAACATTTTAGATGAGCTCAACAGCACTTTAATTTATCAGACTTTCCCTGAAGGTGATCAAAAAGGTAAATCTGCATTATCTCAGAAGCAACAGGAACAGCAGCATGAGAATATAAAAAAAGCATTAGTTGCTAAAGGAAGCGTTAAAGGTGTTAAGTTCTTCTCCTTGGCTTCGGGAACAAAATTAGACAAGTTAGAAACCAATGTGGATTTCTTGAAGGTTAAAGGTGAAGACGAGCTCATTAAGCGAATTACTACAAATTTAGGATTTGCCGGTTCTGCTCTCAACGGGCAAGATGGTAACTACTCTTCTCAACAAACCAATATCGAGATGGTTTCTTCCCAAATATTCTCCTGGTTAGAACAAATTCAAAGTGAGTTTAACAAGGTGATAAACGCCAATATCATCAAAGATCCTCGCTCTTATATTGAGGTTTATTACCTCCCTCTTACTCACGTTAACAGGAAAGAAAAAGTCCAAAACATGAAAGATCTTTATACAAGTGGTCGAGGTAGCCTTATTGCTTGGATAGCCGCGACTGGATGGAATCCTGATGCTTACTTATCCCTAATGGAATATGAAAAAGACGAAGGTTTTGATGAAAAGTTCCCTGTTCATGCGACCTCTTTCACAATGAGTAAGAATAGCGACAAGTCAGCCGGCGCACCTGAGATCGACGATCCGAAAAATGAAAACACGATTAAATCGAAGACAAATAACAGTAACGGAACGCCTTCTGGCTCTTGAGAGGAGGTGATTAGTATTTGAAAAGCACGATTTTAGAAATTAACAATCAGAAGAAAACCAGTGGTCAGACATACATCAAGTGGGTCGTTCTTGAAATTCATGAAAACAATACTCAGTTTAACAAGAATGGCATTACCTGGCTGGAGAAATACATAAACGCTAACCTTGAATCAATCAAGTTAATGCCAATTTGCGCAGAGTTCTTGGATGATGAAAACAGTGAGCCATTCGGACACGGGTTAACAGAAGTCAAGGACGGTACCCCGCTCTTTGAAAACAGCGCTGTGGTTGGTACGACCACCAATGCTTACATTGATACTATAGATGTTAATGGTGAGCCAAAAAGAGTGTTAATAGCTGAAGGCTTCCTATACAACCAGCGCTACCCTAAATTTGTTCAATGGTTAAAATCAAAAATGTTTGATGGTGATTTCCCTGAAACCTCGGTTGAGATAGCAGCTGTGGAAGGTTCAGATGCAATTGAATATGAAGGTGGCTGGAAAGAGCAAGGACGTATACCTATGAAGTTTGACTTTACAGGTGATGCAATTTTAGGTATCGATCCTGCAGATGACGCTGCCATTTTACTTGAATTAAACAGTAACCAAAAGGAGGATAATTTAATGTCAAAATCTCAAGAAGAAGTAGTCCTTGAGTTAAACAACAAACTTGATAATAAGAATAAAGAAATTGGAGAGTTAAATCAAAAAGTTGAGAAACTTACTGAGGACTTAAAGCAAAAAACTGAAGAACTGAATGCTGCTGTTAAAGCTGCAAAGGATGAAAAAGCTAAGGCTGATGCAAAAGAAAAAGAAGCGCAAAAAGCCAAGGATGAAAAAGCCAAGGCAGATGAAGAGCTTAATTCCCTAAAGGAATTCAAAAACAAGGCGGTAGCCGAAAAGATGCAAGGAGAGCTTAACCAAGCTTTAAAGGAATATTCTCCTGAAGAAAAGGATGTCGCAAAAGAGAAAATTGAAATGTTCTCTAAGTCTCCTTCTATCGAGCTTAAAAACGAAATTATTTCTGAAATCAACTCAGCAATCGCTCGATCCTTCATCGCTGAACGCTCAAAGAAACAAGCCTCTGAGACTAATAGCAAAAATTTCGATATTTATTCAGACGTTCGTGATTCTGGGCAACAAGGTTCAGTGACAATTGATGATCTTTATTAAGATAAAATAACACTTTTATAAAATTTAGGAGGAATACTCAATGTTCAAATTCGGAACAATTGGTGCTTATAAACAAGTACGAAATAATCCACGTTGCAAGGCTAGTGTCGATTTAGTCCCTGGTCTAGTCGTAATTCCTAACGATTCATCTGGTAATGCATTCCCTCCAGGCGCATCTTCAACTGCAAAAGGTGATGTGTATGTGGTTGGAAACATTATTGATAAACCTGAAATCCGTCATAAAGCCGACTTCAAAGTTTTAAAAGGTGAATATGTCCTTGCTTTTAATTTAGCAGACTTAAAAGGACTGCCCATTGAACTCAGCTCAGACGTGGTAGTTGATTATGATGCGCTTGTTAAAGATGACGTATTGGTTCCTGCTGCGGACAAAACAGGTAAATGGGTTAAAGCTGGAGATGACGTTGCAGAGTTTAAAGTATCTCTAAAAGTCTTAGAGAAAAATACATTTGGCGGAAAAGGTTTGTACCTAACAGTACAGGCTTAATTAATATTCTGGAGGTAATTATTAATGTTTACAGTTGAATTAAACAATGTTCAAAAAGACTCAAACCATTATGCAAATGCTAAATTGAATGCTAAATCCCCTCTTGTGGAAATCTTTTCTGCAGCTGCAACGGGTCAAGATCTTTCCAAATTTGGTGCAAAAGCCGATGCCGCTATGACCCATGTGAAGGAACTAGCCTCCAAAGCTCTAATGGGCAACCCTGTAGCTAAAGCTGAGATCAACACAATTGTGCGTTATGCTATTGAGCCTAAACTTATTTCAGCAATTAAGCTATTTGATTTTATGGGCACGTTTAGAAATATTGGCTATGATCAGCAACCACTGATGACAACATACGCTCATGAATCCATCCGAAGCCAATTCCAAGCATCCCGTGGTGACGTACCATTTGCTACTACAACTTGGAGCGAATACCCAATTGGAACACAAACCATTTCTTCTGGTTATGCTGTTAACTATCGGGAGATTCAAAGTGGAAACCTCGATAAAGTAGCTGAAGGCATGGAGCAAGTTCAAACAGATATGATGAACAAAGCAATGTACTATGTAGTAAATGAAATGTTCAATGCAATTAAAAATGCAACAGGCGTTAAATACTTTGCTGAAACTGAAAACATCACCAAATCATCTGTAGACGATATAATCACAAAGATTCGCCGATTTGGACAACCTTCTATTGTTGGTGACTTTTCTGTTGTTTCTCAGTTAAATGACTTTGCAGGATTCCAGGCTGTAGCCGGAGATGCTTCAAGCACTAAGCTCCCTCAATCTGTAATGGATGAAATCCGAAGAACCGGATTGCTTAACACTTATAAAGGTTCTTCTGTTGTAGAATTGCCTAACTCTTATAATCTTACTGAATTAAACAAAGCCGGCGATAACTTCAAAACATATCTTCCTGAAGGTCTTCTCTTCTTCATTCCTCAAGGCAAAAAGTCTCCTCTTCAAGTATTCCAAAAAGGCGGACTTACTTCAATGAATGGTAACGACATCATCACTGGAACTGAGATCACTCGTTTTGATATGGAAATTGGAGCTGGTGTAGCCAAAGGACAAGAGCATCAAATTGGTCTCATCAGAGACACCAAATATGAATTGCCACAAATTTAAACAATTTAAAATCTAGGAGGGCTGTGTCCCTCCTTTTATTTTTGGAGGGATTACATGTCTTTTAATTTAGATAAAAAGATCACAATTAAAAATTTATGTCCATGGGATTTATATTTCCGAAAGATTGACACTCACGGAGACTTCAGATTGCCAGCCAATGGGATTAGACAGATTACAGCTGGAGAAGTGCAATCCCAAGTTTATGACAATACCTCACTGTTTACCGGAACTGACGGGCAAGGTACCCACGCCAAAATCTATATCGATGACAAAGAAACCCGTGTGCACTTAGGTTTCGAGACTGAAGATAAAGATGACAAGCAAGAAATTGTTACTGTAGAACGAATTAAACAAATCTTGGGGTATAAAACACAAAAAGCCTTCGAAGAAAATGTTCAAAAAGAAATTTTACTTGAGTCTGAAAAAGCTCAGCTGTTTGATGTGGCTAAAAAAGAAAAGATTAATGACTACGCTAAGATTAAGTTCATTGAAGAATACACTGGATTTAAATTTGACACTCAATCATAAGGGGGTTAAATCTTGACTACCTATGATGAAATCATAAACGTTTTCCATTCAAAGTTTCAGTCAAATGAAATACTACCAGATGGACTTGAGTATCAGTTTTTCAAGAACGCTATTGGTGAATATGAAACAGATTTAACTGAACTGGGTTTTGATAAAGAAACAAAAGATTTTAAAGAACCCCTCTCCTCTGCTCAAATTCAAATTTTAGGAAGACTCATGTACAAAGATTATTTAGGAAGATATCGTGATAGGGCTCTAAAATTAAACAACATTGTAGGAAGAGATATCCAATTGACAGGTTTATCCAATACTAAAGCTCAGGTTAATAGATCCTATGAAGATCTTGTCGATGAGATTGAAAAAAAGATGAGCAAACTGAAAGTGAATAATTTTGATTGAGGTGATTAGATGTCTATAGATTGGTATCTAACCTCTTCTTCAAATTATTTGAGTGGCTGGGAAAACGAAGAGTTTAATTCAAACAAGTATGAAATCTTCAAGGAAATCTTAGCAAATTCACCTGAAACTTACGATATTGAATTGAATGGCAAACCTGAACAGGTAATAATTCAAACCACTCAGGACAGCGAAACAAAAAAAGTCCTTACAGTTTTAGGCTTATTGAATCGTGGAGACTTGATTTTGTATGACAGTAGTTACTGGCTAGTTAATTCACGTCCTACCGATAACAAAATGAATGACAGTGCTACTATGCGGCTTTGTAATTCATCAATTAGTCTAACATCTTCTGATGAACTAATTGATTCTGGGAAGATTGATGAAGTTACAGGGAGACCGATAAAGATTAAAGTACCTGGTGAGAAGGTTGACATCCCGTGTGTTTTAGAACGAACAACCTCAACAATTGGATCAGAGATGGCCATAAATCTTCCTGAGGGACAGGCACACGTTACCATCCCCTTTTTAAAACATGAAAAATTAAAGAAGGGTCTTTTTCTTTCTTTTTATGGCGAGGAATTCCGTGTTGATGATATAGACTATTCCAAGGTTTATGGAAACACTGGAACAATTAGACTTATAGCCAAAAAGAAAGTTGGAGGTGATAGCGAATGAGTATGATGGTCGAACATATGACAACTGTATTCAGAACTATTATGAATGATTCAGAATTGAATCGTCTTTTATATTATAAGGATGACCCTCTCTCCTCTTCTCTCCCTGACGTTCAGACGTTGGAAAATTATTATGATCCAGTTGATGATTCCCCATCAATATTAAGCTCAATAATTAAACGTGCTCCCAAAACTGATGATTTAACCGATCAACCAGTATGCAGACTTTGTGTTTATCTTGGCAATGGAATCCCTAAACCCTCAACCCAAAGTGTGATGCTGCTAGATCAAGACTTGATGATTGATGTTTATACACACATTAACACTTATGAAGAGACTGAATTTAGGAACCTGAAAATTACTGATCGTATTTGTGACATGCTCTTCAATCAAAATTTTGCTGGTATCGGTAAAAATATTAAATACACAAGGTTGCTCATATCAAATGCGCCTGAAGGGTACTTGGGATACAAATTGATATTCACTTTCGGAGCTATGAAATGATTGATATGGAGTTTTTCATTACTGGAGAACCTATCTCTACAGAACTTGGTGAATGCAGATTCATTAAAGTTAAAGAGTACGGTCAGTTAGCCAATTATTTAAGGCTAATCAAAATGTCCAAAAAAGAGATCATTTACGTTTATAGCAAAGAAGATGTTAATCGTTTCGGGGAACTTGATGAGCTTGTTGCTGAATTAAAAAAAATGACTCTTTATGAAATTTCGGGTACCCTTCCTAATTTTCAAGAAGCCTACAGCACAGTGTTTTCTAAAATGTTCAATGGAGAAGAAATACTGGATAAGCTTACCCCAGACAACTTCGATTCCATTAGAGAACTGGTATTAAAAATGTGCTGTTTGAAGGAAGAAAAAATAAGCTCCAATCCTGAGATTCAAAAAGCTAATGAGCGAAGCAAAAGAGTCAAGAGTCAAGATGTTGATCCAGTTGATATGGCAGATATCATTAGCACAGTGTCGACTTATACAGGCTATCTTTATAAAGACATTAATGACATGACCCTGTTTCAACTTTATATGACTTATCACCGGATTGCTCAATTCAAGCAATATGACACTTCTACCCTCTTTGCTACAGTTTCACCAGAAGCAGGTAAAAACATTGTGAACTGGGATAAACACATTGACTTATTTGAGGAAGAGAAACATTACATAAGCCGAGATAAGTTTATGAAAGAGACCAAAGGTTTTAAGGGCAGCTAAAAGCTGTTCTTTTTTATTTTAAGGAGGAAATCTATAGATGAAAACAGTTATTCAAGATACAGCTGATGTTTATTTCAGAAGAAAATCTGATGGTCAGCTTGTATTCACAGCAGAAGCACAAACAGCTTCATTCTCCCAAGCCATCTCCGAAGAAAAACTTCGTGGTGGTATCGGGAATAAACCACTTTACATCTTGAAGTCTGAAAAAGAAATCAATCTTACCGTCAAGAATGCATTTTTCGACCTTGAATGGTTGGCAATGACACAAGGAGAAACAATTGAAGAAGAAGCTAAAGTTCAGGTATTTGACCGTGAACATGGTCTAATTGTTGATGACAAAAATGCGGTTACTCTGAAAGGTAAACCGGTAAGTGATGTAACCTTCTTCAACAAAAAAGGATTAACTTATAAGACGCCTGTATCTACAGATGGCACGTATTTAATCCCTACTGGATTTGCTGGTACAAAAGAGAAATTAACAGCCGTATATCAGATTAACAAAATCGGCAGACGGCTCGCTATTAAAGCAAGTAAATTCTCTGAGCGATATGAAGTTGAGTACCGTACAATTGCGTATAACCCTGATACCGAAGAGGTCTATAGCGATATCTATATTCAATTCCCTAACGTATCCCCTTCAGGTGAGTTTGAAATGTCTCTCGAAAACGGTAATGCATTAGCTCCAGAAATTAAATTTGAAGCACTGGCCGACACTGACACAGACGAAATGGCTGTTGTTATTGAAGCGAGCAGAGATGATAATGTAGCCACTCCAGATCCTGACCCTGATACAGAAACTCAAACTAAATCCGTAGACGTTGGCAATTAATTTTACAGGAGTGATTTTTAATGGCAGCAAAACTTAATGATTTCGATGGCGTAAAATCTTCAGCTAGAGATGATGGAAACGGTGGTTTAGTAACTGACATTCATCTCAAATCACAAGAAAAGCCTCTGCAAGTTGACTTCCCTCAAGCTGGTTTGGATGCTATCAAAGGGATCCAAGTACAATCCCCTTCGGTGAGCTTAAATGAAAGAGATCCCGGTTTCTCCTCTTTTAAAACGGATAAATTCACTGTTACTTCAACAGCCCAAAAAGTTACCGCAGGTATCACTGATAGAACAGCACTTACTATTTATCCTCCCGCAGAAGGCACGGTTTACATTGGGAACTCAACTGTAACTGCTGATACGGGTATCCCATTGACCGCCGGTGACAAACCTTTTTCAGTTCCTGTCGCCGCTGGTAAAACACTTTATGTCTATGTGATTAATGATGGTACTGACAGAGACGTAAGAGTATTTGAAGCTAAATAATTTGAGGGGATCCTTCCCCTCTCCTTTTTAAATAAAAGTCAGTTTTTAAACAGACTTAGGAGGTGGAGTTGTTGACAGAAACCGATGAATATATTTTAAAAACCATTCCAGATAAAGCAACCTTTACATTCCACGAAGCAACAACTGCCCCGTCTGAAGGTGAAGAATTTGTAGTATCACATTATCGGGATATTACTGTTAAGATCTCTGGTTCCTCAACTTCAAGAGAAATAAAATTCTTTGCTGTAGATGAAAATGGCGAAAAGACAGAAATTGCTGGAACAAACAAAACTGATTTTCAATTAGGTACGGGCACATTGAATACAAATGAAAACTGGGATTTTGATATTGCGGGGCTTTTCAAATTCATGGTTGAGGTTGTTTCTGTAAATGGAGATGTAACGATTAAAGGAATTGCGGTGAGTTAATGAGTGATAGTAAATTTGTAGGTCAGCTCAAACAAAATAACGAGCAAATTAATAATCTTAAAGATCAATTTTTCAGAACTGAAGCTCATATGTCAAATCATGAAAAACGCTTGAATGACAAAGTTGATGAGTTCATGGAGAAGCAGAATTTCGATTTAAAAATGCATATTCAAAACAATGAGAATCCACATCATGTCACTAAAGAACAAGTCGGATTATCAAATGTAATAAATGAAGAGCAAGCCACAAAAGTAGATTTTGATAGTCATCTTGACGATAAGGAAAATCCCCATTCAGTTACTAAAAGCCAAGTTGGCTTGTCTAAGGTTGATAATGTTCAACAAGCAGCGAAGACTGACTTTGACGCTCACGATGCAGACCTCGATCGACATATCACAAAGGATGAGCGCAGTTATTGGAACAGCTCCGATGAAAGGACAAAGTCTTTATTAGCTGAACATACTGACGATCAATCAAACCCACATAAGGTTACTGCTGAACAGGTTGGGCTTGGGAATGTAGACAATGTAAAACAAGCTACTAAAAGTGACTTTGATAATCATCTGAATGACACTAGTGTTCATATTAACAAATTTGATCGAGATAAATGGAACGCTGCTCAACTCTTCAAACTCACTGCCGATGATGGAAACATTATCTACAAAGGGAGCTCCGAAAAAACAGAGTACAACGATTTGATTGCAACAGGGTTCTATTTAATCGCCAACCAGGGACTCCATTCCCCTGCTAACTTGTCCAATGTCTATTTGGTTGTCATGGATTACGGTGACACAGTAGCGCAATTTGCTTTAGAAGCATATTACGGAACACATACTTATTTCCGATTTAGAAAAAGCGATTTAACTTGGGGTTCGTGGCAAACACATGAAACGACTGACGGAGCACAAGCAAGGGCTACTGGCGCACTCAACTCAGCTAAAACCTATACTGATACCAAGCTTTCCTCAATGACATGGTACACTCCTACTTTACAGAATGGATGGGTTAATTACACAGATGCTAACTCTACAGATCAAACAGTGTTTAAAACTCGATACACAAAGGATGCAACAGGAACTGTTTTTGTAGAGGGCGCTATAGCAAAAGGAACGATTGGTTTTGGAGTGGCTGCATTCACCTTACCTGAAGGCTACAGACCTGGAAGAGCATTTCAGTGGGTCGGTGTGGCTTCCCAATCAGGAATGTCAGGTGTACCGCAAACTCACAGAGCGCTTATTGACACTGACGGAAAAGTTATTATAGAAAATAGCTCAAATACCTCCAAGCCCAATGATTACATTAGTTTAGGCTTTAGTTTTAAAGCCGTGTAGGGAGAATATTATGATGCAAGTATACAAATATGACGAAAATTATATTTACGAATCCCCTGTTGTACTTGAAGACGGTAGTCCGCTTCCCAATAATTGCACACCAATTGCTCCTTCTGATGGTCTTTATATTCCAAAGTTCAGCCCTAAAACAAAAAAGTGGGTGGAGTCTGCATCAGAAGAATACATTGACAGTTTAAAACCACTTGATCCCGAGCCATCGGAAGTAGAAAAGGTTAAAAAACAATTAAGTGACTTAACATATCAACTAATGATGGACGGTGTACTTTAAATGAATTGGTATGAACTTATAAAAGATTATTACAACGATGGTAATGGTGTATGGGATGAATATCGTGTAGCGCAAGCTGTAGTCAAAGGCAAAATTACACCAGAACAGTACGAAGAAATTGTTGGAAAGAAATATATTGAACCAACTACCTAAATATGATAATTTTAGGTTATGAAAATACTAAATTTTATAACATTAACCGTTGCTTTAGTCATGCTAGGAGGGTGTTCATTTAACGAAGTTGATTCATCAGCTTTAGGCTATGCGAAAGAAAGCAGTAAAAAATACGAGCCGCTAATGATAGCACACAGAGGTGCATCGGAAATTGAGCCAGAACATACCCTACTCTCCTATGAACGAGCAATAAAAGACAAAGCAGACTACATTGAAATTGATTTACGACAAACCAAAGACGGTCATCTAGTTGCAAACCATGACAAGACTGTTGATCGAACCACAAACGGTAAAGGAGAAGTTGAAGATCTTACATTAGATCAGATTAAAAAGCTACATACTAGAAAAGGACAAAAGATCTTAACGATTGAAGAAATCATTAAAAAGTTTGGACAAACAACAAATTATTATATCGAGACTAGAACAAACAACAAAGGCAAATTGGTAATGGAGAAAAAGTTAATTGACACACTCTCTAAAAATAACCTAATCGCTAATAACAAAGTTGTTCTAGAATCATTCAGTGACAAAAGTCTAAAGAAATTACATAAGCTTAACAGCGATGTTCCTCTTGTTCAACTTTTAAAAGATAAAGACGTTAAGAATATGAGCAATTCAAAGCTAAATGAAATTAAGAGGTATTCTAACGTTGTTGGCCCTAATGCCAAATTGGTTGATAAAGATTTTGTTAAGATAGTCCACAAAAACAATATGAAAGTACATGTGTTTTTTGATACTGATAAAGAAAGAACATTCACTTCCAAAATGCTGAAATTGAAAGTTGATGGACTATTTACAAATAATCCAGCTTATACAGAAAAAGTTCTAAAAGAAGATTATAAATAAAATACAAGTTTTATTTAGACACCTCTCCCCTTTTGAGGTGTCTTTTTTAATGAGTTCAGAGGATATATAAGGAGGAAATGAGATGGCATCGAAAAAATTAAATCTTGGGTTGATCGAAGAAAGTGTAAGCAAATATGACGAGAAAGAACGAGTGCAACTTACTGATGACGTTCATGTTTATATTTACCCTTACTTCTCCCCTACCCGCTTAACCAAAATGCTTACTGAATTAATTACGGATCAAGAAGAGGCAAAAGAAGCTGGAATTAAGTTTGAAGATATTAATCCTGTTCAATGGGGATTCTTTTCATTAATTAAAGAATTTACAGACTTGGGTATTCCAAGTGATATCAAAAACAAAGTAAAGTGGTTTGTTAAGCTTGTGGACTCTGAATTTTTCCCATTGATTATTAGTAGTTTCCCTGAAGAAAGCATGAAGAAATTTAGAGAAGCAACAAAGATGATGCAAGAGAATTTAGACAAACTGTCAAACATATCTCAAGAAGAAATAAATGATCTTATCCTTAATAAGGTCGAAGAGATTGAAAATGAACAAGAGGCTGAATAATGGCCAAGAACATAAAAGAAATAGCAGCACTAATTGAATTTGCCGCAAAGCAAGCCGTTCAAAAGCAATCCAGCACAAAAAATACGATGATTAAAACGGGTCAAGAGCATGTGCAATCTGATGTATATGACACATACGACCCTCTTGCATATGAACGTACGTCTCTTTTGAAGGACTCCTTCGTCATTCAAAACGAATCTAACGGAATTTCATTAGACAATACTCGTGAAGACAACGGTAAGGATGTTGCCACGGTTGTTGAGACTGGTCAAGGATATACGTATCCAGATAAATACGGTTATGGTTATGGAAAACCTCGCCCATTTATGAAGAATACCGCTGAATCGTTAAAAGATGGGCGATTGGTTGCTGCTATGAAAAAAGATTTATATACAAGTGGTATTAAAACAGAATAACGGTGGTGTATTAATGGCCAGAGAAATAAAACAAAACATGATGCGCTCTAGAGCCGAAAAGTTGCCCGAAGTCACGGATGAAATGTGGGGTCAGGTTGATGACGAGCATAGAAGCTTAACTCAAGAGTTTCTTGACGCCCACTCATTCCGAGATAAAACCAGGAAGCAATACAACTCCTCTCTTCGTCAGTTCTTCTGGTGGGTGCACAATTCCTTGAATGGGAAGAAGCTTTACAAAATATCTAAAAGGGATTTCATCAGATATCAAAGCTTCCTGAAAAATAGAGGGATGTCTTCAAGTGGAATAGCTTTAAAAAAGGCTGGAGTATCTTCTTTAAATAACTACATTGAAAATGTTGTTGCTGAAGATGACGATAATTACAAATCATTCAGGAACTTTACAAGAGGTCTCCCTGCCATCCCTAAAACAACCACGTATGAAAAAGTAAAGGTTACTTACGATGAATACAGAACAATGATGAAAGTGCTTGAAGAAGATAAAAACTATTTGGGGATGGCTTGGTTAGCTACTGCCTTTAATGTAGGTGCCAGAAGAGCTGAAATCATTCAGTTTAAAACCGAAATCCTGAATTATGAGATACCTGAAGGCCAATCTTATGTCATGGCTCACAAAGTTCTCGGAAAAGGAAAAGGCGAAGGAAAACCCCTCGACTACATGATTAACACAGAAGCTCTGGAATATTTGAAGCTTTGGCATGAACAACGGGGATATGACCATGAATATCTATTTACTACACAGTACGGTGGCCAACCAAGACAAATGTCAGAGGGTTGGGCTGACTATTTTTGTTCTGATGTTCTTTCTGATATCCTCGGTCGCCGCATTAACCCTCACCTCTTTAAGGCCTCCTGTATTACTTACCTTCTTGAAGTCAAGAAAATTAAGATTGAGCTCGTGAGTAAATATGTTGCACAGCATAATGACGTGTCTACAACAATTAAGCATTACGACCTTCGTGATTTTAAAGAAGAAAAGAATCAAATCTTCTCGTAAACATTATGAGTCTCTTCAATCCTCACCAAAGTTCAATTGAGAATATGCAACAGCAAATTAATGAATTGAACGAAGCTGTAGCTGAATTAACTAGGCTGCTTGATACTAAAGCAGATAAGAATCAATTCGGGTCTAAACAGATTGATGAATCCAAGATCAGTGACGGTAAAGTTCTTGTTTACAATGCAAACACCGGTAAACTTGAATACGGAAAGATTAAGAAAAGCTTGTTGGGAGACATATCAATTGATTTGCTTTAGCGACATTCTTTATGAAATCCCTCTTTTATGCAGAATCAAAATCCTTCGATTGAGGGGTTTTGCTTATGGATAAAACCTTAAACTTATTTCCATATTTGACGATAATATGGAGAGGTGAAAAATATGAATAAGACCATACTTAAACACAATTTAGTACAGATGGATAGTCGTGACCTAATCAAATATATACAAAAGGAATTCCCCCACTCAGGCGAACCTTACTCAGAACAAAAACGCAAATTTCAAATCCTGAAATCACTTAATCCATCAGATTTAACTTTAGCTATTTCTCGTATGACTCGAATTGAAGCATCCTTCGATCATACAAAAATGTGGACAGTTGGAAGTGTGCTCATAGGAACATGCTTACTATCTCTCAGAATTATGTTTAGTTTTAATTTGCTTTGGTATATTCTAATCGCAACATCCATTTGCCTTCTCCTACTTTTCATTGTACGAAAGGATAGGGATATTGTTATTACTGCAACATATTTTAAAGAGTTACTCGAGCAGATTAAGTCCGAAAAAGGAAAGTGACCCTCCCCTTTGCTGGTTCTAACCTTTTGGAAATCATGATATAATGTAGGAAAATAATACTGGTGGTGGTTGGATGATCTGGGCAATAGTTATTTTATTGATCATTGCTGCTTTTTTTATAATTGGAGACTTTGGAACAGACAAACAGAAAGAAATTGAGAAAAAAAAGTTGGTTGAAATTGAAACTGCCGGGAACTTCCCTGCTCAGTACAAGGGCATTTTAAATCCAGATAAAACAACAAAACTTACATTGGTTGAACCAGAAGATAAATTTGCAATCCATATGTTCAATCAAAATGGAGAGCTAGAAGAAAAAATTATACCCTTTGAAAAAATCATTGAAGCTGAGGTTTCAATTGATGATAACACAGTTACAAAAGTGTCCAAAGGAAGTCAAATAGCCGGTGCTGTTGTTGGTGGGTTAGCAGCAGGAAGTATTGGAGCATTAGTTGGTGGGTTATCTTCTAATAAGACAGAAACAAAGTACTTCAAAAAAATTGATTTAAAATTAAAGCTCGATGATTTCTCCTCCCCTATTTACAGATTTGATTTTCTGCCAAGCAAAGATGAATTTGGCCTAGAAAATGTAAAAGGGTTTAAACAGGATGATCCAAAAGTTAAAGATGCATTATCAAAGGCTGAAATATGGCAAGGGATTATGGAGATAGCAATACGGAAAGCAAACAAAGTCGCTCAATAATGAGTGGCTTTTTTATATGCCCTAAAAATCACTCTCCCCTATTCGAAAGGATGTGACCTATATTTGAGTCAAAATTTAAAGATCATACTCACACCTAAAGCTGATACTTCTTCAAAAACTGTCGAACAGTTAAATCAGCAAATTAAATCTCTAGAGAAAAAGCTTCGTTCCCTCAATTTAAAGACCAATATTGATGCCTCTGCTTTAAAGACTCTCAACGATTTCTCCTCTGCAGTTGACACTTATCAAAAACATCTCAAATCCTTCAATCAAACAGTTAAAGAAACCACAACGGTTACCAGAAATGCCGATGGCACTGTCGAAAAGCTGACGCAGCAATATAAGAAAAATGGCGAAATCATTCAGCGAGAAACAAAGACCATAGACAATCGTAATCAATCATTACGTGAACAAACGCAAGAAGTTAACAGGCTTGCTCAAGCGACAGAAAAGCTTGGTCAGGCACAGAAGAAAACAGAGCAAAAGAATGCTCAAGGACAAACGACGAGGGTTACTCAAAAGAACCGCAATGGCTTTGACGATATTACCTATACAACTGACCCAAAAACAAACGCTACAACGGCAAAAGTTACAACGAATTATGATCAGCAACGAAAAGCTATTGAACAATTAAAGCTGGATTTAGAAAAACTTAGACAGCAAGGAATTGTAACTGACACCACCCTCTCTTCCCTTGGACGGAAATTAAATACTGCTCAAACAGCACAACAAATTGAAGCATTACAAAACAGAATTAAAATGCTCGATGATAAGTCTGCTGCTGTGGCTAAAAATAATGAACTCCGAAAAACTATTGAGCTTTATCAACGCCAAGCGCAGGTAAACGCACAAAACCTTAATACGCGTTATGGCGATACGATGGGCGCTGGAAATAGACAAGCTATCCAAGAGTACCTCAATGCAGTTAATAGCCTTAATGTAAGTGCCGGCGGAAGCAATATCAGAGCTCAAATGCAAAGCTTGAACATGCAATACAGGGAATTGACTTCAAATGCGCAAGCAGCAGCTAGTCAAGCCTCGTCTTTTGGTGCGGAGCTAACGCAAGCTTTCAAAAGTATGTCTACATATTTAATCTCTGGTTCTTTGTTCTACGGCGCTATATCTGGACTCAAGGAAATGGTATCTCAGGCTGTTGAAATTGATACTCTAATGACAAACATCAGACGTGTGATGAATGAGCCTGATTATAAGTACAATGAGCTACTCGAGGAATCAATAAACCTAGGAGACACCCTTTCAAACAAGATCACTGACATACTCCAAATGACTGGCGATTTCGGGCGAATGGGGTTCGATGAAAGTGAACTGTCCACTCTAACAAAAACCGCTCAGGTACTTCAAAACGTCTCTGACTTGACTCCTGACGACACAGTTAACACTTTAACTGCCGCAATGTTAAACTTCAATATTGCAGCTAATGATTCTATTTCAGTCGCAGATAAGCTAAATGAAGTAGATAACAACTATGCTGTAACCACTCTTGATCTAGCCAACTCAATTCGAAAAGCAGGAAGTACTGCTTCTACTTTTGGTGTTGAATTAAATGATTTAATTGGATACACTACAGCAATTGGAAGTACCACTCGTGAATCAGGAAACATTGTTGGTAACTCATTAAAGACGATTTTCGCACGAATTGGAAACAATGATAGCTCAATTAAAGCCTTAGAACAGATCGGAATTTCTGTAAAGACTGCGGGTGGAGAAGCTAAGTCAGCAAGTGACCTTATCGGCGAAGTTGCAGAAAAATGGGACACTTTGAGTGATGCTCAAAAGCAAAATACCTCAATAGGCGTAGCCGGTATTTATCAGCTTTCAAGATTTAATGCAATGATGAATAATTTCTCTATTGCCCAGAATGCCGCAACGACTGCCGCTAATTCCGCTGGGAGTGCATGGAGCGAGCAACAGAAATACGCAGACAGCTTACAGGCAAGATTAAACAGGTTGTCAAATGCATTTACAGAAATGTCGGTTGCCTCAAGTGAAGCTTTCATATCAGATAGCATTGTTGTTTTTGCAGATGCGCTTAAAGGTTTAATGCAAATAAGTGCCCAAATAACTAAATCAGTTGGACTTCTTCCCCAAGTTATAGGAGCCGCTACAGCTGCAGTTATGCTTTTCAACACTTCCCTCCGTACAAGTGCACTTACCTCAGGAATGGCAATGGGAGCTACCCTTAAGAATTTAGCGCTCAACTTTAATGCTGTAACTGTAGGTGTAACTACTGCGTCTGCCAAAACAGTTATTTGGAATAGAATTGTAACAGCGTTTAGTACGTCACTAGCCGGGCTTAAAAAAGTAGCAATGACTACTGGAGCATTCTTAGCAGGTAGTTTTCTTCCAATGGCCGCAATGATTGGACTTGGTGTAGTAATTGAAAAACTCATTTCATCTTATTCAAAACTAAAACAAGCTAAAGAGGATTTTGAGCAATCAAAGTCTACAAGCATTGAAGCAATTACAACTAATAAAGATGAAACAGACAAACTAATAAGCCAATATCAAGACCTTCAAAAAGCTAAGGAAGCAGGTTCTTTATCATCTGAAAAAGAACAAGAATATTTACAAGTAACGCAGCAATTAGCACAAACATTTCCTATGCTGGTTTCCGGTTATGATTCTCAGGGCAATGCTATTATCAAAAATAATGAGGCATTAAAGGATGCTATTAAGTACACCAAAGACTTAGCCGAATTAAACAAAGAAGACATCAAAACAAGCACCAAAAGTGATTTCAAAGACCAGCTCAAAGAATTTGACAAATTAAAAGATCAGATCAACCAGTATGAGAAAATGGCAGATACGTACTCAAAAGGTAAAACTGTTTGGTCTTTCCTGGAGAATCCTTTTTCTAGTAACGATGATTACAAAAATGCAGGTGTTAAAGCAGAACAAGAAGCCAAAAGACTAGGCCAAAGTCTATCTGGTGTTCAGATTGAGATAAGGGAACAAGTTCAGAAAACGGTTGATGCTTACAACTCAATAAAAATTGACCCAAATATAAAGAAAGACATTAACGATGCATTTAGCAAAATTGATTTTACTAAGCTAAGTGCTGATGAACTAACCTCCTTTTCTAAAACTGTTTCTAATGACTTGGTAAGAATACAAGAGGCACTGAACTCTGGTGATAAAGGCGGATTTGCTTCCGCATCTAAGAGCCTTGAAGAACTCGTCAATCAATACATGACTGGTGAAAACAAGAATAATGGCTTGGTTCTCTCTTATGACAATCTAAAGGAAGCCATTGACTCTACAAATGATTCAGCAAAAACTGCAAAAGTAACATGGGATGAAAATGGTGAAGGTGTAGATGCATTAGGTGAGCAAGTCGGGAATTTATCTGACAAGCTCAAAGAAGCTAAAGGTGATTTTGAAGCAATTAAAGGAATCATCGATGATTTAGTTGAATCGAAGCAAAATGATGCTGCTATATCTGCTATTCAAAATGAAGCTTATGACACTATGTCTGACAGTATCTCCCCTTTAAATAACCTCCTTGAAAAAATGTCTGAAGGTAAAAGCATATCTGCAACAGAAGCCATGAAGTTAATTCAGAAAGAACATGATCTTGCTGATGCAATTTCAGTTGAAAATGGTGTTGTAAAAATCAACAGAAATGCAGTTGTTAAGCTTCGGGACACAAAACTCAAAGCTTACAATGATATGCAACAATCTGTAAGACAAGATCTAATTAATCAGGCTAATGCATTAAATAAAAAGATTAACATGTATAAGTCTGAAGTCAAGGCGATCAAGACTGTTCAAGACGCTTATAAAATGAAGTCTGAGCTTGAAGACAACAAGAAAAAGATATACGATGAACTTAAAAAAGGGAACAGTGGTGCGCTGCAGTTCCTACCGAAAACACAGGATGATTTAAACCAGGTCACTGATATCACCGATCAGCTTAAAGAGCTTGATAAACTAGCCGATTTGGCTTCAACTTCCCTATCCGAAACAGGAACATCTCTTGACGACCTTTCTTCTTCTAGTGATAAAGCCTCTGAGGAAATTAAAACATCTATGTATGTGGCTGATAAATACAAGGAAGCTCTGGAGAAAGTTAATGCTGAAGTCGAAAAGTACAATAAGCAAGTAAACGACTATCCAAAGTATTCTCAAAGTTATCGAAATGCCCTACAGAAAGAAATTAAAGCTCTTCAACAAAAGAAAAAGCTTATGCAGGAGCAAGCCAAACTCCTCAAGGATCAAATTAAGTCAGGGAACATTGCACAATACGGTATAGTTACCTCTTCCCTCTCCTCTGGTTCATCTTCTGGTAGTTCTTATTCTTCCGGTGGCGGGTCTTACTCCGGTAAATACTCCAGCTACATTAATTCTGCCGCAAGCAAATACGGTGTTGATCCAGCTCTAATTGCAGCTGTAATCCAACAAGAATCAGGATTCAATGCAAGAGCTCGTTCTGGAGCTGGAGCTGCTGGTTTGATGCAGTTGATGCCATCCACTGCTAAAAGCTTAGGCGTAAACAATGTTTATGATCCTTATCAGAGCATTATGGGTGGTACGAAATATTTAGCCCAACAGCTAAGCAAATTTGGTGGCAATGTTGAGAAAGCACTTGCTGCTTATAACGCAGGGCCTGGAAATGTAATTAAATACGGTGGCATCCCTCCTTTCAAAGAAACGCAGAATTATGTTCAGAAGATCATGTCAAACTACACCAAGTCAATGACTTCTGCTAATTCCTCCATTGCAAGCTACTACACGAAGAACAGCGCTTTTAGAATAAGTTCTAAGTATGGTGCACAAGATGGCGCTTACCGATCAACTCCACATAAAGGTATCGACTTCGCAGCGAAAGCTGGAACTGCAATTAAATCGGTTCAAAGTGGAAAAGTTCAAATTGCTGGTTATAGTAAAACTGCTGGTAACTGGGTTGTTATTCAGCAGGATGACGGAAAAGTTGCTAAGTATATGCATATGCTTGATACCCCTTCTGTTAAAGCCGGTCAAACTGTTAAAGCTGGCCAGACCATTGGTAAAGTTGGCAGTACGGGCAATTCAACAGGAAATCACCTTCATCTTCAAATTGAGGAAAACGGAAAGACGGTTGACCCTGAGAAGTATTTAAAAGGTGTCGGTACATCTATTTCAGATGCATCCCAAGCTGAAGCAGAACGACAACAAGCAATAGCACAAGCTAAATCCGACCTCCTCTCCCTCCAAGGTGATATTGACTCAGTAAACGATCAGATACAAGAGCTCAGATATGAGATCGTTCAATCGAAACTTGATGAATATGACAAGCGTATTGGTGATTTTGATGTAAGAATCGCTAAAGACAAAGCGCTCGCTAGTCATTACCTAAGCGACAGCAAAGAATTCCGCAAGTATACAAACGATCAGAAAAAAGCTTTAACTGAACAGCAAAAAATTCAGAGTCAGAAGGTTTCTTTTATTGAAAAAGAAATCAAAACAAACAAAACTCTGAACTCTGCCCAAAGAGCGCAACTTGCTGAAGAATTAAAACAAGCTAAGATTGATCTCATCAATTTCCAAGAAGAAGTAAGAGAACTTCAGGGACAGCTCATCCAATCTAAAGTTGATGAAACGCTTAACGGTATTGAGAAATCAACCAAGAAAACTGAATCTAAGCTTAAAGATGTTAGCAACAAAATATCCATGACCGAGGAAGATAAAGACAAGGTTAAATATTATAGCCAACAGATTAAGCTTATTCAACAGCAACAGACTGAAGCGAAGAAGTATATCAAACAGTTGGAAGCTCAAAAGAAAGCTGCTAAAGGGTTCCCTGATATTCAGAAACAAATTACTGAAGAGATAGAGAACTGGAAAGACAAGCAGAAGGATTACAATCTAGAGCTATACAACACAAAGAAATCAATTAAAGATGTGTACAAATCTCTTGCTGATGAAGTTGTCTCTATATACAAAGAGATGTACGAAAAGATGCGTGATATTGAATTAAAAGCGCACCAAAAAGCAACACAAGACTTGATTGATGAGATCGATAAAACTGATGATGAGGCTAAATACCAAAAAGAGCTCAAAGAAAAGAATCAGGCTATTCAGGAAACCAAAGATAAGCTAAACAAACTATCCCTTGATGACTCAGATGAAGCAAAATCACAGGTTAAAGACTTAGAAAAGCAACTTCAAGAACAACAAGAAGCATTAGATGAGTTTCTTAAAGATCGTGAAAACAGTAAGCGAAAAGAATCGTTACAAGATCAGCTTCAAAAAGATGAAGATTCAATTAACAAGAAATATGATGATCTCGTTAATGATGAACGTGGATTTAAGGAACTTGAGAAAAAGCTAATGGATGGGAAGATTACTGATATTGCTAAGCAACTGAATGAATTCTCTAAGTTCATTAACAGCAATATGGAGTCCATCGGTAAGAGTATTTCTAATAACCTGATTGACAAGCTTAAAGAAGCTTCTGACGCCCTTAATACTGTGACCAAGGGTAATAAAACTGGAAAAAAGGTATCTTCTTTTGCATCGGGTGGATACACAGGAACAGGACTCGGCGCAGGTAAGCTCGCCTTCCTACACGATAAAGAGCTCATCCTTAATAAAACCGACACTGCAAATATCTTGGATACAGTAAAAGCTGTACGTGAGAACAATACTCCAAGTGAAGAGGCACCTAAATGGGGTCAAGGTGGGAAATTAGCAGCCTTGATTAACAAAGGAATCACCACTATCCCATCAATAATTCCGAATATTAATCAATCGAGTCTTTCTAATAGTTTGGTACCGAGTATTCAAAACCTCTCTTCCCCACCAGATGCAGCTAAGTCAGTAAACGGCACTGTAAACAACAATGATTTTAAAGTTGAATTCACCATTAACGAATCAGGAAATCCTCAGAAAACAGCTGATTTTGTATTCAATAAATTTGCAAATGGTCTTAAAAACAAGGGCATAAATTTCAACAACTCATGAGCCAGTGTATATGCTGGCTCTTCTTATTTTGAGGTGATAAAAATTGATTAGAGAAAGCCTCTATTTTTTATTTAATGACGAAAAATCAAGTGACTATGGCGTCACAAATGTTAACACTGATTCAGGCTTGGTTGAAGAAGCGTTTTTAGGCTCAAGAACAGTTAATGAAACTTATGTAAAGGGTCGGCCTGAGCCCTACACTGAAGGCGTTAAACAGGAACCTAAGCAATTCCCATTGAATTTTTATCTCGGTGATCACTTTGATGAAAAGAATGTACGAGCAATTAAACGTTGGCTAAGTGTAGATGATTACAAGCCTTTTGCGTTTAGCCAAAACATTGATATCGTTTATTATGCAATGCCTGTAGACACATCTGATTTGGTTCATAATGCCGCTCGTAATGGATATGTCCGGTTAACTATGAAATGCAACTCCCCTTACGCTTACAGTCGAAATGCAATCACTCATGCATTTGATATATCCTCTGGTACTGAAATTGTTGAGTTGCATAATAAAGGCGATGTAAACATCTTCCCCTCTTTAGAAATATTGAAAATTGGTGATGGTGACATAAAAATCGAAAATCTCAGTGATTTCTCGGAACCATTCGTATTCAGCAACTTGAAAGATAAAGAACTCTTAAAAATAAACGGTGAAAAAGAAATTATCGAGTCCAATTTTTATGAGAATGAACGCTACGATGATTTTAATGACCAGTACTTGAGATTGGGCTTTGGAAGGAACAGATTAAAGGTTACAGGGAAATGCAAATTAAGATTTTCATTTAGATACAAGTATTTATAGGAGGGGGTTAGACATTTGATTACAATTCGTAAAGATACGGAAATTAAAGATATTCGTCTTTCCCTAGCCAAACCAAATAAAACAAAGATCGCAAATATTGATGAAGTAATCAACCCTATGATAACGCTCAATCACGGCAGCAATGTACACGAATTAACATTCTCAATCCCTTTAACTGCTACTTACGATGGTGTAAATAAACGGAATCATATTGTTGATCTATTGAGACCTTGGTACTTAATAAAATCAGAATTTTATGGACTTACAATCTGGTTTACAGTAGTCAAGAAAACCAAATCATACAGCAATGATATGGACACTATCCAGGTTGAATGCAAATCACTTCAATATGTACTTTCTAAGCAAGGTGTCATTAAGTATGAAGAAACTTCGAAAAACCTTAAAGAGGTCGCTACCGACTGCCTAAAAAATACTGAATGGTCTATCGGTTTTATTGATCCCCTCTTCAATTTAAAATACAGACAGTTTGATATTTCTTCTTCAAACAAGCTTGATTTTATGTATTCGATTTGTGAGAAATTCGAAGCAGTTCCTGTTTTTAATACAATTGACTGTACTGTTGATTTTTACAAAGAATCTGATGTGTCTAAATACAAGGGTCTCAATATAAGCCCTGCCCAATATATGATTTCTCTGGATGACATTGAGGATATGGATGATGTCGTTACAAGGATTTATGCTACAGGCAAAGATGGATTAAGCATCAACTCCGTAAATCCAACCGGACAATCATACATAGACGATTTTTCGTACTTCCTCTACCCTTTCCAGCGTGATCAGGAGCGAAATGTAATTCAAAGAAGCAATTACATGTCTGATGCTCTTTGTCATGCAATTTTAGATTACAATGACCTGGTTAATAAAGAAGGCAGCTCTTTCTACAAGCTTTTAGATGAGAAAAAGAAAGCCGAGGAAAAAGAAACATCATCGAATAATGACCTATATACGTTGCAGCTTGATTTCCAAAAGATATTGGACAGGATTACAGTTGCAAGTAAAGCCGGCGATGATACTACTGATTTAATAAAGCAAAGAGATGCTAAATCAAAAGAAGTTGAATCAAAAAAAGAAGAAATTAAAGCAATACAAGCTTCTATTGCACAAATTTCAACACAGATTACCGCCCTTAAAGATAAACTGTCTTTTGAAAAGAACTTCAGCACTGATCTCCAGAAGGAACTTTCAAAATACATTATTACAGCAGAATGGTCTAATGACAGTATCTTTGATGAGAATGAACTATATGATGCTGCAAACGAAGAACTTGAAAACCGAAATGCACCAGCTGTAAATCTTACATTAGGTTTAGTGAACTTTTTCAATTGCATTAGTGAAAAACATAACTGGGACAGGTTTTCTCTTGGCGACATCGTAAGGGTACAACAGAAAAGCTTCTATACCGATGTAAAAGCAACAATAACAGCTATTTCGATTGATTTTGAACAGTCCAACTTAAGCGTTACAGTTTCAAACGGTAAACGAGCTTCATCGGATTTTGAGAACATGCTCAAAACAGTTTATCGAACAAATAAAATCAGCACTGAGACAAACAAAAGGAAAATCAAGTACGATGAGGTTACTGAAAACTTCAACCGACGTAATGACAGGATTGCTGTTAAACCCGCCTCCCCTATTATTGCAAAGGACGGCACTGCTATTTCTCATACGACCAATGATGATGGTTCTGTTGATGTAACTTTCCAATGGGACTATGTTGAATCAGACGAAGATCAATACAATATTGATGGTTTTGAAATATATCTGCATGGAAGCAGCAAAAATGAAGAGTACGTTTTCGGCTCAAAAATGGCAAGTGAAGACCTGAAGAATGTAAAGTATGACAAACGAGCTACTACATTTACAGGACTCCCCTCCAATATGTACTACACAATTGGTATTCAAGCCTATCGACGAGTTGATGCAGATATTGAAATAACCCAGTTTATCGGATCTGACATCGTAAAATCCCTTCATCCAAACGAAAACCCCTACCTCCCTTCTCCTACTGTAGAAGTCAAGGGCAAGCTTAATGGTTCGAAATACACTGTCTCCTCAACTGAACCTGAAGAACCTGAAGCAAACGATTTATGGACTAATACGGTTACCGGTGTTGTTTCATCTTACGACGGCGAAAAATGGGTTTCCAGTGATCAAAAAACTGCCGAATTAGTTGAAACCACAGCAGCACAAGTTGACACTAAGCTCTCCGACTATGATAGTCGTGTTCAAAACATTGAACTCAATAACCTTTTGGTCAATCCCCTAAAATGGAAAGGCGGAAATGTTTCAGCTTTCGGCCGTAAATATTATGCCGATGTTAGTTATGACTCAACTGTTTTAAATTTAAATACAATCACTATTCCTATCCTTATTAATGCTGTGGATGCTTCAGACTCAAATCCAACTGTTGTGGACTACACTTATAACGAAGCGTGGGATATGATCCCTAAACTCAAAAATGATGGATACAACATTATTTTGGAACCGTATCCCTTCATCGCAAATGGAACGATAGCTGAAACAGATTGGATTCCTTCTAATCTAGACCAATGG
Organism: Bacillus sp. B1(2022); assembly: GCF_040259625.1. Lineage (NCBI taxonomy): Bacteria > Bacillati > Bacillota > Bacilli > Caryophanales > Bacillaceae > Bacillus > Bacillus sp. B1(2022). The sequence goes on from NZ_JANIFO010000005.1 coordinate 244,773, forward strand.
TTCGCAGCATGGAATAACATCCTTCAAGACTTCGCTAAAAAATGCGAGCAATTTAAATTAGACGGTTTATACATTGCTTCAAACTTAGTTCACATGGAAGATTCAACAGAAAAGTGGAAATCAATTATTACGGGCCTTAGGAGTCTATTCCCAGGCAAGATACTCTACCGGACAAATTATTGGGTGACCGCTAATTGGGCTCCCGAAACGATTGCCGCGTATAACAAAAAGCTGAACAATCCTATATTTGGACTAGTCGATATTATTGCAATAGCAGCTTATTTTGAATTGACTGATAACCGTAATCCATCTGTAGATCAGTTAATTGATGCTATTTATAGCGTACCGTTATACGGACGAGGACAGAATATATTCAAGGAAATCAAAGCATTTTATGATAAATGGAATAAGCCGATCTTCTTTGGTGAGCTTGGCATCCCACCTTACAGTAACTCTCCTGAACAGCCCCATAACGCATTCGGTGACCTAGGGGAATACAATGAATCAATTCAGGCGAATTGGTTTGAAGCATGGGTTAGAGTTTTTCAAGCTCAAGATTGGTGGCAAGGGTATTCTATATACGCAATTTCAGATGAGAAGTCTGTGTACAACGTAATTGGCAGGAAAACTGAATCCATTATTAGAGGACAAACATTAGGTGGTACAAAGGGCAGACTGCAGAGCTTAGAAGAGAGAGTCGCACACTTAGAAGAATTGCTCAAATCAATTACACAATAAGAAAGGACGGTGAATTTAGTTTGGATTTTCCTCAGCTCTATAACGACCCCACCCTTTCTCAAAAAAGGAAGGGCTCAATCGATGACCCTTATTTAAGCTACAGTGAAACTTTAACTGTTTACAATGGTCGAGTCTTACTTACAGAAGTACCTAACCGTGAGTACAGGGTCGAGGTTAGTGGCGACAGTAAAGAATGGCGAGAAATTGAAGATGGTGAATTAGAAGACAACTACTTTAAGGTTGATTACCTTATGGGGGTTGTCTTTTTCAATGATTCAAATGAAGGTAAATCACTTACTTTTACATATCAAGGAGAAGGCGCATCCTTCTTCCCTGCCTCAAGGATTTGGATTAAACGGCAAGGAAATATGGTCATTGAAACACTTCAAGGCTTAATTGATGATGCTGAAGATGCCATTATTCGTATCAACGAACGTATTTCTGAATGTGAACGTGTCACCAAGCGATGTGTTGAAATAACAAATTGGTGCAGACAAGCAACATCAGATTATGAGTATGTAGTTGAGAACACTAGGAAGATTTACTTGCCGTTTGTGTACACCTATCAGGATTTATTAAGCACTTATCCTTCCCCTCAAATTGGTTGGACTGTCACTGTAAAAGAAACAGGCATTGAATATCGATGGGATGGTTTTGACTGGATAAATATTAGCGTCTCAGATAAGTATGATGGTTTCAACATTGTTTCTAGCTATGTAGAGCCTTACAACATCAGGTCAGTATGGTTGAGAACGAACAATGCTCCCAAAAAGATGAGGATAAAACCTTCTGTAGAACCCCCTGACGGAAGTATGGTTTGGATTAGAAAAGGATAAGGAGGAGTATATATTGAACGACAATTTAATTCCCGTAAACACAATGGGTTATATGGACGAAGAAACAGAGCAATGGATACCCATTGATGCTATAGGGTTAAAATCAAATAATATTAGATATACTGCAGACGATATTCAAGAGGCTTTTGATAAAGCTTCTAAGGATATTAAAAACGTAATAAGTACAGTCGATTCTGGCTTAACAGATATCACAAACACTATTGGAGACATTTCAAAAATCCCTGCATCCGGTGCAACAATTGTTGATAAAGTCCTAAATGAATTTATCAGACGAAGTGTCAATGTTCAGGATTTTGGAGCTAAAGGTGATGGTGTTACTGATGACACTGAAGCTTTCAAAACTGCCTTTGCAAGTGGAAAACGAGAGGTTTTTGTTCCGGCAGGGATTTACATGGTTCAAGGGTTGCACATCCCCTCTTATGTCAGACTTTATGGTGTTGGATCAGGGTCTGTTATCAAACTTCACCCAACTGCTGCTGGAACATCTTGTGTATTAACCAATAGTGACTACACAAATGGAAACGAATTTATCTTAATTGAATACTTAGACCTCGACTGGAATTTAGATAAAAATGATAACACCATTACAAACGGAACAAATGCGAACTGTGTGGGCATTGTTAACTCTAAATTTGTTCGGGTCAATAACGTCAATGCTCGTAATCCAGGTGTGCATGGTTTTGATGTAAGCTCCCCTGTTTGGAATTCTTCCACTGATGGAGCTGAACATTACCAACCCAACGGTAGCAAATATGTGTGGATTGAAAATTGTACTGCAACTAATTATGGGGACGATGGCTTCACAACTCACTATTCTGATTATATCTTCTTCACTGACTGTTACGCCTATGACGCTAATGGGTCTGCACACAGCAAAGGAGCTTCAAATTCAAACGGTTTTGAAATTGATGATGGTTCTAAAAACGTATGGCTTGTGAACTGTTACAGCCGAAAAAACTGTAGAGGTTTTGAAGTTAAGGCTCACAACAGAGCACCAGCAGCAAGAAACGTAAACCTAATTAACTGCTATTCCGAAAATGATATCCGCGCTTTCGACTTTAGACATATTGGCTTCCACCTAGCCTCCGAAAAAATCTCCACAAGTGCATTTGACATTAATGTCGTTAACTGCACTGCACAACATCCTATTTTCAGTGACCTTTATCAAGGTTTAAATCCTCGCGCACTTGTCATTTCCGCTTATAGAAATGTCAACGTATCAAACTTCAATGCAATTGGCGACCCGACATACGATTATAAGAATACTACAGTAATCTCTACTCAATATAAGAGCAAAAATATTAATCTAAGCAACATCACTGTTTCAGGGTTTACAACAGCAAGTAACGATATCTATGTAATCGGTGGAGCTCAAAAATCAGACAATGTAAACATCTCGAATGTAACTATTAACCAGTCTGCTTTAGTGGGTATTGCTGTGGGAAGTAGAGTTGACTCAGTCAATATTAATAATGTTAACATGACGGGAACAAACAAAGCAGGTTCGATAGGTGTTTACTGTACTAACTCCCAGGTCAATATTAGTGCTGCGATGTGCGAACAATACGCTACTCCCAGTAAAATTGCCGGGAAAACCTACGCATTTATCCCGAATAATTTCAAAGGTGGTACACGGATTGCCACGACTTCCGGCTACGCTAAAACAAATACTAGCGTCGTAATGGCATCTTCAGGTGGCGGACAAGCAACTGGTGACGCTTCTGCCGTTATTGCAACAACTGGCGGTTCTAAAGCAGAAGGGCCACGTAATGCAGTTATTGCGTCCTCTGGAGGATCTAAAACAACTGCAGAAGGAAGTCGTTCATTGGTTGTTGCATCAAATAATTCCTCCATTGAAGGATCAGGATCTTCTAGGGTTGTTATTGGGTCACAATCTGTAGTAAACAGAAAAGGTTATACCACTATATGGGGATATGGAACATCAGATACCCCTTCCACCTCGAACATTAAAATAGAACATGATGCGATGAGAGGAAATGTTGCCTTAGCCGGTCAGGTTAAAGGTGCTTCAACATTTGCTGATTATGCGGAGTATTTCGAATCTGCAGATGGAAGAGCAATTCCTACCGGATATATGGTCACACTTGATGGGGACAAAATTAAGAAAGCGAATCTCGGTGACAAGGTATTAGGGGTTATATCTGAAACAGCTGGTATTGTGCTCGGAGAGTCTTTGTTTAATTGGCAAGGAAGATACCTCAAAAATGAGTTCGGCGGTCTTATTTATGAAGATACGGATGTAACATTTGTGGATTCAGAAGGTATGCAAAGAACAGAAATAAGACGGTTACCAAAAGAAAACCCCAACTTCAACGCCAATGAAGAATATGTTCCACGATCTGAGCGTCCTGAATGGAATATAGTCGGTATGTTTGGACAGATATTCGTTCGCATTGATGAAACAGTTCAAAACGACGACAGAATTGTACCTAAAGCCGGAAAAGGATCAAAATCCTCTGATGCTTCAGGTTATCCGGTAATGAAAATAACAACACCTTATACAAAGGAAAGAGGATATGGTGTCGCTGTTTGCTTAATAACACCCACAGTTTAATTTAGTGTCCTCTTTAAAGGAGGTGGTTATGTTCTAGTTAAAATATAAATTTTATTCAATTTACAGCATTCAAAAACAGAGATAACAAGAGCATACGTGAGATAAAGAGAGATTGGGATTTGTCCCCTTCTCTCTTTTTTGTGCTCAAATTTAATTTAGGAGAGATGTTCAATATGGCTATTCAAGTAAGAGAAAATCTTGTCTCAACCAGCAAATACTCTATTAAGTGTCCGTATACGTTATCAGCCTCTTATATTACATTTCATAACACAGCAAATGATGCATCTGCAGACGCGGAAATTCGTTACATGATTGGCAACAACAATGAAGTTTCTTACCACTTCGCAGTCGATGATGAAGAGGTTGTTCAAGGGATTCCTACAAATCGAAATGCATGGCATACAGGTGATGGTTCAGGTGTGAATTCAGGAAACCGGACTTCTATTGGTGTAGAAGTTTGCTACTCTAAATCGGGCGGAGAACGCTATAGAAAAGCTGAAGCGTTGGCAATTAAGTTTATTGCACAACTCCTTAAAGAACGTGATTGGGGCGTGGATCGAGTTAAAAAGCATCAAGACTGGTCTGGTAAGTACTGTCCGCATCGGGTTCTAGATGAAGGACGTTGGAATGCTGTTAAAGCTGCTATTGCTGCTGAATTAAAAGCACTGGATGGAAATACTTCCTCCTCATCTTCAAAGCCAACAAAAATTGTTAAAACAAATGGTTCTTATGTTAAAAACACAGTTATCGCTGACAGTCTCAATGTGAGAACTCAACGCAATGCAAACTCCTCTGTCGTACTTACCCTCCCTAAAGGCTCCACTGTCCAATACCAAAAAGGATCAACTCAAAATGGTTGGGGATATATCAAATATACAAACTCTAAAGCTGCTACATACAGCGGTTACGTAAATGTGAAGTACATTAAAAGTGATGCTGAACTTGGACAATCAACCCCAAAGCCTAAATCCACTTCTAAGCCTAAAAGCAGTGGTATCAAATCTGTAGGCAAAATTAAAATTGTCGGTGTACAAAGCGCTGCAATCGTTATGGACAGACCCGATAAAAACAAAGCAAAGAACCTCGGCACTGTAAAGCTAGGTGACACACTCAGCATTTCTGGCTCAGTGAAAGGTTCAAACAATGCTAAAGGTTACTGGGAAGTGATCTATAAAGGTAAACGCGGCTACATCTCAGGACAATTCGGGTCAAAAATCTAAATATATTTAAAAATCTTTAAGGATATTTGTAGCTCAAAGTGTATTAATGATTATTTAGGAGGTAATGTCACATCACCTCCTATTTTTTATGGAGGATGATTGCATTGTGGCTGAAAAAGAAAATTATGAAGTTTTAAAGACCGAAGTCGCTCATATAAAAGAACGTCTTAAAGAACAAGCAGAAGATAGAAAAATCATGTTAGAAACACAAAAAACAACAAGTGAATCGCTCATTAGGCTTACCACTGTTGTTGAGAATCAGGAAAAAAACCTTGTTGAAACAAAAAATTTGTTCACCACTGAGATAGCTGGACTAAGAAATGAATTTCAGCAAGTTAATCAGTCGCAAACAAAGTGGCTTCAAAACTTATTAGAAGGAACATTCGGCAAGACATTAAAGATTTTAGTTCTAATTATTCTCTTACTGCTTGGTGCAGAGATCGCTGGTGTTGATATCACCAAATTAGCTAATATATAAGGAGACGATTTAATGACTAAAATTAACTGGAAAGTAAGACTAAAAAAGAAAACATTCCTGGTTGCAATCTTCTCTGCAACTCTTTTGTTTGCACAAGCAATTGCATCTGCATTTGGATACGACATTTCTGTGTTTAGCGATGATCTCACTGAGAAATTTAATGCTTTACTTACGTTTTTAACTGCAATGGGGGTTGTAGTGGATCCAACCACTACAGGTATCTCAGATAGTGATCAAGCAATGGAATACAAAGAACCAAAATAACTCGGGGAGTTTATCTCCCCTTTTTTCGTTTTTAATTAAGAAAGGAATGATTGTTGATCATGCAAATAGGATCTGGATATATCGGGAGTCCAATGCTTGAGAAGTCAACGTCTAACCATGAAGTAATCCCTTCCCCACCTGCAACCTGGACGATTAAATATTCCTTCTATAAGTTCAGCTTTTCGAATGATCAGGAATGTCATGTATCAATCAACGGTGGAATTCCTATCTATTTAAGAGCTGGGCAAGGCTTTCAAATGGACGCTCATGATTCACCTATCACAAGCTTCAAGATTTCTGAGTCAGGAATAACATATAACTTTTTGGGGGCGCATAAATGAGTTTCTTCAATCCAATGGTTAATGTCTCAATTGTCACTGGGAAGTCTGCTTATGATATTGCAGTAGACAATGGTTTTTCAGGAACTGTAGAGGAATGGTTAGCATCATTAAAAGGTGAAAAAGGCGACACTGGAGCTACAGGTGCAACCGGGGTTAAAGGTGCTACTGGCGCTGCCGGTAAAGATGGAAAATCAGCATATGAATTAGCCGTTCAACAAGGTTTCTCAGGAACATTAGATGAGTGGCTTGCCTCACTGAAAGCAACAGCAAACTGATCACGTACCCTTCTCTAACGAGGAGGGTATTTTTTTCGTTTCGTTCACAATCAAATTATTGGTTTGTTTTTAATTTTCACTCAAATCCCCTTTACATTTCTTTCCTCTAATGCAACTATATAATAAAATGGATATGAAAGGGGTTTAGGACTTGAAGAGTGAAAAGGTCATTCCTTATGATTTAGTAGCAACAAAGATGAATCATTGGTATGTGGCTATTAAAAAGAATTGGGTCGGTAGAGCAGAAGATATGCGTAAAGAAGTTATGCAGGAAATAAAAGTTATGGAAGAAAACCAAGATGTTTTACTATACTACTCCCTACTTGAGTTTAGACATAAGCTAATGTTGGCATATATGTACCCTAACGCTATAAAAGACATTGAGAAAAATTATGGTGAGTTAAAAGCATATGAAGGTCATGAAAACTTAACAGGAATGCTCGAATATTACTATTATTTTTTCATGGGCATGTTCTATTTTAGACAAAAGGAGTTGGCTTTCTCCCTTAATCACTATAGACAAGCTGAGAGGTATTTGGATTCAATTGAGAGCGAAGATATTGAAGTTGAAAAAGCTGAATTTTATTTTAAATTGTCAGAAGTGTATTACCACATGAAACAGACTTATTTTTCAATGAATTATGCCATGAGGGCTTACGATATATTTAAAAAGCAACCTGTTATTGACGGTAACCCTACATACGGGGTACAAAAGGTACGCTGTCAGTTCGTCATATTTGGTAATTTATTGGACAGTATGAAGTTTGATGAAGCTTTAAAGCAAGCATACAAAGCGTATCAGGAAGCAGTAGAGCTAAACAAAAGTGAAAAGAATCGTGGGCATTTGATGCGTTCAGCACTGTTTAATATTGGATTATGTTATAATCAAATGGAAGAACTTGATAAAGCATTTTTTCACTTTAATAAGTCACTTCAAATCATTGAGCCGGAAAATCATGATTACGCTGCTAAAACATTATTTGTTATCTCCTTCTTAAAGGGAAGGCAAAATGACATTGAAAACGCAAAAAGATTTTATGAACAGGCCAAACAGTTGGCTGAACGGCATAACAATGAAATGGTACTTGAAAAGTTAAAAATGGTTAAAGGACTTTTCTTGGACTATGATTTAGACTTAGTTAGGAAAACATTCGAGTTCTTCAAAGAAAGAAGTATATACCCTGACATGGAAAGTTATGGTGTCTCTGTAGCAGATTTTCTAACTGGAAAACAGGATGCTTGGGGTGCAGTTGAATTTTATCGTTTGGCAAATGAAGCAAGAAGACAAATCAAAAGGGGAGAAGCAATATGAAAACTAAGCTATTTATTTGTGCAGTTCTATTATTCGGCGTTGCCGGAACAGTGGGTGCTTCCTATCTCCAACAACAAAATGATACGTTCAAGGTTGCTGAAAGAGCCGAAACGTGAAAAACTAATGACTTTGTAAGGAGAACAGAGGGAACGACTCTCTGTTCTCATGATTTATGTCCACCCGTCAAACCTGCTCTATGCAAAGCTGTGCCTCCAGGTGTATAAGAAACAGCTCGTAAGATCGCTTTAGATCCGTATTTGTTTCTTATCCCGTCCATAACAAATCCAAGCTTTCTTCTCTTCTCATTATCTTTTTCAAACAGACTTAATTGTTGATTTACATCATCCTCAATATTGGATAAGGTAACTGAAACACTTCGTACCGTTTTGCCTGTATAGAATTTATCAAAAAGCATCAAGCAATATCGATAAATGTCCATTGTTATATTCGTGGGAAGATCAATTGTTTTAGCTCTGTGAAAGCCACCGCCGAACTCATCTTTACTGTAACCAATTCCTAAGCTGATCGTACGCCCTACTTTATTATGCGTTCGCGCTCTCCGTGCAACCTCTTCACAAATCTCCAAGAGAACCGCCTTGATATCCTCTTTCTTCGTATAGTCTCTAAGCAATATCTGACTTTTCCCGTAACTAATCTGTCCCTGCATCAAAGGAGCTCCAATTTCAGAAAGATCGATTCCATGAGCATGATAATAAAGCTGATTGCCCATAATGCCGAATCGTTTTTCAAGCAGCTCTAATGGATAATTAGCTACTTGACCAACAGTTGAAATCCCCATCCTGTTTAAATTCCTCTCCATCCTCCCTCCTATTCCCCACATTTCAGATAACGGATGAACACGCCAAAGTTTTTTCGGAACATCTTCGTACCTCCATCGTGCTATCCCATTCTTTGTTTTCTTGCTCTCTAAATCAAGAGCTAACTTGCTCAGTAGCATATTGTCACCAATACCAACAGTACAAACTAAGCCGAACTCTCTCTTCATACTGCTCTGAATCGCCTCTGCCATGGCTTCTGGATTTTCTTTTCCTGCATCTAAAAAAGATTCATCAATTGAGTACGTGTGCACACATGTTTCAGGAACGAACCTGTAAAACAATTTAGTGATCTCAGTTGAAACTCTGATGAAAAGTTTCATTTGCGGATTTACTATGTGAATTCTTGGATCATCTGGAATCTCAAATAACCGGGAGCCAGTCTTGATTCCATAATCTTTTTTAAGTGCAGGAGATGCTGCTAAGACAACACTTCCCTGTCTTTCTGTATTCCCGACTACAGCGAGATAACATGTCATTGGATTCAATCCCATTGTTACAGCTGAAACCGACGCATAAAAGGATTTCATATCTACACAAAGTATATTTTTACGTGGAAACTGTGAGTAATCAATCATTGTAAGCAACTCCTATGATGTCATTCATGGTGATGTATACGGTTTTATCGTGATGATCTTTTACATGTAATTTGTGTTGTTCGTAATTGAGATATTGGACTGTACCGATTAAATCCTCAGCAACCCCTTCTTTAAAGAGCTTAAACTTCAGTTCTTTATTCAATGCCATTGCTTCAGAAACCAAGATGTCAATCTCCTCAATTTGTTGTTCATCTAAAGATGGCTTCTCCATTTTCGAAACATCTAACAAGTCCTTTTTTAGTTGTGTTAAATGTTCTGGAAGCATCATGGAAGTCCATTTGATTGTTCCTCGATCTCTAAGCATTTTGAATCACTCCTTTATTGATCTAATATTAACAGAACAAACGTTCTTTATTCAATATAAATAAGAACGATAGTTCGATGTAATTGTTGGAAATGACTAATCATTAAATATCCACTAGCCTTTATGAGCTGCTCTAGTCGAAGCATTGAATTATCTCCAAGAGCGAAAAGAAATCCGCAGGAAAAAGTAAACACACAGCCGCATTCTTTTCTGGCAGCTGTGTGTCTTTATTTGTCTTTATCGGCTCCGGATTTCTCCTTTTTTTCATTCGGTAGCTGAATGGAAGGCGTGACACCTGATCCGCCGCTTCCGTTATAAAACTGCGGCACCTCTCCTTGAATCGCTTTAATGGAGACCGGAATATTATTTGTCACGACTGATGTCTTACTGGCAAACGGAATAATGACCTTCACTTTAATTTCCACAAAAATACTGATATCAATCAGGGCATTGTTGATGCCGTACGGTTTTATTTTTGTTTTCACATCAGTTAACGCATCACCGATCAGGTTAAAGCGCACGGGGATTTTCGGCCCGAGATTTCCGAGAATGCTGTTTCCCGTGACCTGCCCTAAAGGGATGTTAATCATAATTTCATCGGCCGTTTTTGCGCCTTTTTCTGTTTCATGCTGCTTATTGTTCGACTCCACTTCCTTCAGATGAGCCTGGAGCTGCTTTGTCACTTTCGCCTTCATACTGTTGACCATTTGTGTATTAAAATCCATCGTTGTGACTTTTCCGTTTTCATCCGTTTTCATATCGACCATATCTTTCACATTGTCGCTGTGAGACATGTATTCTTCAATGGATTCCGTAATGACCTCTGTCGCCACCCGTTTGGTTTCCATTTCTCCTATGTTCATCAGCACTGGTTTGATTGAGGAGTTGATCATCCAAAGGCTGATGACCGTCGATATGATAAAAAAAGTAAACGACAGCAGAAGCACATACCGAAAAGGCAAAGGCCCTCTCTTGCGAAGAGCGCTCCGGTATCTAGGCAAGAAAAATCCCCCCCTTACATATCACAATGTATGCTTGTAAGGGGGGACATAGTAATTTATTTTCACACTTAAAAACTCCAACCTAAAGCATTGTTTTCCTTTCGGATCACGCAAATGAAGGGCTATTTTTTATATCCTGCTTATTTTCGTTTTTCTAATCCTTTTTCTTTTCATATCTTCATTAGATATTTTTGTTTGCATCTCCATAACACTTAATTGGCTTTTTAATATCTTAATGTCTTGTTTATTGAGCACTGGAGGCACATTTATTTCTGCCCTTTTGCCACTTGTTAATGAAAACTTTAAAACCTGTTTAGCTAAAGTAAATTCCAACGTCAGATTCTCCTTTAGTTAATTTCAACAATTTAAAATTATAAGAGCCTAGAAGCACTTATACAATAAAGGTTACATGATATTGTCTTAATCATCAAACTTTGATTTTCAATTGACTGATTCAGCTTGGTAATCTGTTTCCTACAATCACAGACATATATTTGGAATTAGTGTATAATGATTCCTGTACATTAAGTTTGCTCACTCAAGGGAGTCTTGCTCATCCCCTACGAAAGGGGGTGATGCTTATGTCAACATTTCAGGCATTAATGTTAATGCTTGCATTCGGGTCGTTTATAATCGCCCTGTTGACGTATATAAATAAAAAATAGACCTCCCTTGAGACTGGAATCCTGAAGAGGTCTATCACGAATAACCGCTGAGCAAGCCCTTTGATGGGCAGCTTTTTGTACAAAGCCGGGGTGTTGGTAGCACCCTGGTCTTTTTATTTTATGCATTTCACAAATCAAAATGCACAAATAATCATATAACTGTATTACCTACACTAATTATAACCACATAAAAATGGTATTTGCAATACTATTGCTTTATGGATTAAACCACTTTCACTTTGATTGAGAATCCTTGCTCCTGCTTACCTCATCACAATTGCAATACTTTTGCTTAACTGTTTAATAAATCATCATCTAGCTCAATAGATAAAATACCATCGTCTTCATCATCCTCATCTGATACCTCTTCAATAAACAGACTTTGAATGAAGTCAGAGAAAGAATTTGCGACCAAAAATGTGTCTTTTACTCCATTTGTCAATTCATGATCCCAAAAATAAACTTTCCCTGCTTCTTCTCCTTTCACACCAAGACAAATTTGATCCCCTCCGTCACCATCAGCAATCGGTATAATCCAGTCCGGCATTTGTTCTGAAAGATCCTCTTTTAATTTGATAATATTAGCATCATTGTTATTAAGACCGTAGAAATATCCCAACCGGAGATTACCGTTATCTGCTAGTGGGTTGTCCTCTAAAACAGGGAAAAGCACATTATCTTCCTCTATCCAGCATTCCCCGTACAAATTGAGAAACTCTTTATAATCATCTGTTATATCGAAAGAATTTTCGTCCTCAAACTTTTTAAGGACTTGATGAGAATTTATGTTCTTATCAAGTCTTATATCTAAATTAAATTCACTCATTTTTTTCTTGATTGCCTGTAAGCCCATTTAAAATCCTCCTCTTAAATCAGATGCCGAACCCACGTGTGGTATATTACCATGCAAATCCATAGGGATTAATTGGATGGTGTTATTGTCTAAATGATGCGGTGTTAATCTAACTACTTCTTTCAGCCATTTTTCAGCTTCTTTTTGGGTTTTAAAGCCTTTCATTTTTTGAATACGTTTATAAACTGCTGGAAAATCCTTTTTAGTACCTTTCAGTTCTCCTGGTTTAAACTTAATCGTCCCTTTGCTCCACGGTGTAAAAATCGGTCTGCCATCTATAAAAGTGACTGGTTCTCCTTTAGTAACTGCATTAACGTCTGGTCTATCTGAGTGCCATTTACCGTTACCAGGAGTCCCTTCCCACCTCCCATGATTTCTGGGCAACCTTGTTCTAGGATTGGCTGACTTTATTAATTGAAGTAGACGATTCTTTAAATTTTCACTGTTAACTACATTATAAGGAACTCCTCCAGCCGGAACAACATCATAACGAGGATTATATGGCAATAAATCAGCAATTGAGACATCTTTCAGCTTCTGGCTTGCTTTACTGACTTTAGAGGTGACTTTTCCTGCTACATCTGCTTTTGTAAGTGAACCGGCTCCCTTTGTGCCTACTACAGAGGTAACTACTGTACCTATTGCATATGTCACCCATCTTGATCTGGAATACGCATCTCCATTTACCATATCCTTTTGATATGATTCCTCAATAGCTGTTGAAATGGCATTATACGTGTTAATTGGATGAGCAACTGCCCCTATGATACCTTCGACAACTTCATCAGGTTTGCTGATCAGCTGCCATAAACCGGTTACCGTGTCTTTCCCGACATCATAAAGACCGACGCCAGCCCCTTTTAAAATATCCCAAGTCACTTCTCCGGCTTCTTCCATCTGTTTTGCTTGTTCAAGCTGAATGACATATTGCTGCTGGGAAGGTTCAAGGTTTTCGTAACCGATTTTCTTCGCAATCTCTAAGTATTCATCCGGATCAGTTACTCCGTCAGCG
>NZ_JANIFO010000006.1:0-233340 GCF_040259625.1 Bacillus sp. B1(2022)
TAGAAGCGGGGCTTTCTTTTCGGCTGATTAAAGTCCGATAGACATGTACTTGGTTTCCAGGTACGGCTCAATGCCTTCCGTACCGCCTTCACGGCCGATGCCGCTTTCTTTCATTCCTCCGAACGGCGCTTGAACCGCGGACGGACCGCCGTCATTCCAGCCGATGATGCCGTATTCAAGCTGTTCAGAAATATAGATGCCGCGGCGGTAGTTTTCTGTGAAGAAATAAGCCGCAAGCCCGAACGGCGTATCGTTCGCAAGCTTGATCGCTTCATCAATATCTGAGAACGTAACGATCGGCGCAACCGGGCCGAATGTTTCTTCATGCATGATGTTCATGGATGTATCTACATTTGACAGCACGGTCGGTGTCACGAAATAGCAGCCTTTTTCATCGTTTTGGTCATACGTTCCGCCCGTCAGCACTTTTGCGCCTTTTTCCACGGCGTCATTAATTTGGCCGACGATTTTATCGAAGCCTTTTTTGTTGATGACAGGGCCGACGTTTACGCCTTTTTCAAGACCGTTTCCGACTTTGAGTTTCGCAGCTTCTTCACTCAGTTTTTTCGCAAACTCGTCTTTTACGGATTCGTGTACGATCAGCCGGTTCGCACAGACGCAGGTTTGGCCGGCATTTCTGAATTTAGAGGCCATTGTTTGAGCTACCGCCAGATCAAGATCAGCGTCTTCATCCACGATCAGCGGCGCATGTCCGCCAAGCTCCATTGACATATGTTTTACGGTGTCGGCGCTGTTTTTCATCAGGATTTTGCCGACAGGCGTTGAGCCGGTAAAGGTAATTTTGCGAATTTTCGGGCTGCTGGTGAAGACGTTTCCGATTTCGGCTCCGTCACCGATCACCACTTGCAGCACGTCCTTCGGAATTCCCGCTTCATATGCGAGACGCGCAAGGGCGTAAGCGGAAAGCGGCGTATCCTCCGCCGGTTTGATGATGAACGTACAGCCTGCCGCCAAAGCGGGCGCGGCTTTTCTTGTAATCATCGCATTCGGGAAATTCCACGGCGTGATCGCGGCTACCGGGCCGACCGCCTGACGGGTGACGACAATCCGTTTGCCCGTTGTCGGCGCAGGTACTGTTCTGCCGTAAATCCGTTTTGCTTCTTCGGCGAACCATTCAATATAGCCGGCGCCGTATAAAACTTCTCCGACCGCTTCTTCGTACGGTTTGCCGTTTTCTTTCGTAATTAATTCCGCAAGTTCTTCTTTATTTTCAACAATCAGCTCATACCATTTTCGCAAAAGTGAGGCACGTTCTCCCGCTGATGTTTTGGACCATGATTGAAACGCTTGATGTGAACGTTCAATCGCTTTTTCAACATCTTCGGCCGTCTGCTGGGGGATGCTTTCGATCGCCTCTCCCGTTGCCGGGTTGTACACTGTTAATTGTTCTGGCATATTGAACATTCCTTTCTCTGCTATAGTAAAGCCATTGAATGCTAGTTGATGTATCTCACACTTTCATGATAGCAGACACATCCGCCGGCATTCCAATAATTGAACTCACAGAGCTGCTTCGATAATGGAAAGGCCTTCTTTGAGCTGCTCATCCGTCACGACAAGCGGCGTCAGGAATCTGATAATGTTGCCGTTAATGCCGGCCGTCAGCAGCAGCAGTCCGTTCTCGTTCGCCGTTTTGGCGATCGCCGCGGCTTTTGCTTTGTCCGGTTCCCGCGTGTCCGGATCTTTGACAATTTCGATGGCCGCCATCGCGCCGAGTCTGCGCACTTCTCCGATACAGGCATGCTCTTTTTTCCACTCGAGCGCTTGATGCTCGATGATCCGGCCGATCTCCTCGGAACGCTGATTCAGCCCTTCTTCTTCAATAATATCCAAGACCGCAAGCGCAGCCGCACAGCCGAGCGGGCTTCCCGCATATGTGCCCCCGAGTTCCCCCGGCGCGGCGGCATCAAGCATTTCCGCCCGGCCGATGACGCCGCTGAGCGGCAATCCGGCCGCAAGTGATTTGGAAACGGTGATCAAATCAGGAACGGCTCCGAAATGTTCAATCGCAAAATACGTTCCCGTTCTGGCAAAACCGGTCTGAATCTCATCCGCCACAAAAACGATGCCGTGTTTTTGACAAAAAGCGGCGACGTGCTGGACGAAACGTTTTGACGGAATGATGAAGCCGCCTTCTCCCTGAACCGGCTCCATGACGACACAGGCGACGGTTTCCGGTGCAACTGCGGCGATAAAGAAATCCTCAAAAGCGCTGATGATAAAGTCGTCATACTGCTCGTCGCTCATGCCGGCCGGCTTTTGATAATAGTAAGGAAACGGCGCCTGATACACCTCTGAGGCAAACGGGCCGAAACCGAATTTATAAGGCTTCACCTTGCTCGTCATGCTCATCGTCATGTTCGTGCGGCCGTGGAACCCTCTTGTAAATGACACGACAGCCTGGCGCTTCGTGTATTTTCTGGCGATTTTCACGGCGTTTTCCACCGCTTCCGCCCCCGAATTGAGAAAAATCGCTTTTTTCGCATGATCTCCCGGCGCAAGGGCGCAAAGTTTTTCGGCCAGCTCAATATAAGACGGATACATCATGACGTTAAATCCCGGGTGAATCAGATCCTCCGCCTGTTTCTTCACGGCCTCCACCACTTTCGGATGGGAATGGCCGACATTCAGCGTTCCGATCGCTCCGGCAAAATCAATGAATCGTCTGCCGTCCAAATCGTACAAAAGCGCCCCTTCCCCTTTTACCGCCATGCTGCGGTTTCCGTTGCCGACCCCCTTGGAAACGAATTGATCCCGTTTTTGCTGCCACTGGGCAGTTGTCACTTCCGATGATGCTGTTCGACTCATAGATTCCATCCCCCTGCATTGTTTTCTTATCATTCTGACTTCTTTTTGGTATGATGAAAAGTACCAAAATCAATTTATCCATGGTATCAGAAAGGGGCATGGTCTGGATGCTGACGATTTCCATTGATCATTCGGAAACGGCGGATTATATCTATCAGCAGATCTATCAGCACATAAAAGCGGCCGTTTTGAAGCGCAGTCTGATGCCTCATACAAAGGTGCCGTCTAAACGGGAGCTTGCCGAGACGCTGAAGGTCAGCGTAAATTCAGTGAATTCAGCTTATCAGCAGCTGCTTTCGGAAGGTTATTTATATGCAGTCGAAAGAAAAGGTTTTTTCGTGGAGGAAATTGATACGGTTTATCATGAAGAAACGCCTTCGCTCTCATTGCCTGATAATTTGAAAGAGCGGGAGACGGATAAAAGCGGCTGGATTTCGTTTTCTCATATGAGCGTGGATACGGCGCATTTCCCCCTGAAAAGCTGGTTCCGCTGTGAGCAGAAAGCAGCCGCCCGTTCATTTCATACACTCGGAGAACTCGTCCATCCGCAAGGTTTATATGAAGTCCGTGAAACAATTTCGCGGCTTATTTCCCTGACAAGGGGCGTTACATGCCGCCCGGAACAAATCGTGCTCGGAGCGGGCACGCAATTGCTGGTGCAGCTGCTGACGGAACTGCTGCCAAAAGACGCGCTCTACGCCATGGAGAACCCGGGATATATGAGGATGTACCGGCTGCTGCAAAACCTCGGGAAAAAGACGGCGACGATCAGCCTTGATGAAAAAGGCATGTCCATGAACGAAATCGAAAAACGCCGGCCCTCTGTATTGATCACCACGCCTTCCCATCAATTCCCCTCAGGCGTGATCATGCCGGCTTCCCGGCGGATTCAGCTTTTAAACTGGGCCGCCGAACAGAACGGCCGCTTCATCATTGAAGATGATTATGACAGTGAATTTAAATATGACGCCGATACGATACCGGCGCTTCAAAGCCTTGACCGGTTTCAAAATGTCATCTACATGGGGACCTTTTCAAAATCCCTTTTCCCAGGTCTGCGCATCAGCTATATGGTTCTGCCGCCCGGGCTTTTGCGGACTTTCAAAGAGAGAACGTATGACCTGCATACGTGCAGCACGCTTGCCCAGCTCGCGCTGAAAGAATTTATCGAATCAGGTGAATATCAGAAACATATTAAAAAGATGAAGCAGCATTATAAGAACATGCGGGAACGCCTCATTTCGGCTTTGGAAGAAACATTCGGTGAAAGAATCAGTGTAAAGGGCGCCAATGCGGGGCTTCATTTTGTCACTGAGTTTGACTGCGCCCGTTCAGAAAAAGAGATATTGGCACGGGCGGATGCGGAACAGCTCGATCTGTTTGCGATGAGCCGGTTCCGTCTGAGAGCGGGAGGCGATTCAAACAAACCGCAGCTCATTCTGGGGTTCGCCCGCCTGAAGGAGAGCGATATTCAAGAAGGCGTCTACAGGCTTTACCGGGCGGTTTTCGGCGCATAAAAAAACCCCCGGAATTCGGGGACTTATTTACCAGCGGTCCGGCTCTGTCTGCAAAATCGCCTCCAGCAGGCCGGGAAACGCCGCTTGTAAATCATCTTTGCGCAGGGAATAATAGCGGTGCTTCCCGTCTATGCGCACCTGGGCGATCCCCGCTTCCCGCAGCACTTTGAAGTGATGGGACAGCGTTGATTTAGCGACCCGGACATCAGCGCAGGTTCCGCACGTTTTTTCTGTTGTTTCCGCCAATTGTTTGACCAGCTCTAAGCGGAGCGGATCACTCAGAGCATGAAGAACCTTTGTCAGCTGTAAGCGTTCGGTTTCAGGATGGTTTGGAATGTTCATGAGTCAAATGTAACACAGATCATCGGCGGGTGACAATTTAGGCGGTGAGGGTTTTTCCTTTACCATTCGCAACGAAACATGTTACAGTTAGTTCGATAATATTCGAACTATAACAAATTAACCCAATCAGGAGGAATAACCATGATCGTCTTACAGGCTTACATGAAAGTAAAAGCGGATAAACGCGAGGAATTTTTAGGAGAAGCGCAATCACTTGTTCAGCATTCACGCGCAGAAGAAGGAAATGTGCAATACGACCTTTTCGAAAAAGTCGGTGAGGAAAATACATTCGTCATGCTTGAACAATGGAAAGATGAAGAAGCGATGAAATTCCACAACGCAACTGACCATTTCCAAGGATTCGTGGCAAAAGCAAAAGAAGTGCTGAGTGCGCCGCTTGACGTCGTCCGCACAGAACTGTCAGAGTAACGAAAGGATGAATGACATGAACGAAGTCCTTCAATTATTAACAGACCACCGTTCCATCCGCAGCTACACAGATGAACCCGTATCGGATGAACAGCTGGACCTTATCATCCAAGCCGCTCAGGCAGCGCCCACTTCCATTAACGGCCAGCAATTTACCGTTATTGCGGTGAAAGATAAGGAGCGGAAGAAAAAAATATCCGAATTGGCTGGCGGCCAGCCGTGGATTGACCAAGCGCCGGTTTTCCTTTTATTCTGCGCTGATTTTAACCGCGCCAAAATTGCGCTTGAAGAGTATAATGATACACCGCTTGAGATCACGAACGGTTTAGAGTCCGTCTTAGTCGGAGCCGTAGATGTCGGGATTGCGCTGGGTACGGCAACGGCTGCGGCTGAATCAATGGGACTCGGCACTGTGCCGATCGGCGCCGTGCGCGGCAAGCCGGACGAACTCATTGAATTGCTGAAACTCCCGAAATACGTTTTCCCGGTTTCCGGTCTCGTCATCGGCCATCCGGCAGACCGCTCCGCGAAAAAACCTCGTCTGCCGCAAGCAGCCGTTCTGCATCATGAAACGTATCAAGAAGAAGATTTAAGAACACATATCGAGGCCTATGACAAGCAGATGTCCGAATACATGAAAAAACGCACCGACGGACAGGAAACGAGAAACTGGTCACAAGGCATCACCTCCTACTATAAGCAGCTTTATTATCCTCACATTCGTGAAATGCTTGAAAAACAAGGGTTTAAGACGGATAAATAAGCGGATCAGCCTGCCGGAACACTCCGGCAGGTTTTTTCTGTTTCTCAAACAAAAGCGTTGACACTGTGTAAAAATTTTTGTTAATATTTTCATCATATACTCATTGGTTTTCTGTGAACCGATGGGTTTTCTATTGTGACGAAAGAAGGAATCTGGGCTTATGAATGATAAGAAAACGGATATTCTGCTGGCGGCAAGGAAGCTTTTTTCCGGGAAAAGCTTTTCGTCGGTTTCGATGCAGGCGATCGCAGAGGAGTGCAAAGTCTCCAAAGCGTCTTTATATAAGCTGTTTGAATCAAAGGAAGACCTGCTGTTGGAGCTGCTCGACTTTAACCAGAAACAGATGGTAGCCGCCGCTTCATTATTGAATGAAGAAACAAGCCTCTCCCCTGAGGAACGGTTTGCCAAAAAACTGATGGCTGAGCTTGAAGGCTTCAGGCGCAATCAGCAGTTTTTTAATATGCTGATGTACGGAAGCCCCTCTTCCATTAATGAGCGGGTAAAACGGCATATTCACAGGGCCCGCTCCACCTTTATCTGCTGGCATCGCGATTCACTGATTCAGACGTACGGCGAAGACATTATTCCTTATGTATGGGAGCTGGTGATCGTCCTGCAGGGGCTCCTGAGAGAATGCATCACGCTGATTAAGCTGGAAAAAGAACCGCTCGCCCTGGAGCCGCTCACGGAGTTTATCATCCGCCACCTCAATCTCATCGTCGAAAACAGGACAACCGAAACCGCTTTGCCTCAGGAGATGATTGACCTTTATATCGCCTCCGCTACCTCATTTGAGCCGAAAGACAAAACCGTATTGCTGGCTGAAAGCCTGAAGGAACTGAAAGAAGCCGTCTCAGCCCTTCCGGAGGAAAAATATGACGCCGCAGGACTCGCTTCCGCGGCGGCTATGCTGGAGAAAGAATCAGCGGACAAACAGCCGCGGGATTTTCTCATCAAAGCGCTCATCGGTTATTTGGAGCAGGCCGGACCGCTGCACCAGCCGCTTGCAGCCGTTAAAACATTGCTCAAACTATAAAGAAAGAAGGAATCAGCTTGAATAAGAGTATTAAAACTGCACCATACAACCGCTCTGTCATTGTCGGGATTCTTTTGGCGGGAGCGTTCGTCGCCATTTTGAACCAGACACTGCTTATCACGGCGCTGCCGCACATTATGAATGACTTCAATATAGACGCCAACAAAGCGCAATGGCTGACAACATCGTTTATGCTGACGAACGGGATTTTGATTCCGATTACCGCGTTTTTAATAGAGAAATTCACAAGCCGCACCCTCTTGATTTCCGCCATGAGTATTTTCACGGCGGGCACCATTGTCGGCGCATTCGCACCGAACTTTCCGGTGCTCTTGACGGCCCGGATTATCCAGGCGGCCGGTGCCGGAATTATGCTGCCGCTCATGCAGACGGTATTTCTCACGATTTTCCCGATGGAAAAGCGCGGCCGCGCCATGGGTATGGTCGGCTTAGTTATTTCGTTCGCGCCGGCGATCGGCCCGACGCTTTCCGGATGGGCGGTCGAAGCATTCTCTTGGCGGTCTTTGTTTTATATCATCTTCCCGATCGCAGTCATCGATTTGCTTTTAGCGATTATTCTGATGAAAAACGTCACGACATTACGAGAAACACAGATTGATATTTTATCCGTGGTCTTATCGACCCTCGGATTCGGCGGTCTGCTTTACGGCTTCTCAAGCGCCGGTTCATCAGGGTGGACCAGTGCTGAAGTGCTGACTTCGCTGCTTGTCGGAGCGGTCGCGCTGATTTTCTTTATCGCAAGACAGATGAAGCTCAAAAAACCGATGCTGGAATTCCGCGTGTTTTCTTTCGGGATTTTCAGCCTGACCACCCTGCTCGGAACGCTTGTTTTCGCGCTGCTGATCGGAACGGAAACCATTCTCCCGCTTTACACGCAAAAAGTCCGGGGCGTAACCGCGTTTGATACCGGATTAATGCTTTTGCCGGGCGCGATTGTGATGGGGATGATGTCTCCGTTTATCGGCCGGGTGTTTGACAAAATCGGCGGAAAGGGCCTTGCGATGACCGGATTCTTCATCATCCTGCTCACGTCCCTGCCGTTTATGAATCTGACGGACTCGACGTCTCTCATTTGGATTGTCGTCGTTTATACCGCGCGGCTTTTGGGAACAGCCATGATTATGATGCCGGTGACGACAGCGGGTATCAACGCCCTGCCGCGCCACTTAATTCCGCACGGCACAGCCATGAACAATACCGTCCGCCAAGTCGGCGGTTCTATCGGTACGGCGCTGCTAGTTTCCGTGATGAGCAGCCAGGCCGCGCACGCAAATGCGACAACTCCGGCAAACGCCGCCCTGCACGGCATGAATGCGGCATTTGTCGTAGCCGCCTGCATCGCGCTGGCCGGCTTCCTCCTATCTTTTATATTGAAGAAAAAAACGCGTCAGCCCGAGCAGCAGCAGGCCGTTACGCGGTAAACCAAAAAGAACCCGATCACGTATGTGACCGGGTTCTTTTTTTACTTCTCGATTCCGTCTTTAACTTCTTTCACCATTTGTGCCATGGATTCCAGGCCGCCTCCTGATAAATACCATGTAGCTGAATCAAGGTAGACAACATGGTTGTTTTTCACGGCTTTCACCGATTTTACATAATCATTTTCAACCACTTGTTTTGTTGAAGATTTTGTGCCGATCGCTGTTCCGCGGTCAACGACAAACATGTAATCAGGGTTTGTTTTGGCGATATATTCATAGGAAATGCTTTGTCCGTGCAATGAGGCTTCGATGTTTTTGTCAGCCGGTTTGACGCCGAACACATCATGAATGAAGCCGTATCTTGATTTAGATCCGAACGCGCTGATTTTGCCGTCGTTCGCCATCACCACTAACCCGTTTTTATCCGTGCTGCTTGTCTTTTTCTTCAGATCCGCAATGGATTTGTCAATTATCGCAAGCTTATCTTTCACTTCATTTTCTTTGTTAAAGATTTTGCCGATCACTTCGGTGTTGTGCTTGAATCTGTCAACGTAGTTTGTATAGTCATCATCAAGATAAATCGTCGGAGCGATTTTTGAGAACTCTTTAAAAGAATCAGATTGTCTGTGGGCGATAATGATTAAATCCGGATCAATATCCGCGACTTTTTCAAAATCCGGTTCTTTTAAACCGCCTGTATTGGCGTATTTATCACTTTTATATGAAGATAAGTATTTTGGAAGGTTTTGTTTCGGAAGTCCCGCCACATGATCCTGTAAACCGAGTTCATCCATCGTGTCCAGCATTCCGAAGTTGAATACGACGACTTTTTTCGGATTCTTCGGCACTTTGACGCCTTCTTTGTTCAGGTCATCTTTGATTGTGATTGTTTCTTTTGATTTGCCTGATGTTTTGTCCCCGTTTCCGCATGCAGAAACAACAAAAATCGTAACGAGCGCAATGAATAGCAGCGCGAATTTTTTCATGACTTTCACCTCATCTGGTTTTTAAGAAAAGTACACACCGATCCGCTGACTGTCAATCTCTTGAATCGGGATGGTCATATCATAAATATCTTCAAGCACGGAGGTTTCAATGATCTCCTCCGCCGGCCCTTCTTTGACGATCCGGCCGTTTTTCAGTGCGACGATATGGTCTGAATATACGGATGCGAAGTTGATATCGTGAATCACTACGACGACCGTTTTTCCGAAGTCTTCCACAAGCCGCTTCAACAGCTTCATCATTTCAACGGAATGCTTCATATCTAAATTGTTCAGCGGCTCATCGAGAAAAATATAGTCCGTATCCTGAGCGATGATCATCGCGATAAACGCCCTCTGGCACTGGCCTCCGCTGAGCTGATCGAGATATTTATCCTTTAAGTCATCCAGCTTCATATAACTGAGTGCCTGGTTGATATGCACCCAATCTTCATCCGTCAGTTTCCCCTGGGAATACGGAAATCTGCCGAAGCTGACCAGGTCTTTAATCGTCAGCCTGATATTGATTTGGTTCGTCTGCTTCAGGATGCTGATTTTTTTTGCCAGATCGTTGCTTTTACAGGCACCGATCTCTTGCCCGTCGACCGTGATTTCCCCGGAATCCGTCTTAATCAGCCGGCTCATGATAGACAGCAGCGTGCTTTTTCCCGCGCCGTTCGGACCGATAAATGAGGTGAGCCTGCCCTTTTGAATGGATAGAGACGTTTTCTCAAGGACGGTTTTCCCTCCGTATTGTTTGCTTACATTTTTGACCTCTACCATGATTTATTCTCCTTTAACAGCAGATAGATAAAATAAATCCCGCCGGCAAAATTAATGATGACGCTCAGCGTCGTGGAAAACGTGAACACTTTCTCCACGACGAACTGGCCCCCGACGAGCGCGACGATGCTGATCAGGACAGAACCCGCGATTAAATACGTGTGCCTGTAGGTTTTTAAAAACTCTCTCGCCAGATTGACGACAAGCAGTCCTAAAAACATAATCGGCCCGACAAGAGCCGTAGAGACAGACACAAGAATGGCAACGACAATGAGCATCTGTTTCACAAGCTTATCGTAATCAATCCCCAGGTTGACGGCGTGCTCCCTGCCGAGCGACAGCACGTCAAAAAACCGCGTGAACCGCCAGACATAAATGCCCGTCAGAAGAAAGACAGCACCGGCAAACCCTAAAAGATCGGTATTGATATTGTTAAAACTGGCAAACATTTTGTCCTGAACAACCTGGAACTCATTCGGATCAATCAGCATCTGCATAAAGGATGACAGACTGTTGAACAGCGTCCCGAACACGACGCCGACAAGCAGAAGGAAAAACACGTTCCGCCCCTCGCCTTTAAACATGAGCTGATACAAAACGAGTGACAAGAGCACCATCAGCCCGACGGAGATGACGAAATTAAGATTTTTGTTCATCATGACGATATTCATTGAACCGAACAGGAACACGATGACGGTCTGAATGAGCATATACAGGGAATCGAGGCCTAAAATGCCCGGTGTCAGTATGCGGTTATTTGTAATCGTCTGGAAGATGACCGTTGAAAACGCGATCGCTCCTCCGGTGAGCATCATGGCAAGCACTTTGAAGCATCGTCTCGGCAGGGAGTATTCCCAATTGCCCAGTCCGTAGAACAGGAAGAATCCGATACATATCATGGCGAGCGCCGCCAGCAGCGTAATTTTTTTATTATGACTCATATGCTTTTCTCCTTAACAGCATATACAGGAAGATGCCGCTGCCGATAACACCGACCATCAGGCCGATGGAAATTTCGTACGGGAAGATGATCACCCTTCCCAAAATGTCGCAAAACAGCACAAAAACAGCGCCCAGCAGAGCGGTGTGAGGCAGGCTGCTCCTCAGGTTGTCCCCTTTGTAAATCGACACCATATTGGGAATGATCAAACCGAGAAACGGCAGCATCCCGACGGTCAGGATCACCAGTGAAGCGATGAGCGACACGATAATCAGACCGATATTAACGACGCGTTTGTATTTCAGGCCGAGATTGACGGAAAAGCTCTCTCCCATTCCCGCCACCGTAAATTTATCCGCATACACATAAGCGATGATCAAAAGCGGGATACTCAGATATAAAAGCTCATACCGGCCTTTGACGACCAGTGAGAAATCTCCCTGCAGCCAAGACGACAGGTTTTGGATCAGGTCATATTTATATGCGATAAACGTGGCGACTGAACTGACGATGTTCCCAAGCATTAAACCGACGAGAGGAATAAAAATCGCATCATTGAACTTGATTCTCTCGAGGATTTTCATGAAAAGGAAATTTCCCGCCAACGCGAAAACGAAAGCGATAGACATTTTCACAAGCGGACTCGCTGACGTAAAAAGCATTAATGAAATCAAGATTCCGAGCCTTGCCCAATCCATCGTTCCCGCAGTCGTCGGCGATACAAATTTATTCCGGCTGATCTGCTGCATGATTAATCCGCAGATGCTCAGGCTCATGCCGGCGATGATAATGCTCACCAAACGCGGCAGCCGGCTGTCAAACAATGTACCCGCCTGTTCTTTATTTAAATGAAAAATATCCAGCGGCGACAAATCTTCTACACCGATAAATATAGAAGTACACGCCAAAACCGCCAGTAGCAAAAGTAAGTAACGTAGCTTCATGCTGCCTCCCTGCACCCATCACAAACGGTATGACTGATTGCCAAACAACTCCCATATATCCCACTCGTAATGATTATCATTATCAACGACAATTATAATCTTATCATCTTTCCAAGCGCAGTCAATACAGTTTTGCTTTCAAAAGCGGTCATCCGCGGGCCGTACACTAAATTGTCTTACAATCAGTCTATCAAGAATTTGCAGGATTTTCTATAACCTACATTTGGCTGCTTATCATTTTTTGCACATGATGACACGCTTGAGGGAAACAAATCTGACAAACAGCGGCAAAATTCCTCCACGAAAATACAAATGTTCTTCTCACGTAGAAAAAATCCTTGATTTACATGTTTGAAAGAGAGATAATAAAAATTAAATTTGTGAGAAAATTTAAATATTAGGGGATGTAAATCATGAAAGTTGTAAAATTCGGAGGCAGCTCTCTTGCGTCAGGAGCCCAGCTTGAGAAAGTGTTTCAAATCGTGACGGCTGATCCCGCGCGGAAAGCCGTCGTCGTATCGGCACCGGGAAAACGCTTCTCGGACGATACAAAGGTGACGGATCTGTTAATCCGCTGTGCGGAGCATTATTTGCAAAAAGGTGCAGCGCCCGAGCTTGCCGAAACGGTCATTGAACGGTACGCCGCCATCGCGCGTGAGCTGAACCTGGATTTCTCTATTATAGAAAGAATCCGCAGTGACCTATTCGCTCTTTTAAACAGCTGTAAAACCAATCCCGAACAATATATGGATGCGGTGAAGGCGAGCGGCGAGGACAACAACGCGAAGCTGATCGCAGCCTACTTCCGACGGCAGGGCGTGAAAGCGGAATACGTAAGTCCGAAAGAAGCGGGGCTGTTTGTGACGGATGAACCCGGAAGCGCGCAGGTGCTCCCTGAGTCTTATGGTCATTTGTACCGTCTGAGAAACCGTGAAGGCTTGATCATTTTTCCGGGATTTTTCGGTTACACGAAGGAGCATGAGATTGTGACGTTTTCCCGGAGCGGTTCTGATATTACCGGCTCCATTCTCGCCAGCGGCTTAAAAGCCGACCTGTACGAAAACTTTACTGATGTGGATGCCGTCTATTCCGTCAACCCGTCAATCGTGCGGCATCCGAAAGAAATTAACGAACTGACGTATCGGGAAATGCGTGAGCTCTCCTATGCCGGATTTTCCGTTTTTCATGATGAAGCGCTGATTCCCGCATTTCGGGCCGGCATCCCCGTTCAAATTAAGAATACGAATAATCCGGATGCGAAAGGAACACGCGTCGTCAGCAGCCGTGACAATACGAACGGGCCAGTCATCGGCATCGCAAGCGACACGGGCTTTTGCAGCATTTACATAAGCAAATATTTAATGAACCGGGAAATCGGTTTCGGCCGCAAAGCCCTTCACATTTTGGAGGAAGAAGGATTGACGTATGAACACGTTCCATCCGGCATTGACGACATCACGATCATCCTTCGGCACAATCAGATGGACTCAGAACTGGAACACAGGCTCGTCACCCGTCTGAAGCAGGAACTTCAAGCAGATGAAGTCACAGTCAGGCACAATCTGGCGCTGATTATGGTCGTCGGGGAAGCGATGCGCCATAATGTCGGCACAACCGCCAGGGCATCCAAAGCACTGTCGGAAGCCGGCGTCAACATCGAGATGATCAATCAAGGGTCATCGGAAGTCAGCATGATGTTCGGAGTGAAAGAAGAACAGGAAAAACACGCGGTGCGGGCACTGTATGACGAATTTTTCGCCGGAGTCTTACTCTCATAGGACACCGCCTCTTTTTTCTCTTGTCCACTAATATCCCTTACAAAGCAGCTTCTTTTACATATTGTATGGTATAGACAATATGGAGGTGAAGCTCATGTCAGGATATTCTGGAATCAGCTCTTTCGCTTTGATCGTTGTTTTATTTATCCTGTTGGTTATTGTAGGTACTGCCTATGTTGGCGGCTTCTAAGCATCACTCCGTCTATATGAGGACGCTGCGGGTTTTGACCTGCGGCGTTTTCTTTTGTTTTCCGCCGCTGTCCGAGTCCGGCCGCGCAAAAAAAGACTGCCGGGAACATTCCCAGGCAGTCTTTTCCTTTGTTCAGGCTATTTTCTTCTCACGTCATTCCTCTTTCAGCTACATGGAAGTCAGCCTGATCTGTCTGGCCTGCACCTGTCACTGTAAAAATCGCGGCGGCTGCTAAACAAATAACAAACCATTTAGATTTCAATTTCATACAAACCCTCACTCCTTTGTATTTGTTTCCTTGCCTCTTCGACTTTCAGAAAATAGTCAGAAGAAATTTTAAAGCAATTTTGTTCATAGTAATATTTAGCTGCTTCTAGTGCTAAATCCTCTATATCGGCGTATAAATTTTTATCTTCCAGGTAACGGAAACACGCACTGATTGTTTCCTCATCCGGTTTCGCCTGATACAGAGCCTGCAGCCATTCGAATTTTACCGTGTAAACGGGATCGTCTGTTTCTTTAGCATATTCATATCCCCGCTTGTGATATTCCGACGCTTTTTCTTTTTTTCCGAGTTTAAAGTAAATGAGTGTGATTAGAAAATATGCTTGAGGAAGAGAATTGACGATTCTTTGTGATTCAAATGTATCGACCGCCCGTTCAAAGTACGGAATCGCTTCGCCGATGCGGTCCTGATTGTAGTAGCACAGTCCGAGGTTATACAGCGCCCTCCCGACAAGCTGCGCTTTTTGTTCTTTTTCGGCCATTTGCAGAGCGTGCTGAAAATGTTTGGCCGCCTGTTCAAAGCGCCTTTCATCCATTAAATTGACGCCGAATACAAAATGGCATTGAATGATCCGGACGTTATATGTGTCCTGCTCTACGTAAATTTCATAAGCGTTTTTTATATGTATCAAAGAAAAATACGTTTGTTTCATATGATAATAAGCTTCGGCCACTTTAAAATAAAACTCCGCCCGTTCCACGTGGTCCGATACGAAGGCCAGTTTTTTCTCAGCTTGTTTATAATATGTAATCGCTGAGATAAATTCTCTTTTATCAAATTCAAACATGCCTTTGAAAAAGTTGACGTAATAATCGAGAAGCCCTTTGAGGCCGGCCTGGCTGTTATCAATGTTATCAAGAATTTCCGACAGGGTCGGCTGGTCTTCTATCTTCAGTTTTTCCAGCGGCTCCAAGTAGTCCAGCATCAGCTGATGGCGAAATTCCATGAGGGAATAATAAAGCACTAAGTTCGAATCAGGCTCCATATGGTCAAGCTCTTGTTTGATCTCGGCCTTCAAGATCTCCGCATCCGGCACGCTGAATGTTCTGATGTATCGATACCACTCGTTAATTTTCTGCCCGACTGCTGAAGAAGGAATTAACCCGCTCTTCATTCCTTCACCCTCCCCATCCAAGACCTGTTTACCAGTTATTTTATCACGTTTCCGTCTCTTTCCATCCCGAAAAACACGCAAACTTTGTTTCGGCAGAGCGCAATTTTCCGAGTGGAGATAAAACAGACGGCGGCCAGACGGGACCGCCGGTTTCAAGATGATTCATGTTTCGTATTCAGCGGAAGGCGGATTGTAAAGGTCGTGCCTTTTCCTTTTTCGCTGTCAATATCTATCGTGCCCTTGTGCATTTCGACGAGCTGCCTGACGATGGAAAGGCCGAGTCCGTATTCGCCGTATGCCGTATTCGTCCGGGACACGTCCGCCTTATAAAACCGCTCCCATATATGTTCAATTTCCTCTTTGGAGATGCCGATCCCGGTGTCTTCGATTTCAATCACCGTTTCTTTATAGCCTTCATACCCGCGCAGCGTGATGTCTCCCTTTTGCGTAAATTGAATGCTGTTTTTCGTGATGTTGACGAGAATCTGGATCAGCCTGTCATAATCGGCGAATACTTTGACGCCATCCTCCACTTGAATCCGCAGCTGATTTTGTTTTTCCTCCGCCTGCTGATTGAGATGCTCTTTAATAATTTCAAACACCTCGATGAGCGGCAGACTGAGCTTGTCCAGTTTGATTTGCTGGGATCTGATTTTTTCATAATCCAGGTTTTCTTTCACGAGCCTGAGCATCCGCTTCGTTTCTTCGCTGATCAGCGAGAAGCATTTCTCTTTATCTTTTTCCGGGATGGTGTTGCTGTTAAGCCCCTCCACAAGTCCGTTAATGGTCGTCAAAGGCGTTCTCAGCTCATGGGAGACATCGGCGATAAATTGGCGCCTCCGTTTTTCAAGGCGGTCAATCTGCTCTCTCGATTGCTTCAGATTTTTGGCCATGATGTTGAAATCGGACGCCAGCATGCCGATTTCATCGCCGCCGCTGTTCTTGAGCGAAATATCGTAATCACCGGATGCCACTTTTCCGGTCGCATCCCGCAATGTCTGAATCCGCTTGACGTGAAATTTAGATAAAAGCCAGCTCAGCAGAATCGTGATGATAAGGGTGCTGATGATCGCGTAAATCATATAGCGGTTGACCTGGCTGATCATCTGCTCGACCCCTCTGACGGGAGACACGAGCAGCACCGCGCCTTTAAATTGATCGTTGATAAAAAGCGGTTTTGCGACAAGCGATACTTCCAAGCCTTCCGTATTAAAACGGTTCATCTCCGCTCTGATCTGAACGGTTTTCCCTTGCTTCAGCATGTGCCACTCTTTACTTTTCAGCTTCTCGCGCGGCGGCATATCGTCAGGAAAAAAGTAAGGGCGCTGATGTTCATCAAAAATAATAAACCTGGTCTCGCGCGTTTTTAACATGTCCTGATACGGATACAGGCGGCGCAGATCAAGATCGCGGCCGTTCAGCTCACTAGTGATCTGCTGCGCGTAAGAAGACAGCTCATCCACTTTATTTTGATACGCAAAATCTTTCACAAAGTGCGAAAACAGGGAAATGATGATGAAAAAGGCCAAAATCAAAATGCTGACATGGCTTAACAGCAGCTGATATAAGTATTTAATCCTCATCAAATTTGTATCCTACCCCCCACACCGTGTATAAAAACGGTTTTTCCTCACTGGACAGTTTTTTGCGCAGCCGTTTAATATGAACATCAACCGTACGTTCATCGCCGTAAAATTGATAGCCCCACACCTGCTCAAGCAGCTGCTCTCTCGAAAAAACCTGGCGCGGGTTTTGTGCGAGATAAAAGAGCAGATCGAATTCCTTCGGCGTCAGATTCTCGACAGGTTTTCCGTGCAGAAACACTTCCCGCGTCTTCTTATTGATTGAAAAACACGCCGTTTCGATCAAGTCGTCGCTTTTAACGGCCTGCCCCGTCGCCCGGTATCTTCTGATCACCGCTTTAATCCGCGCTACTAGTGTCAGCGGGCTGAACGGCTTGGTGACATAGTCGTCGGCTCCCATTTCAAACCCGATCACCTGATCAGACTCCGTGTCCTTTGCGGTCAGCATAATAATCGGCACACTGCTCGTCTCTCTTATTTTCCGGCAGATCGTCACTCCGTCCATTGATGGAAGCATAATGTCCAGAATGACCAAATCCCAGTCCTCTTCCGTGAAACGCTGATAGCCTTCCACTCCGTCATGGACAAATTCGGCTTCAAATCCTTCTTTAAAAAAGAACATTTCCGTCATGGTGCATACGCTTATATTGTCTTCTATCATTAATATCTTCATTGGTTCCTCCGCTTATCTTCACGCTTTTTCTTATAATAGCACCATTTTACCCGGGTGTTTTCGGGTTTCACAATTGTTAGTTTTTATTTCATCATCCGGAAATAGTTTGTTCATATTTTTTTCATACATTTCTCCTACTATATACATATCGGATGGCCGGTGCTAAAGAAGGCCGGTTTTACAAGATCTGACACCCACACGGAGGAACAGACATGAACTTTATAAAAAGAGCCTTTTGGAGCATGAAGGCAAAAAAGGGAAAAACATTTTTGCAGCTGGTTGTGTTTTCAGTGATTTGCATTTTTGTCCTGTCCGGTCTTACGATCCAGTCAGCAGCAAAGAAATCAAGCGAACTGGCAAGGCAGCAGCTCGGCGGGAGCGTCACACTCCAGGCTGACCGCCAAAAGCAAATGGCGCAGCAGCAAAAAGACGGTGAAAAGAGGACGTTTGAATCAACGCCGATTTCCGTCTCAGATGCCAAGAAGCTTACATCTTTACAGCATGTTAAAAATTACAACTTCCTCACGACAGCGTCAGCAAATGCAGAAAGCTTTGATGCGATAAAAAGCTCAGGCGAATCAGCCGATAACAGTTCCGGCGCCGGCCGTTTTCAAGGCGGCGGAAGACAGATGATTTCAGCTGATATCTCGATCGAAGGCGTGCTCTCTACGGCATTGCTTGATGATTTCACAGGCGGGAGCTCAAAAATCACTGACGGCCGCGCCATCACAAAGACAGATGCGGACGCAAAAGTCGCCGTGATTAATGAAACGCTGGCAGATCAAAACAAGCTGAAGGTCGGCGGCTCCATTACCGTTTCCTCAGCAGCGGATGATTCTGTGAAAACGAAGCTTAAAATTGTGGGAATCTATAAAACAACATCATCAGGAGACGATCAGGCACAGCATTTTTCATTCTTAAATCCTGACAATAAAATCTATACGCCTTACACCGCCGCGGAGGCGTTAAAAGGGTCTGATAACAAAAACAAAATCAGCTCAGCCGTTTATTATATGGATGATGCCAAATATATTGACTCATTCGTTGCGGCTGCGAAAAAAACATCTATAGATGATAAAACCTACGCGCTGACGACAAATGATCAGGTGTATCAGCAAATGGCCGGCCCGATTGAAAATGTCGCGTCATTTTCTAAAAACGTGGTATACCTTGTATCCATCGCGGGCGCGGTCATTCTCGGGTTGATCGTGATGATGTCGATCAGGGAACGCAAGTATGAAATGGGTGTCTTGATGGCGATCGGCGAAAAGCGCTGGAAGCTCATCGGACAATTCTTAACGGAAATTCTGGTTGTCGCCGTTATTGCCATCGGGATCGCATCCGTCACGGGCAGCCTTGTGGCGAATCAGCTCGGAAATCAGCTTCTTTCCCAGCAGGTCAGCTCAGCCAATGATTCACAGCAGCAAACAAGCGGCTGGGGCGGCGGAGAAATGCCGCGGGGAGGCGGCTTGTTCGGTCAGCATTCATCCGGCGCGGATGTCATCAGTACAATGCAGGTAAACGTCTCACTGAATGACCTTCTGATTCTTGGCGGGATTGGCGTCGCAATTGCCGTCATCGCCACATTACTGCCGTCTGTATCAGTCATGCGGCTTCACCCTAAAACGATCCTGACCAAGCAGGAGTAAGAGGAGGCAGCATAATGAGCCTATTAACCTTTCAACAGACCGGCTACTGGTACCAAGAGAAATCACAGCCGCTGTTTCAGGATATAACAATCAGCTTTGAAAAAGGGAAGTTTTATACAATTGTCGGCGCCTCCGGAACGGGGAAAACAACGTTTCTGTCTCTGGCGGGCGGCCTTGACACACCTAAAGAGGGAAGCATCCTTTATAACGGAAAAGACATCTCCAAAATCGGATTAACCAAATTCAGAAATCAATATGTCTCTATCGTCTTTCAATCTTATCATCTGATCCCGTATATGACGGCGCTCCAGAATGTCACAACGGCGATGGAGATCACCGACTCTAAGGAGAACAACAAAGATGCGTTCGCGCTCAGCATGCTGAAAAAAGTCGGCATCACCGAACAGCAGGCCCGTCAGCGGGTGCTGACATTAAGCGGCGGACAGCAGCAGCGCGTTTCAATTGCGCGGGCTTTCTGCTGTAACACGGATTTGATTTGCGCGGACGAGCCGACGGGAAATCTCGACGAGGATACGTCAAAGGAAATCGTCCGGCTCTTTCAGGATCTGGCGCATAAAGACGGCAAATGCGTCATCATGGTTACGCACGACGAACAAATTGCCAAAGTTTCGGATATCAACATCCGCTTATCAAGAGGAAGTTTCACGGTTAAAGAAAACGGCACGGCCGTTTCCTGATACCGCGCCCCTGCCAGCGCAGACAGGGGCGCACCCTATATCCCCCTATTCAATAGAAGTGAACGTAAAAAGAGCGAGGGCTGCATCCCCCCGCTCTTTTTATTTATATCAGCTGTAAATAACGGTCCATATTTGATTGTCCGGCTGCTTTGATCAATTCTTCCGCCTTTTTCTCTTCTCCCGGTAAAGCGAGCCGGAGTTTGTCTTCAATGTCTTTTTCAGAAAGACCGTTTCCCGGCGCTCCCTTCGGACAGTCGATACGTGTTTCATAAACATGACCGCTGGAAGCCGTGACCCGTACAATTGTAAAACGGCCCTTCGGAACGGCGTTGTCAGCCGGCTGAATTTGATCATCGCAGCTGCGGTGAATCCGCTCAAATCCTTTTTGAAGGGATTCCGGAATCGGCTCGGATGTGAAATGTTCAACTGAAAAATCCTTACCGTGCAAAGCCAAGGTGATCACATATTCCACGCTGAATCTTCCCGCTTCGCCTGTTTTCGGACGCCGTTCTGTCAATGCAGCGTCACCGCCCGGCGGATAAATCACGTCGATCCGTTCCGTTTGGCCGAAAGTGAGACCATGTTCGGCCTTCAGCTTGAGAATGGCGTCCGCCGCATGATGAGCCGCCGAGCAAAACGGATAAACCTTAAACCAAAGTCCCGGGCTCACAATCCGCCAAGGGTTTCCCCACCTGTTTACAAGCAGGGTTTCTGCCCGTTCAAAATCGCCGTACAGTCCAAAAAAACCTTTCTCCCCGTCGAGCGCATGAACTGAGCCGCCGAAACCGGCCTTTGCAAGCTTTACGGCGAACAATCCGGCTTGAGCGGCCAGTCCGGCGTGGAGCGGCTTCATTTCTGTCCCGAATTGCACTCTCATGCCTCCGGAGCGGGCAGCCGCAAACCCGATCGCCGTCTGCAATTGGGTTTGATTCAGATTCTCCGCGAATCCGACGGCGCATGCGGCCGCAATGGCACCTAACGTTCCTGTATTGTGCCAGCCTTTCTCGTAATGATGCCTTCCAGCTGACTCGCCGAGCCGCGCCATCACTTCAATTCCCGTCACATAAGCACCGAGAAAACGGCTTTTGTCTATCCGGCCGGCTGATGCGGCTGCAATCAAAGCCGGAAGGATGACTGCGCTCGGATGTCCTCTTACATCAGAATGAACATCGTCAAAATCAAGCGCATGTGCGATGAATCCGTTAATGAGCGCGGATTGGGACGGCGTGGTTTTTTGATTTCTGCCGATAAGCGGCGCTATCGGCACCCCGCCTTCTTCTTCGGCCAGTTTTACCAGCTTTTCAACTCCTTTATCCCGTCTCCCCGCAAAAGCTGCCGCTGTAAAATCAAGCAGTCCTTTGCGCGCTTCTTTCATCGCTTCAGCGGATGTTTCCGGCACAGACGACATGACGGCCTGAGCAAGCCCGGCCGTCAGATTTTCCGTATTCATTCCGTCTGCTCCAATACGTTGACGGCAAGCCGGGCGAAAAACTCAGCCGCTGCCGGGAGCGCTTTTTCGTCGAGTGTGAAGGCGGGATGGTGCCATTCTTCTGTTCCGTTTGTTCCCATCCAGACGAAGAAGCCGGGGATTTTTTCTTGATATAATGCGAAGTCTTCCCCGCCGGGCGACTGTTCTGCCCGAACGGTCTGAAGCCCGAGGCTTTCAGCCGTTTGTTCCGCCGCCTGTATGAAACGGGCGTCGTTCATCACTGACGGAAGGTAAGGATACCAGCGGAAATCAGCCTCTGCCCCGAATCCGGCTGCGATTCCTTCGGCAACCCGCTTCATATGTTTCGGAACAGCGTCACGCGCTTCTTTTTGAAACGTCCGGACGGTGCCTTCCATTTCAACATGGTCCGGGATGACATTCCAAGAGCTGCCGCCTTGAACTCTTGTGATGCTGACGACGGCATTATGAAGCGAGCTGATATTTCTGCTGACAACTGATTGCAGGCCGCCGATAATCTGTCCTGCCGCCTGAATCGGATCAATGCTGTTATCAGGGATTCCGGCGTGGCCGCCTTTTCCTTTAACAGTGATTTCAAAGCGGTCGACACTCGCCATCAGCGGGCCTTCTTTCAGACCGACCGTGCCGACGGGGAGGTCAGGTTTGTTATGCATGCCGAATATCGCCGATACACCGTCAAGCGCGCCGGCTTCAATGACCTGTCTTGCTCCGGCGGCGATTTCTTCCGCGGGCTGAAAAATAAACCGCACCGTTCCTTTCAGCTCATGCTTTCTCTCATTTAATAAAAAAGCCGTGCCGAGGATAGATGCCGTATGGAAATCATGGCCGCAGGCGTGCATCACGCCGCTGTTTCGCGAAGCAAACGGAAGGTTTGTATTCTCTTCGATCGGCAGTGCGTCGATGTCCGCTCTGACGGCGATGACGGGGCCGCTTTTGTCTCCTTTGATTTCAGCAATCACTCCGGTTTGAAGTTTCGGCATATCAAGAACCGTAACTCCTTCTTCCTCCAGCCAGCGGCGGATTTTATTCGTCGTTTCGTATTCCTCGCCTGACAGCTCAGGGTGTTCATGAAGGTCGCGGCGGATATTGATTAAACGTTTGTTTAATGATTCATACGTTTCATTTGCCATTTCTTCTTCTTCCCTTCTTAGACAAGTTCGGCGGGCTCTCCCACTTGCTTAATAAATTTTTTCGTCCGTTCGTTCTGCGGATTGTCAAACAGCTCTTCCGGCGTTCCCTGTTCGATGATGCGTCCGTCCGCCATAAATATGACCTTGTCGGCCACTTCACGAGCAAAAGCCATCTCATGCGTGACGATGATCATGGTTGTCTGTTTTTCGGCAATTGATTTGATGACTTGGAGCACCCCGGCTACAAGCTCAGGGTCAAGGGCCGAAGTCGGTTCATCCAGTAAAATCGCGTGGGGATCAACGGCCAAGGCGCGCGCAATCCCGATCCGCTGCTGCTGTCCGCCTGACATCGTAATCGGGTAGCTGTCCGCTTTGTGTTCTAAACCGACTTGCCGCAGCAGATCCATACCGATCTGTTCCGCTTCTTTTCTCGGTTTCTTTTGCGCGGTGATCAGCGCCTCTGTCACATTTTGCAGGGCGGTTTTGTTTTTGAACAGGTTGTAATTCTGAAACACCATCGCCGTCTGCTGGCGAAGCTTATGAACGTCTTTGCGCGAATAGGACGCTGCATTCAGCTTTGCATCACCGATTTCAATGATGCCGTCATCCGGGCGCTCCAGCAGATTCAAACAACGGAGGAGCGTTGATTTTCCCGAGCCTGACGGGCCGATGATGGCCGTGACTTCGCCGCTTTTGATCTCAAGATCGATCCCGTCAAGTACGGTAAGGTCTTTAAATGCTTTTCGAATATGTCTGACTTGTATCATCCTGAGCCTCCTCCTATGTGCGATAAGGCTTGCTGATCGCCCGTTCGAGCAGATCCTGCAGCACACTGTAAATAATCGTAAGAATCCAGTACATGACCGCGACGGCTAAATACGTCTCAAAATATTTGAGGTTGCCTGATGCATACATTTTTCCTTGGGCGAACATTTCCATCACTCCTAATGTAAAGGCGAGCGATGTTTCTTTTAACAGGCCGATAAACGTATTTCCCGTCGCGGGAAGCGCGTTTCTGACGGCTTGCGGGAAAATGATTCGTCTGTACGCCTGGGATTTTGTCATTCCGACAGACAGACAGGCTTCAAGCTGCCCCTCATCGACTGAGTTGAGCGCCGCGCGGAAGATTTCAGCCAAGTAGGCGGCATTCTTCAGGCTTAACCCGATAATCGCCGCGGTTAACGCCGTCATCTTGCTCATTCCGGGAAACAGCTGAGGCAGGCCGTAATAAATTAAGAAAAGCTGGACAAGCGTCGGCACGCCCCGGAAAAATGAAATATACACCTTTGACAGCTGGTGAAGCACAGGAACACGATTTTTTGTGATAAGCGCTAATATAAGGCCGCCGATCACGGCAAATACCATGGCCGCAACGGCCATTAGTAATGTGATCGGCAAGGCTTCGATTAACGCGGGAAAAGCTGAAAACATAAATCCCCAATCAATGCTGTTCATTCTCGATTTTCACCGCCGTTTCTTAATGCTTTGCTTCTGTTGTGATATCTTCTTTAAAGTACTTTTCAGACAGCTTTTTCAGCGTGCCGTCTTTTCGCAGGTCTTCAATGGCTTTGTTTACTTTTTTGCGGATTTTATCGTGAGCCGCATCTTTCGCAAACGGGAAAGCGACTTTTTCATAGACAATCGGGTCTCCTGCTAATTTCAGAGGCAGACCGGTCTTTTTGATCTGGGCGATCAGGACGCTGCGGCTGTTTACATAAGCGTCAACCCGTCCGTAAGCCACGTCTTTCAGCGTGCCTTCTTGTGTTTCATATGTTTTCATGTTGATTTTTTTATCCGGGTCCTTGCTCTCAAGGTTTTTCGCGTGGTTTGAGCCCAGAACGGCCGCCACTGTTTTTCCTTTTAGATCGTTGACTGATTTGATGTCTTTGTTATCGTTTTTGACGACGATTTGAGTGCCCGCATACGAATACGGTTCTGTGAAGTTATACGTTTTCTTGCGTTCGTCCGTGACAGCGACCTGGTTAGAGATGGTGTCGAGTTTGCCGGTCTGGAGCTCTCCCATCAGACCGCTGAATTCAAGCAGCTTCCAGTCCAGTTTCATGTTGATTTTTTTCGCGACGGCTTCCATGACATCCACGTCAAAGCCGGTCAGCTTGCCGTTTTCTTTATATGCGAACGGATAGCTTTGTCCCGTGGCGCCGACATGCAATACATTATCGCCGCCTTCGCTTTCTTTTCCGTTTCCGCATGCTGATAAGACCGCCAAAAGCGCGGCAGACAGCAGCAAAGCCCATGTTTTCTTCTTCATTAAAATCCCGCCTTTTCCTATTAATATGTTAATCCTGCAATTGTTTTTTTAAATAGATGGTGATGTGCCCTTTTCCTAGATCCTTTTCGCCTGCACGGACGTAGCCTTTTCGCTCGTACATGCCGATCAGCCACGGATGCTTGTCCGCTGTGCCCAGTGACACGAAAGGCGCTTTTAATGTGTCGCGGAGCACTGTATTCTCCAGCCACTCCAGCATGTCTGAGCCCGTCCCTTTTTTTCCGGTTTCAGGATCGACGGCAAACCACCAAATATGTGGAACACCGTACGGCCCGGGATTCGGCCCCCACGGCATCCGCAGAGAAATCGTCGCCAGAATCCGGCCGTCTTCCTCCAAAACGTAACAGGCGTTTTTTTGTATGTTATTCAAAACGAGTTCTTTATCCGCCGTGGCAGCGGCAAAGTTGATGCCGAGCTTGCGGATCGGTTCATACGCCCGCAGTGTCAGTGAAAGCAGCTCATCAGCGTCTGCCTCCGTTGCGAGCCGGTATTGTCTTGACATGATGAGCCCTCCTTTAGTCGGCATATCGGTTTGCCGGTTTTTCCAGTCCGAAATGTTCTCTGAGCGTCGTTCCTTCATACTCTTTTCTGAACACGCCCCGTTCTTGTAAAATCGGAATCACTTTGTCTACAAAAAGAGTGAGACCTTCAGGCAAAAGCGGCGGCATGATGTTGAAACCGTCACAAGCTTGTTTTCCGACCCATTCTTCCATCTTATCGGCAAGCTGTTCTGGCGTTCCGACAAAGATATGATGGCCTCTTGAACCCGCCACATATTTGTACAGCTCGCGGATGGTCATGTTATCGCGTTTGGCCATCTCCTGAACGAGCTTGAAGCGGCTTTTAACGGCATTCGACGCATCCGCATCCAATTCAGGCAGCGGGCCGTCAAGCGGGCAGGCGGAAAGATCGACGCCGCCCAGATAGTTTTGCAGAATGTTCAGGCCGACAGACGGAATGATGAGGTCTTGGAGCTCTTCATATTTTGCCTGCGCTTCTTCTTCGGTATCGGCGATAACGGGAAAAATTCCCGGCATGATCGCGATTTTTTCAGGATCACGGCCGAAAGAAGCCGCTTGTTCTTTAATAGATTGATAGAATTCCTGCGCGGACTCCAAATGATTTTGCGCGGTGAAAATGACCTCCGCCGTTTTGGCGGCCAGCGCTTTTCCGTCTCCTGATGATCCGGCCTGAATAATGACCGGGCGCCCTTGAGGTGTGCGGGCGACATTTAACGGCCCTCTCACGGAGAAATATGTTCCTTTATGGTTCAATTCATGCATTTTGTCTTTATCGAAAAATGCTCCTGATTCTTTGTCACGGATAAAGGCGTCTTCCTCCCACGAATCCCATAATCCTTTGACGACTTCAACGAATTCTTCCGCGCGCTGATATCTGAGATGGTGCTCAAGATGCTTTTCGCCGCTGAAATTAAGCGCGGTCGATTCAATCGAAGATGTGACGACGTTCCAGCCCGCGCGGCCGTTGGAAAGATGGTCAAGCGATGCAAATTGTCTCGCGATATGGAACGGTTCGCTGTATGTGGTAGACGCGGTCGCCGTCAGACCGATGCGGGATGTGACCTGAGCGAGCGCCGACAGAAGCGTAAACGGCTCAAAGCGCGTCAGCACATTCGGATGTGATTTGCCGTCTATTGATAAACTGTCCGCCAAGAACAGCATGTCCAATTTCCCCCGCTCCGCTGTTTTCGCCAGTTCTTTGAAATAATCCAAATTCATGCTCGCGTCCGCCGGTGCCTGAGGATGTCTCCAAGAAGCGACATGATGGCCGGTGCCCGCGAGAAACACACCGAGTTTGATTTCTTTTTTCTTTGTCATGATGGATCTCCTTCTATTCTGAAATACGGTTTCGGAACATATTAACACCACTAAACCTATATTTCCTAGTAATTTTATAAGAATAAATCAAAATGTACAATTGTCAGGCAAGTTTGTCAATGCATTAAGACAAAAATCATGATTTTTTAAAAAACCCGGCGCACCGGCCGGGTTATTTCTTCGAAACTGTATAGACGGTCCCTTTGACCTTTTTCTTAATAACGGCAATGATAAGCAGCAAAACGGGGAACAGCACTTGAAACGGAAGATGAATATAGATCGGCACAATGTTTAAGCCTTCATTCATGTGTTCCGAAAAATTGCTTGCGATGCTGATGGAGAGAATCAGCACCCCTAATCCGACCGGGAAGGCCAGCTGGGACGGATTTTTTTCTTTAAACAGCGTGGACACGCCCACGACAACCGCATATGTAAAAAGGCTGACTTTGAAAAAACCGCCGATGACGAGCACGAGCATGAAAAAGACATCCAGCCGGTCTAAAAACTCTTCCACTTTAATTGTCTGTATGGTGCTCAGCAGCGGAAATTGAGAGCGGAGCATTAAGTTGACGTCCAGCACACAAATATTAATCGCCACTGACATTGCCAAAAACAGCCCGCTGATGATAATCGCCAGAAATCCGGTTTTCTTCACCTTTTTCCGATCTTTTAAATAAGGGAAAATCATGACAAACACGATTAATTCACCGAACGGGATGAACATCGTCTGTTTAAACACGGAATAAATGACCGTTCCTGCACCCTCCGCTAAAACGGGCTGGAGAAATCTGAGGTTTATCGTGCCTGAGCTGATAATGAGGATCAGCCCGACGGCTGTCAGGAAATACATAATGCCAAACAGCAGCTCGCCGGCTCTCGCTATCACTTCAATTCCCTTTCTGACCGCAAATATTGCGGCGATCATCAGCATGGCATTCACAATTAAAAGCGGCGTGTCCTGGTAGGCGAAGGTGACAAGCATTTCGCCAAAATCCCGCAATACGCGGGCGGCGATATAAGCAAAATAGAGAATATAAAGAAGGGAGACCGCCCAGCTCAGATGTCTGCCGATCAGTTCGTTCATGTAATCTCTCGGAGAAGACTCAGGAAAAAATTGATACAGCGCCTGATAAACGTAGAAAAGTCCGAGACCGATAACGCACCCGAGAAGCACGGACAGCCACGCATCCCGCCCGGCCATCGTGCCCGGCGGGATCAATAACGAACTGCCCAATTCAAACAAAATGATCATAATAAACAGCTGACGCGTGCCGATTTTCGCATTTTCCATACGCTTCGCTCCTTTCTCCTCAAATCAATCATGCTCAAGCTTGTCTGAGAGAGGATTATTCCGCAAGCCCGTTCTTCTGATAATGAC
This sequence comes from Bacillus sp. B1(2022), assembly GCF_040259625.1. Taxonomy (NCBI): domain Bacteria; kingdom Bacillati; phylum Bacillota; class Bacilli; order Caryophanales; family Bacillaceae; genus Bacillus; species Bacillus sp. B1(2022). Next base: position 28,081 of record NZ_JANIFO010000006.1, read on the forward strand.
TTCCGTTTTGACATCTACGGGGAGATTGGGGAAATATTCTTCATCCCACTTCCCTTCGAACTTTTTCCATTTGTCCGGATGCTTCCGATAGATCAGGTCTCCGAAGCCGACGAAGTCATTCTTATGGGCTTTTATATCTTCAATCGATTTGGTGATATCTTTCTCAAGCTGCACACTGAGCGCCTTTTGCATCGTCATCAGCACTTGCGGATCAGACAGATGGAAAGGGTATCTGACAGCGTCCACCAGCCCTTCGACCTGAGCATGCACGTGAATATGCGGTTTTCCGTTCGGAAAAGTGGCCGTCACCTTTGTATTCTGGCGGGTGACCTGCAGACTGATTGCATGCTTCACATTCTTCCAATCCGCATTGATGAACGTATGCTTGATCCTATTGAGCAGCCATACAGCCCCCACACTGTCGTCATCCTCAATCCAGTAATCCAGCCTCCCATCCTTTTTGAACACCGCCAGTCCGTCCGCTGACAGCACTGCTTTCGGTTCAGTTGTCTGCGTATTTTCCATCGTAGGACCGGCTTTATCGTCTCCGTGCATTTCATAACCCGGAATAAACGGCGACCCGGTCGGAGAAGCGAGATCAATCAGAACGTCCTGAAGGTTGGTTTTAATGACTCTGCCGTATTGTTCCTGCGTGAAGCTGAGCGTCTTGTTCACTTTATTGGAAGGGATTTTATCAATCGGCGTCAGCACTTTAATAATGTCTTCAGCCTTGCAATTATGCGCGATCACAACGGTTGCGGTCGTCCTGAATTCGGTGTCGCGGTCAAGATTGTCCAGAATAAAACTGAGCCCTTCCTCTTTCGCCAGTTTTTCACTGAACACCACGAGATTCGTATGCGCAAAATAGAGCCTTCTGGACACTTTCATCGAGCCTTTTCTCAAAGCTTCCGTCATATTGTCTCCGGACACCGAATAGACGGAAACCGGAGGCCGGTCTCCCGCTCCGCCGCCCTGCAGACCGCCGGCCACGTTTCCCGGATTGATAATTTGCAAGTGAAGGACGTATTTTCCCGTTTCGGTCCGGTCAATACCGATGGCGGAGATCACCGCTAGATCGGTCAGCTCCCTTTTATCCCAGCATCCGGATACAAACATAAGGGAAACCATCATACAAAGGATAAGCATCCATTTACGTCTTTTCATTACCGTCGCCCTCTTCTACATCTTTATTAACCATTCCTCTGGATGTCTCCGGTTTCGGTCTTTGATGTTCCCCTTGGCGCCTGTTGTTTTCCTGCACGAGCAGTCCCGGCCTTTTTTCATCCGCCCATAACGGAGCTCGGAGAAGGGAATCCTTCAGCCCGCCCGGGGTTAAAGGAGCGAGCGGGGACATATACGGAAATCCGAATGAACGCAGGCCGCACAGATGGACAAACATCATGATAATGCCCAGAATCAGCCCGTAAAATCCCATGACCGCCGCCGACAGAATAAAGAGAAACCGGATCAGCCGCGCAGATATCGCCATGTCAAAAGCCGGGGTCGCAAAGCTGGCAATCGCCGTCAGGGCGACGACGATAACCATGGCTGGGGAAACAATGCCGGCCTGTACGGCGGCCTGGCCGATGACAAGCGCTCCGACTATGGAAACAGCGGAGCCGACAACTCTCGGAAGCCGGACACCCGCCTCCCTGAGAATCTCAAAGGCCACTTCCATCGTCAGCGCTTCAATCACGGCCGGGAACGGCACCGTCTCCCGCTGAGCCGCGATGACAATCAGCAGCTGCGTCGGAATCATTTCCTGGTGAAAGGTCGTCGCCGCCACATAAATCCCCGGCGCCACCAGTGAAATGAAGAAAATCAAAACCCGCAGCACCCTGATGCTAGTGGCGATATCAAATCGTGAATAATAATCCTCAACAGATTGAAAAAATTGAATAAATAAGGCCGGCGCGATGAGAACGAACGGCGTTCCGTCCACGATAATCGCAAATCGTCCTTCCAGCAGATTCCCCGCCACAACGTCCGGCCGCTCCGTATGATATACGGTGGGGAACACAGAAAACGGCGCGTCTTCAATGAGCTGTTCAATGTAGCCGGATTCCAGAATGCTGTCGATGTCAATGTGCTTCAGCCGCTTGCGGACTTCCTTAATCAGCTTTTTATCGCAAATTCCGTTAATATACATCAGCGCGACATCCGTATTCGTTTCGTGTCCGATCTCCATTTTTTCAACCCATACATCAGGCGTTTTTACATACCTGCGGATCATGGAAATATTGGTTTGCAGAGATTCAGTGAATCCCTGCCGCGGGCCGCGGAAAGAGACCTGAGTGCTCGGCTCTTGAATGGACCGGTGCTCTCCCCCTTCCGTGCTGGCGATCAGCGCCTTGTCAGCCCCGTCGACAAAAATGAGCGTGCTGCCCGCCACCAGCCCGGCATAAAGACTTTTCCATTTTTCTGCCTCTTTCACCCCGCCGATCGCAAGCGTTTTATCGTATATCAGGCAGACCGCTTGTTCCGGCTGAACGGACGGGATGTCGATTAAATCCTCCAGAAGGGATTGGCTGACGAGCTGTTCGTCTACCAAACCGGCGATATACACAATTGCGGCCGGAAGCTCTTCTTTTCCGATTTTAAGCCGGCGGATGACGACATCGGCACTGTTGCCGAACCTCTCAGACAGCTTCTTCATATTTTGCTTTAAGCTGAGGGAGATCGGCTCATCCCGCTCTTTGTCCGGCTGGCTGTCCGCTTCTTTTCTGCCTTCATTGTCACGGTCGTTTTGATCGGCTTTTTTTTGTTTCTTCTGCTTAAAAAATGGCGGCATATCGCAAAAAACCTTTCCTCGTTTTTTTTCATATTCTTCCTGTACGGCAAAAGATTATGCACGGCGGAAAGTCTGTATAAGTTCTGCGTAATCGAAAAGGATAAAAAGGGAGAGTGATGCGCATGAAAATATTGGGGGTTTCATTTTTTTTGCTGGCTGCCTGTCTGATCATTTCAGTAACGATAGATATGCTGCAAGGTTTCAGTTTCTATGGAGCGGTCCAAAACAACCTGTCCGCTTTTAAATTGACCACCTTCTCAGAATGGCTGATGCTGTTTTTATTCGCCCTCTTTTTAATCAGAGAAATGATCGTTTTATATAAATCAGGTAAAAAAGATGCCTGACAGGCGCACGGCTGTATTGTGTCAAAAAAGAACACATCCCTCCTTCTTTCGGAGTTCATGTGTTCTTTTTATTTTTCCGGCGGGACCGTTTTCAGATGACGATATTTCCGCTGTCCGTATCTGTCGCGTGTTTCACAATGACGCCTCTGATAATGCGGTTGCCGATGATTTTAGTACTTGCGGAGGAATTGGTTTGGATGGCGGAAGCAGAAGCGGCGGAAAGGTTGTTGATGGTATTGCCCGACACGAGGGAATTGGAGGTTCCGTTCAGATAGATGCCGATCGGGCTGCCCGCCGTTCGGTTGATCGTGAGCGTATTGTCTATGACTTCATGCGTGCCTGAATTCAGATACACGGTAACGATAAGCGGTGATGATTCAAAGCGGTTGCTGATGACAGAGGTTCCCGAGGATGTTGAACTGAAAATGGGATAGTTTTTGTAGCTTTTGAAGAGATTTCCCTTGATGACAGCCCTGGCGTCATTTGTCACAGATACGGCATAGGACTCCGCGGCGCCCTGATACGCATTCGGAATCAGCGTATTTCCTTCAATAACGGCATTTCCGCCTGTGACCCATATGCCCCGGCTGAACGATTTCAGCACATTTTGTTTTACGGTGATATTGCCGGCCGACATGCTGATTCCGTCCGTTACCTGATTCAGAGTATTATTCATAAAGACGGCGTTTTCCGACAGCGTCGCCTGCATCCCCGTGCTTCGTCTCGTTTCGGAACGTCCGTTTTCAATGACATTGCCGTCAACGGTCACATCTTCTGCCTGATAGACGGAAATGCCCGTATTTTCAAATTGACTGATTTTGTTATGGGTGACGAGGACGCTTTTTCCCCTTACATCTATTCCGGTGGAAAAACCGGTAATCAGATTGTTGGAAATGACGGCATTGCTGCTGTCCTGTCCTTGTGACACACCTTGTCCGGCGACTGCGGTCCTTGAGCCGCCGTCTGACCGAAAGAAGACATTCCCCGAAATGACGGTATGTGCCCCATACCCGTAGCTGATTGTGTTATCGGAATGATTTCCTTCAATTAACACATGATATCCGTTAAAGTTGGTGACTGAGCTTGCGGCGTTTCCGGAAAAGAAGTTGTTGCGGACCGTAATATGAAGAGCTTCTTCATAATCAATATCGCCTTCTCCGTACGATTCAATATCGATTCCGAATTTCGGAGCCGTTCCGTTCCCTTGCCCGGCGTCTTCAATCACGCATTCTTCCACCGTAACGGTATTGCAGCCGGTGATTGAAATGTTGTTTCGCCTTGACTGCCTGATCTCACAGCGGCGGATGGTCACCTGTTCTGAAGTTTCGTAATCACTGTTTGTTTTTAACCCGAGCGGGCTGACAATAATGCCGTCTCCCGTAAAATCCGAAATCTTCACATTTTCGATCAGCACATTGCTGCTGCCTTCAATACAGATTCCAAACCCCCATTCATGGGTCGAACGCAAAGGGACATTGGTATACGTGTGTTCATCCCGTTCGCCGATGATCCGGCCGCCGGTGATGGTGACATTTTCCCGCCTGCCTATATAGAAAGCCGAGTAGCCCCAGGAGCTGTTCGGCGCCACTTTAATCGTGCATTCCGGATCTAAAACGATGGTGAGATGGCTCGGCACGTTAATCCCGGCGTTCCGAAACGGCTGGCTGCTGTCCCCGCCAAGCGTGCCGTTGATTTTATAGGTTCCCGGCGGAAAAAACACCGTATGACAGCCTTCGCTGACGGCCTTGGCCAAGCATTGGTTGATAGCGCCCGTCACATCGGTTTTTCCGTCTGCCGCCACACCGCAATCCGTAATATCCAATATACGATTCGGCAAGTGATAATCTCCTCCTTCCTCTCTTATTGTCATCTTATTCCGCCATATCCCGCTCCGCCTGTACATACTTTAAATTTTATTAAAAAAGTTTATAAAGATAGTTTAGTCAGATAATATAACAAAATAAGTCATTGGAATTAGGAAAATTCGTCTATATTCAACGTTTTAATATCTTTTCATTCTGGAATTTTTTGAATTCAGTATAAATTATATTGACACAAGTATTATATAAGAATATGATTTTTGTAATACACTTTTTTAAGAAAGGGTTGGCTCAGGTGGCATCTATTGATAAGGACTCTATAACAGAAACTGTGCCGCAACGAGGCTTTTTCGGTCATCCCCGCGGCTTGTTCACACTGTTTTTCACCGAATTTTGGGAGCGTTTCTCCTACTATGGTATGAGAGCCATATTGCTTTACTATTTATACACGGAAGTCGCTCATGGCGGTCTCGGCTTTGATAAAACGACCGCAGTTGCCATCATGTCCATATACGGGTCTCTCGTATACATGTCGAGCGTCATCGGCGGATGGCTGGCCGACCGGGTATTCGGCACGGCAAACACCGTATTTTACGGCGGAATTTTAATTATGTTCGGGCACATCGCTCTTGCCTTCCCTGGCAGCACGGCGGCGTTTTTTACCAGCATGGCTCTGATCATTATCGGAACCGGCCTGCTTAAACCAAACGTATCCAGCGTTGTCGGAGATTTATATACGAAGGAAGACGAGCGCCGCGACTCAGGTTTCAGCATCTTTTACATGGGGATCAACCTCGGCGGATTGCTTGCGCCGCTAATTGTCGGAACACTCGGACAGAAGTACAACTACCACTTAGGCTTCGGATGCGCCGCGGCCGGTATGTTCCTCGGACTGATTGTTTTCGCTCTTACGAGAAAGAAATACCTCGGCAAAGCAGGCTCCAATGTACCGAATCCGATTTCTAAATCATCAGTGATCGGCACGGGAATCGGAGTGGTCATCGCAGCAGCCGTTATCATCGTTCTGATTCAAACCGGCTGGCTGACGATCCAGCGTGTGATTGATACCGTCAGTATCCTCGGCATTGTCATTCCGGTTATTTACTTTATCGTGATGTTCACGAGCAAAAAAGCGACGAAAACGGAAAAATCACGGCTTGCGGCTTATGTTCCGCTGTTTGTTGCAGCGGCAATGTTCTGGGCGATTCAGGAGCAGGGCGCGACGATTCTTGCTTTATATGCGGATCAGCGCACGAGACTTTCCTTTGCGGGCATGCATCTTGAGTCTTCATGGTTCCAGTCTCTGAACCCATTATTCATCGTTATTTTCGCGCCGGTGTTCGCCTGGATCTGGATGAAGCTCGGCAAACGCCAGCCTTCAACACCGATTAAATTCGCGATCGGCATTATCCTTGCCGGATTATCATTTTTAGTCATGGTGCTTCCGGTTATGGGCGGGAGCGGCGAGCTTGTGAGCCCGCTTTGGCTTGTGCTCAGCTTCCTTTTGGTTGTGCTTGGTGAGCTTTGCCTTTCACCGGTCGGTTTATCCGTCACAACAAAACTTGCGCCTGCCGCTTTCTCAGCGCAGACGATGAGCATGTGGTTTTTAACAAACGCCTGCGGTCAAGCCCTGAACGCAAAAGTAGTCGGTTTGTTTGATAAGATTTCTGAAGCGGCCTACTTCGGCTCAATCGGTCTTGTTTCGATCATTCTCGGTATTATTTTGATTCTTCTGTCTCCCGTCATTAAACGGGCGATGAAAGGCGTACAATAACAGATAAAGAAAAGCCTGCGGAATCGTCCGCAGGCTTTTTTGATGCGTCTATCGTTTTAACTCCTCAAGTGTTTCTCTCCATCTCTTCAAGACATCTTCCGGTTCGTGGAGCTGGATGGCCGGTCCGGATGTCAGATCCGCGTATTTCGCCCGATCTTCCTTGACGGTGATCACGCGGCAGCTGAACCGTTCCCGCTCGTGTTTCGCCTCTTTCAGCGGCGGAAGCGCCTCACATTCCAATGTGACGTAATATGCGGCTCCTCCGTGCCAGGCGATGAAAAGAGCTTGTCCCGAATGCAGAAGGCTTCTTACGGTCGTCGTGTTTTTCCATAAGGCGAGCCGGAGATTTGTTCTGCTCACGGCCACGATTTCACCGGCGCTGATCATGGCCGCGTGCGGACGGCCTTCTTTTGTCACGGATTGGAGCACAAATGCGTCGTGCTGCTTTTTTTCAAGCTCCGTCCCGTCTAAAAGCGTGTAAAGCGTCTCCGGCAAGTGCTCCGTCAGCATTACGCTTTTCTTTCCGGAACAGCGGGAACATGTGCGGCCGTCTCCGTTTCTTTCGGATCAATTTTAAATGCCGGGTTGAATGCCGCCGGATTCGTGATGCTTTCCGGTTCACAGGATCTCCATGTGAAAAAGCAGGTTTGGCATTGGTAAATTTCCCAGGCGCCTTTGACCGGCGATTGGCTGACGGTTTCTCCTTTTTTCGATTCACAGCGCGGGCATGTTTTCATTGCAACCTCATCCTTTCTTATTGATTCATTAAGTCCATCAGTTTTTGTTCCCATTCTTTCGTTGTCAGCGGAGAATCAAGCGGCTGAGAATAATGGCCTCTTGTTTCCGGCGCGGCGGGCGTTGTGGCGTCAAGAATCATTTTGTGTGTCATCCCTGCCGGATCAGACCCCGGGTCAAGCGGAAGGACGGACAGGTCAGGAATGATGACTGCATCGTGTTTCGGATGCATTTTCGTTGAGAGCGCCCACATGACTTGCGGCAGGTTAAACGGATCGACATCCTCATCCACGACAATGACCATTTTGCAGTAGCCGAGTCCGTGCGGCGTGGTCAGGGCGCGCATGCCGACCGCCTTGGCAAATCCGCCGTAGCGCGTTTTCGTTGAAATGATGGCGATCAGGCCGTGCGTATACATCGCGTTCACGGCGACAATTTCGTTCGGATAAGCTTCCTTGAGCTGCTGGTAAAGCGGCACGCACGTATTAATGCCGATCATATAATCGCACTCCGTCCACGGCATGCCTAAGTATAAATGTTCAAAAATCGGATTGTTTCTATGATATACCCGTTTGATTTTGATCACCGGCATGCTGCGGCCGCCTGAATAATGGCCCGTGAACTCACCGAAAGGTCCTTCGTATTCCCGTTCTCCCGCAAGGATCTCTCCTTCCAGAACGACTTCAGCGCCCCAAGGGATGTCTAAATCAGACAATTTAGATTTGACGATTCTGTAGGGCTCCCCTTGAATCGCGCCGGCCATTTCATACTCGGATTGATCGTATAACAGCGGAGTTGACGCAGCTGTCGTAATCACCGGCTCACAGCCGAGCGCGATCGTAACGGGAAGATTCACGCCGCGTTCTTCAGCTTGGCGAAGATGAATCGCAATATCATGCTGAGGCACGGGCTGAATGCCGAGGCGGTCTTTTCCCTTTACCTGCATTCTGTAAATGCCGACATTCTGCTTGCCGAAATTGTCCGGATCTTCAAGATCGCGGGAAATGACACACGCTTTATCCAAATAGTAGCCGCCGTCCCCCTGGTTGATTCTGAATAGCGGAAGGATGTCAAATAGATTGATATCTTCCGTTATTTCATTTTCATGAAACGGCGCGGTTTCTTCCCGTTTGACCGGCACCGGAAATGCATCGTACCGTTTGGCGAACTCAAAGAATTGTTCTTTAACAGGCGTATCTTTCGGCATGCCGAGCATCATCGCGTGATTCGGCCACGAGCCGATGACATTCAGAGCCACCTGCGCATGGTGATGTCCGTAAATATTGTTAAATAAAAGCGCAGGGGTTTTATCCCCGAGATTGCTGGCTGCACGCGCGGCGGCACCCAGATCCGGCTCCGGTTTCACCTCTTCGTTGACTGTTAAGAGCTGCCCTTCTTTTTCAAGAGCGGCGAGAAATTCCCTAAAATCCTGATAGGCCATTATCAGATTCCTCCTTTTTGTTTTTCAATTCCGTACCACCGTTTCGCTTCCGGCAGACGGATGCCGAACTGATCGAGCGTCCGGAACACAATATGGTCTATCAATTCATCCATGTCAGCCGGCTTGTTATAAAATGCCGGCATCGGCGGAAGAATGACGGAACCCATTTTTGTAAGCGCTAGCATATTTTCTAAATGAATTTGGCTGAGCGGCGTTTCTCTTGTCAGCAGCACAAGTTTTTTCCGCTCCTTCAGGATGACGTCAGCCGCCCTTGTCAGCAGATTGTCAGCCATTCCGGTGCGGATGCTTGCCAGTGATTTCATGCTGCACGGAGCGATGATCATCCCGTCCGTTTCAAACGAGCCGCTTGAAATCGCCGCCGCCTGGTCTTTGTGAGAATACGTATAGGATGCGAGTTTCTCGACATCTTTTAACGTATAATCGGTTTCATGTGTAATGGTGACATTTGCCCAAGGAGACACGACAAGATGGGTTTCGATTTCCGCGGCTTTTAAATATTCTAAAAGCCTGATCCCGAATATGGCTCCCGTTGCCCCGGTCATTCCGATGACGAGCTTCATATCGACCCCTCCTTTACGCTTGAAATGTGGTGTCAAAACCATCATACTCCTGATATATCCATATGAAAAATATTCGTTAAATCTATGTATCATACCTTAAAGGTATAAAAGAAAGGAGCGCGTTCTCATGGATATCCGGCAATTGCGTTATTTCATCACCATTGCCCAAGAGCAAAAAATCACGACGGCCGCCAAAAAGCTTCATATGGCACAGCCGCCTTTAAGCAGACAGCTGAAACAGCTCGAAGAAGAATTGGGCGTCATTCTGTTTGACCGCAATAAAAAGAAACACATGACCCTTACATATGAAGGAAATGTCTTTTTGAAAAGAGCGAAAGAGATTCTTCATAAGTTTGAGGATGCCATTATCGAGGTACAAGAGCTGAAGGAGGAGGTGGCCGGGACACTTGCCGTCGGGTCAACCATTTACTGCGCCGCGCTCATGCTTGAGAAAGTGTCACAGATGAAAGAGCGGTTTCCGCATCTCACCTTTAACATTTGGGAAGATGAGCCCGTCTCACTGCTCGAGCTGCTGGAAACCCGGCAGATTGACGCCGCCGTCACCACCACCTTGATTAAAAACGACGGCATTGAATCGAAGGAGCTTGAAGACATTCCGTGTGTATTGGTGCTGTCCGAGCATTCAAAACGACTGTGCGGTGAAACGATTAAACTGAATGACATCGCCTCTTTGCCTTTGATCCTTTTGCGCACCGTCAATGGAAGAGGTGTGTATGACCAAGTCCTCCAAGTTTGTGAACAGTACGGTCTCGACCTTCAGGTTGTCTGTGAATGCCATGACTCCGCGACGCTCTTGAGCCTCGTATCATCAGGGTTCGGCGCCACAATTCTGCCTTTGACGATGATTCCCGTCCATATGCGTTCGCATGTCAAAACGGTTATCATCGAAGACAACCCGTTTGTCATGACACCGGCCGTCATCTGGAGAAAAGACAGCTATCTGCCGAAGCCGGTCAGACAGTTTTTGGCATTATTTTGATCCGGAACACGAAGAATTCCCGCTTATGAAAACCAATTACTTGACTCATACTAAAAAAAAGTTATCCTTTACAATTGGGAGCTATTTTTTCTCAATAAAACTACTCAGAAAAGTGGGGAATAAAGAAGATGAAAAAAGCATTATTCGCTTTGTTCATGATGGTCAGCATCGCAATGCTTGCAGCCTGCGGAAACTCACAGGACAGCGGATCTAAGTCAAAAGACGGCGATCTTTGGGCTTCTGTCAAGAAAAAAGGCGTACTGACCGTCGGCACAGAAGGAACGTACGAACCGTTTACCTTCCATGATAAAAAGAGTGACAAACTGACCGGGTATGATGTTGAAGTGATTCAAGAAGTCGCGAAACGCCTCGGTCTGAAAGCTGACTTCAAAGAAACGCAATGGGACAGCATGTTTGCCGGATTAAACGCGAAACGGTTTGACGTCGTTGCCAACCAAGTCGGCAAAACAGGCCGTGAGAACCAATATGATTTTTCGGATAAATACACAACGTCAAATGCAGTCGTCGTGACGAAAAAAGACAGCACGATTGCGAAAGAGGCTGATGTCAAAGGAAAAACAGCGGCTCAGTCATTAACAAGCAATTACAATAAATTAGCGAAAGAAGCCGGCGCGAAAATTGAAGGCGTTGAAGGCATGGCGCAATCCCTTCAGCTCATTCAGCAGGGCCGCGCTGATCTGACTTACAACGATAAGCTTGCCGTACTGAACTACTTAAAAACGTCCGGCAATAAAAACGTGAAAATCGCGTTTGAAGCAGGCCAGCCGCAGCAGACGTATTTCGCATTCCGAAAAGGAAGCGGCGAACTTGTGACTCACGTCAACAAAGCGTTAAAAGAAATGAAAGAGGACGGGACTCTTTCTAAAATAGCGAAAAAATGGTTCGGCGAAGATGTTTCTAAGTAACATGCCGGAACCCGTGATTGCAACAGCCATTCCTTGGGATCTGGTGCAGCAGTCATTCTGGCCGATTCTTTCCGGGGGAATCTATTATTCGATTCCCCTTACCATTCTTTCCTTTATTTTCGGAATGATCATCGCGCTGATTACGGCGCTCGCCAGAATGTCAAATATGAAACCATTGAGATGGGTGTTCAGCGTATACGTATCAGCGGTGCGCGGCACTCCTCTTCTCGTTCAATTGTTCATCATTTTTTATCTGTTCCCGACATTTAATATTACGCTGGACCCTTTCCCAAGCGCAGTCATCGCGTTTTCGTTAAACGTGGGTGCCTACGCTTCAGAAATCATCCGGGCATCTATTTCATCCGTGCCGAAAGGGCAATGGGAAGCCGGTTATACGATCGGCATGACCTATCGCAAGACATTGTTCCGCGTGATCCTGCCGCAAGCGTTTCGCGTGTCCATTCCGCCATTATCAAATACATTTATCAGCCTGATCAAGGATACATCTCTCGCGTCACAGATTCTCGTCGCGGAGCTGTTCAGAAAAGCGCAGGAAATCGGCGCGCAAAACCTTGATCAAATCTTGGTCATCTATATTGAAGCCGCCTTTATTTATTGGATCATCTGCTTCTTGCTGTCAATCGTACAGCACGTGATCGAACGGCGTCTCGACCGTTATGTGGCCAAATAAGGAGGTTTCGATATGCTTTCCGTCAAAGGATTAAATAAATCATTCGGACAGAATGAAATTTTAAAAAAGATAGATATGGAGATAGAAAAAGGGAAAGTCATCGCCGTTCTGGGACCGTCCGGTTCAGGAAAAACGACGCTTCTGCGCTGTCTGAACGCGCTTGAGATCCCCAATCGCGGCGAGCTGGCATTCTCCGATTTTTCAATAGATTTCTCCAAAAAAGTGAAGCAGGCTGATATTCTTCGCCTCCGCCGCAAATCAGGCATGGTCTTTCAGGCGTATCATCTGTTTCCTCACCGCACGGCGCTTGAAAACGTCATGGAAGGACCCATTCAAGTGCAAAAGCGCGACAAGGAGCAAGTCAGAAAAGAAGCGATGGAGCTTCTGGAAAAAGTCGGACTCAAAGACAAAATGGATTTATATCCGTTCCAGCTTTCCGGCGGTCAGCAGCAGCGTGTCGGCATCGCCCGCGCGCTTGCGATTCAGCCCGAGCTGATGCTGTTTGACGAACCGACGTCAGCGCTTGATCCGGAGCTGGTCGGCGAGGTGCTCAAAGTGATTAAGGATTTGGCGAACGAGGGCTGGACGATGGTCGTCGTCACCCATGAAATCAAATTCGCGCAGGAAGTGGCCGATGAAGTCATCTTCATTGACGGCGGCGTCATTGTGGAACAAGGACCGCCGGAGCAAATTTTCTCCGCGCCGAAAGAAGAACGCACGCAGCGGTTTTTAAATCGTATACTGAATCCTTTGTAGGAGCGGGAGAAGAAGCGAAACACTGATTTCGCTTCTTCTTTTTTTTGGCGGTTATGCTACAATGACAATTAATGAAATTTTATGAAAGAAGGGACCTCTTTGAAGCGGGAATTCTTGATGCGCTGGACGTTTTATTTTGCCGGTCTGTTAATTTTGTCTTTCGGGGTATCGTTAACCATTAAAGGAAAAGCTCTCGGCATCAGCCCTTGGGATGCCTTTCATTATGGGCTTTTTCAGCATTTCGGACTTTCTGTCGGCCAATGGTCCATCGTGGTCGGCGCGGTCATCGTGGCTTTAACCTGCCTGTTCACAAGGACACTCCCGAAAATCGGCGCTATCTTAAACATGGTGCTGATGGGAATGTTTATTGATTTCTTTTCGTTTCTGCTTCCTGAGACGCACGCTTTTTCCTTAGCGGCCGTGTGTTTTTCTATCGGATTGCTGCTGATCGGCTGCGGTGTCGGTATTTACGTATCAGCAGGGCTTGGCGCGGGCCCCCGGGACTCTCTGATGATGCTGATATCTGAAAAAACAGGCTGGAACGTGCAATGGGTGCGGAACGGCATTGAGCTGACGATTCTTGCCGCAGCCTGGATGATGGGCGGACCGATCGGTGCCGGAACCATTATTACGGCTGTTTTGACGGGGCTGATTCTGCGTTTTTCTTTGCCGCAGTCCTCTAAACTGTTAACATACGCGATCTCCGGGCGTGCAACGTCCGTTCATTAAAAACAAAGCCGAAACGGTTTTGTTTTTTTATTTTCGGACAGCTTTCGCCTGATATGATAGGATGGTTTTGACAATATTTTCAGACGGAGGATCTGGACATGAAAATTTACGGAGTATATATGGACCGCCCGCTTTCTGCAGGGGAAGAGGATCGGATGATGGCGGCCGTGTCCGCCGAAAAGCGGGAAAAATGCCGGCGCTTTTACCATAAGGAGGATGCTCACCGCACCTTGATCGGCGACATGCTGATCCGCACCGCTGCGGCGAAGGCTTACGGACTTGATCCGGCCGGGATTTCATTCAGCGTTCAGGAATACGGAAAGCCGTACATCCCCGCGCTTCCGGACATGCACTTTAATATTTCCCACTCCGGTCGCTGGATCGTGTGCGCCGTTGATTCAAAACCGATCGGCATTGATATTGAAAAAATGAAGCCCGGCACGATTGATATCGCCAAACGGTTTTTTTCGCCGACGGAATACAGTGATCTGCAAGCGAAACACCCCGATCAGCAGACCGATTATTTTTACCACCTGTGGTCGATGAAAGAAAGCTTTATCAAACAGGCCGGAAAAGGGCTTTCCCTGCCGCTTGATTCATTCAGCGTCCGCCTCAAAGACGACGGCCATGTGTCCATTGAGCTCCCGGACGGACATGAACCTTGTTTCATCCGCACATATGATGCGGACGAGGAGTATAAGCTGGCCGTTTGTGCGGCGCATCCCGATTTTTGTGACGGGATTGAGATGAAAACGTATGAAGAGCTGTTATAAGCAATCCGTCAGCATTTTGATGCCTCGCGTGATATCCCCTGTCTTGACGTTGGACACGTTGAGTTTGATGATATTTTCTTTCGGAAAATCCGATAGGTAATGGCTGTCAATCGGCTCCACCAGCACGCCTTGCGCTTTCAGACGCTGCACAACTCTTGAAGCGGAAAGGCTTTTCTCCAGCACGAGATGGGTATGGATCGACGTTTGCTTTACAGAAAAACCGTCGTACTCCTGCAGCGCGTTTTGGAGCAGCTCGGAACGTGCTCTGTAAGAGGCCCGGATTTTTTCTTTATGCCTTTTGAACATGCCGCTTTTGATATACACTTCAAGGGCCGCTTGGGATATCATCGAACAGTCGATATCGCTCAGCTTTTTATACGTATGGAAAACCGGGGCCAGCGAATCCGGGAGCACAGCCGCTCCAACACGCAGCCCCGGAAAAATCATTTTCGAAAAGCTTTTCAAATAAATCACGCGGGAAGACAGATCGTAGGCGTACAGCGGGTCTGCCTTCTGATTGTCCTCTAAATCTCCTAGGAAATCATCCTCAACCAAATAAACGTCATACGCCTCCGCTAATCGGACAAGCTCTCGTTTTTGCCATTCTGTCAGAGAGCTGCCGAGCGGATTATGAAATCGGGGCATCGTGTAAAAAAACTTAATTTCCTCCGTCTGAAACAGCCGCTCGACTTCCGCCATATCAAGCCCCTCAGCCGTCCGTTTAATGCCGCAGGCGGGAAGGCGCAGCGCTTCAAGCTGCTCCACCATCAGATGATAGCCCGGCTGTTCGATTAAAATCTTCTTTTTTCCGTTCGGAAACGGCATCAGAGACAGCAGGGATAACGCCTGCTGCACACCCGAGGTGATAAAAATGTTCCGCTCTTTTGCAAATACCTGATAATCGGATAACAGCGTCTGAAGCACCCGGATTAAAGACGGAAGCCCCTGCGGCGTGCCGTAAATGAACAAATCATTTTTATACATATCAATGGCTTTGTTGATGCAATGCTGAAAGTCGCGGTACGGAAAAATATCAGGGTCCGGCGCCGAGGCTGCAAAATCAATGATACCTGTTTGTTCTCGCTCCTGCTTTTTGTCATTTTTAATAAGATAGTAGCCGCTTTTCGGCACGGCATAAATAATGTGCCGTTTTTCAAGCTCCTGAAGCGCACGGATGACGGTGCTTTTACTGACGTGAAAACGCTCGGCCAGCTGCCTGATAGAAGGCAGCCGCGCCCCTTCCTGAAAAGTGCCGCCTTCAATGAGACTCTCCACTTCTATCATCACGTTCATATACTTTTCCATGCTGAACCTCCATCTGTACCGGTACAGTTTATCATTATTCTCATTGTACTGCTTCTTCCCTTCCCATACAATAAAAGGGAGCGGCCGGCGCTCGATCTCATTAAAGGAGTTCGTAAAGATGATTAATCAAAACCGTTTGGCTGCTGCTTACCTCGCTGCCATTTTAAATGCGCTGATTATCGGTTTTTCCTTTATATTTGTCAAGATTGCGCTTCAATCCGCCAATCCGTTTGATATATTGGCTCATCGGTTCACAGCGGCCTTCATCTGTGCAATGCTTCCTGTTTTATTCGGCTGGATCAAACTGTCCGTCAGCTGGAAGAATGTGCTGGCGATCTTGCCTTTGGCCCTTTTATATCCGGCTTTGTTTTTCAGTTTTCAGGCGTTCGGCCTTTTGTATTCTTCATCATCGGAAGCCGGTATCATTCAAGCCGCCATCCCGATTTTTACGATGCTGTTTTCGTCTTACTTTTTAAAGGAACGTCCGACATGGGCGCAAAAGGGATTCACATGCCTGTCAGTGGCCGGGGTGGTATTTATTTTCACAATGAAAGGGGTGTCCGCGGAATCGGCGAGTTTTAAAGGTGCTTTCCTGATCCTGTTGTCCGCGCTGTCCTCCGCCCTTTACAATACGGCAGCGAGACGCATGACCCAGCGTTTTTCATTGGGTGAGCTGACCTGGTGCATGTCTGCGATCGGCTTTGCTTCCTTCAACTGCATCGCTCTCTTCCGGCACGGAGCGGAAGGAACGATCGGGCAGTATTTTCTGCCCTTCCGCGATCCCGGTTTTATCGCAGCGATTCTGTATTTAGGCATTTTGTCTTCTCTCATTACATCATTGATGTCAAACTACGCGCTGTCCAAGATTGAAGCGTTTAAGATGAGCGCCTTTAACAATTTGTCCGTCATCGTGACGATGCTTGCGGGTGTCCTCGTTCTCCATGAGTCACTCCGCTGGTATCATATCGCCGGCGCCGTCTGTATCGTCATCGGAGTCTTGGGAAGCAATGCTTCAGGACGGAGGAAAAAAAGCATATTACGACATAGGGAAAAAATGAAAGGAAACGTAGACGGAATATGATCAACACACGAAATGAAAATATCTATCTCGCGGGCTGCTTAACATTTGCCGATGTAAGAAAACACTTTGCTTATCATCAAGGAAAATCCGCGGCTGTCTGTTTTTTGATTATGCTGCTGGCTTCTGCCATCTGTTTTGAATGAACGGCCCGGTTACAGGCGGCACATGGGGCGTCAGAGCTCTCCTGAATTTCCTTGCAGCTGTGATTCTCTCTTTGGCAGTCACGGTGATCGCAACGGCAATCTCATTCTTCCGTCTTTACAGAACATACAAAACGAATCAGCGGCTGAAATCTGCCAGAAGTATTACGATTCATCAGCTCGGAATCAGCCAAAAACAAAAAAACGCAAGCATTCTTTTTGAATGGGATGAACTGCTCTCGGCTAGGGAGCACAAAGATATGTTTCGATTACAAACATCGGGTTACGGAACACTTCTGCTGCCGAAACGACTTTTCTATTCGCAAAAAGATATCGCCGTTTTCAGGCAAATGCTCCGGGAAAATGTGAATGGGAAAGTAAATGTAACAGAATAAAAGACAAAAAGGAGGGTGTCCCCCTCCTTTTTTGTCAGCCTGATATTTCCGCCTGTTTCTGCAGCTGCTTTGCTTCTTGATAAATTTCTTCGAACAGATCCGCGATGTGTTCTTCTTCAACACATGAAAATGCGATTCGCAAATCGGTTTCATTAATGGATATCGTCCCGATTCCTCTCTTTTCAAGCAACGATACTCTCAATTCGCCGGCGTTTATGTCTTTCAGCCGGACACACATGAAATAACCCGAGTTAAACGGATAAGGCGTCCATACGTCTTCATAGTGCTTGTTTTCTGCAAGAACGGCTTTCACTTTGTCAGCCCGTTTTTTCATGATGTTATATTTCAGCGATTTTTCTTTCTCGTATTCCGGTGACTGCATCGCCCGCAGCATAAACGTTTGGGACGGGTGCGGGGCGCTTGAAATCGTTCCCCTGATAATTCCTTTTGTTTTTTCCTCGAGCACGCGCAGCGCTTTTTCGCTTTTTGTGCTGTACGTAATAAAACCGACGCGGAAGCCCCACGCGTAATTTTCCTTCGTCGCGCCGTCTATTTTCACGCAAAGCACCCGGTCGTGCACTTGGGCGAGTTTGCTGAAGATGGATTCCTGAATGGCCGTTTCATCGTAAAACAGATTGTAATACGCATCGTCTACGAGCACGACAATCTCTTTGCCGGCCTCCGCCGCCTCCAGGATCACGCTGACGATTTCTGCCGCTTCCTCTTCTCCCGGCGTGTAGCCTGTCGGATTATTCGGGAAATTCAGCACGACAATCGCCTTTTCTTCCTGCTTTTTCAGCAGCTCGGACAGCCCCGCCGCATTAAAACGCCCATCCTGCTGAAAAAGCGGGTACGTCTCAATGGATGCCTTGCGCCGGACACCGAAAATGAAATTGTAATTTCCCCAATATTTATCAGGCAGAAGCAGCGTATCCCCTTCATTGACGAACAAGTCGGCGGCGATGCTCAGCCCGTGTGTTAAAGCGTTTGTCACGATCGGCGTGCTGATGTCTTTGCCGGCTAATGAAGGATTTTCGAGACGCATTTTTTTCAGCCATTCCTGTCTGAGCGGCTCTTTTCCCTGCGGCGGAGCATAATCGTAGATATCATCGGGGTTATAGGCGGACAGTGTCTCTTGAATATGGGAAAAGTGCATGGACTCGCCCTGTGAGGTGGCGATTCCGATCGTGGCATTATACTTTCCGGCCTTGGCTTTCGCTTCCGCCGATTGTGTCAGCACCCCTTTCGGATAAAACAACTCTCTGCCCAAATCAGAAAGCATATGAAGCACGTGCGGGTTTTCTTCAGATAATGTTCTGTTCAGCTCTTTTGCTGCATCATTCATGTACGACAATCCCTTCAAAATTATATTCCATCAAATCATAACATAAAATTTTTGATAAATGAGAAAACTCGCGGGCAGATTTTGTTACAAAAAACAGACAGCGAATGCTGTCTGTCATATCCTATAACAATTGGCCTGCAGTGCTCCTGTTAATAATCTCATAGATTCGTTCCGCCACTTTTTCAGTTTCACTTAATATGAACATGTGGCCGTCCGAAAACTCATGAAATACGGGATTGTCGGCCCATTTTTTCCATCCGTCCGCATCTTTGATACATTTTTTATCCTTCCGCCCGTTAAAAATATGGACGGGTGATTGAATGATGTGAGAATCAGACGGACGGAAGCTTTCAAGCGCGCGGTAGTCGGATCTGAAAGAAGGCAGGAAAAATGACATGACCTCCTTATTCTCCACTAACTCCTGCGGCATTCCGCCAAGCTCGATAATATGGGCGAGAAATTTTTCATCATCAAGATGAGACACTTTTTTCCTTTCCACATGCGGCGGCTGAATGGCTGAGATGATCACGGCCTGCGGGTAAATGCCCTCCCGCTCCAGCTTTTGCGCCAGCCTGAAAGCGACCATGCCTCCCATACTATGGCCGAACAGCACAAACGGGCGGTCGGGATGGAGATTCAACTCCTGCTTGTATAAACTGACAAGCTGTTCAAAATCCTCAACGGCGGACATTTGATTTGTTCCGTGTCCCGGCGGTTCCGCGGCAAGCATCTCACACTCACCTTGAAGGTAGGTGTGGAGCGGGCGGAATGATGCGGAATAGCCTCCTGCGAACGGAAAACAGATGAGCTGCGTTTTTTCTGTGGTATCGAACGATTTAAAGAGCTGGACCATTGGCGGGCTTCCTCCTTTTCTATCGTGAAGTTGTCAGCTTCAGATGTTCCTTCTTTAGGAATTCGAGCAAATATGCCGCATTCCTTTCGAGACATTCCCCCTGAAGCATTTCTGCGTGCGTGCCGCAGCCTTTTTTCACACGGTATTCACCTGTCGTGGCTTCCTCCCACGAAGCGAGCCACGGCGGCATCGCAAAGTCCGGTTCTGACGTTAAAAGATCTATATCCGCATTGACCGTGCCGGTGCTGACGGTATGCACAAAATAAGAATAAAACGCGTTTGTTTTTTTGGCGAGACCTTCTTTGACAGCTTCGTCATTCAGCGCTTCATTGTCCCGGTTTACCTTCATCAGCGCCTGGACATCACTTTCTACGGTGCGGCCTTCCAAGTCGCTGACGCCTTGTTTTTTATAGGAATCAACCATGATCAGCCGCTCCACTTTACGGCCCCCTGCTTCAAGGCGTTTGGCCGTTTCAAAGGCGAGCGTGCAGCCTGCCGAGTATCCGAACAGCTTGACCGGTCCTTCCGGCTGGAGCTGATTGATCAGCTCTGTGTAGCGTTCGATGCGGTTGTCTTCCTCAATAAAATCAAACGCACAGATTTTATAGCCGGACAGCTGTTTTGCCAGCGGCTGGTACATCAGCCCGTAACCGAGAACCGGCGGGAACGCAAACAGTGTGTCAGACTGATTTTTATTCATGATGGTGAGATCTTTCATTCCTTTTTCTTCACCGTGAAGCAGATAACCGGCAATGTCTGCAATTGTCGTCGCTTCGAATAACAGCTGCACCGGAATGTCCGTACCGAGCTCTTTTTTAATGCGCGACGCTGCCGTCATCGCTTTTAAGGAATGGCCTCCGAGCGCGAAGAAATCATCATGAATCCCGATCTGCTGTCTGCCGAGGATGTCGGACCAGATGTGTGCAATCGTTTCTTCCGTCGCGTTTCGAGGCCCGATCCATTCTTTGGCCGCCTGAGCCTGATCCGGTTTCGGCAGCTGCCGTTTATTGACCTTCCCGTTTGTCGTTAAAGGAAGCTCCTCTAAGAAAGTAAAGGTTTGCGGCACCATGTAAGCAGGAAGCTGTTTTTTCAGGTGCCTCTTTACGTCTTCAGCTGAAAGCGGCGTCCGGTTCACGAGGTAGGCGTTGATTGATGCATCTCCAGACTCATGGCAGTCTGCAACAACGACCGCATCTCTCACGCCCGGGTATTCCTGCAGCTGCTTTTCGATTTCTTCAAGCTCAATCCGGTGTCCGCGTATTTTGACCTGATCGTCAATACGCCCGGCGTATTCAATTGTTCCATCCGGCAGCCAGCGTGCTAAATCCCCTGTGCGGTAAAGCATTTCTCCCGGCTTGAACGGATTTGGGATAAACGTTTGCTTCGTCAGGTCATGACGGTTCAGATACCCTTTTGATACACCCATTCCGCTGATGCACAGTTCACCGACAGCTCCAAACGGCTGAAGCTGATTTTGCCCGTTAAGAATATAAACGCTGGCATTGCTGATCGGCTTTCCGATCGGCAATGAGGAAAGGGAATCCGGTATATCATGCACGACGTGAGCTGTCGCAAACACCGTGCCCTCAGTCGGCCCGTAGCAATTAATCAGCTTGCCGGGCCCCATGATCTCAAGCGCCTTTCTGACGTGAGGCACTGACGCGCGCTCACCCCCGAATAACACACAGCGAAGCCCCTTCAGCCACTCCTCTCCCGCATCGGTGAGAAGATTAAAAAGTGCGGTTGTCGCAAACATGACATTGACATTCTCCTGCCGGATCAGATCAGTGAGCCGTTCTGTATCAAGCAGTGTATGTTCATCTGCGATAATGAGCCGTGCCGCATTTAATATTGAAGCATAGAAATCAAAGGTAAATGCATCAAAGGCGTAA
Organism: Bacillus sp. B1(2022); assembly: GCF_040259625.1. NCBI lineage: Bacteria > Bacillati > Bacillota > Bacilli > Caryophanales > Bacillaceae > Bacillus > Bacillus sp. B1(2022). Next base: position 49,453 of record NZ_JANIFO010000006.1, read on the forward strand.
TTCGAAACAGATAAGAACGTATCTTTTTCAGAAAATGCCATGTAGTCTACATGCTTGACCAATCCTTGAATATTGGCATGAGTCGTGATATTGCCCTTCGGCTTTCCGGTTGTGCCGGACGTATACATAATATATGCCGGATCATCGGGATCAATTGCGGCTGCAGGATCGCTTGCCTGTTCCTCAAACCGTGCTTGATCATCGATGATGAGTGTTGTTCCTGTATACGGCAGCTGAGCCGCTTTTTCTTTCATCTCCTGATGTGTCAGCAGACAGGCTGCCGCACTGTCAGCCAGCATGTACGAGATTCGGTCCTCCGGCAGCTTCGGATCAACCGGCAGATAAGCCGCTCCCGCTTTTAATACGCCGAGAATGCCGATCACCAGCTCAAGCGAGCGCTTCGTGTATAACGCGACAACGGTGTCCTTACCCGCACCTTGCTTTTGCAAACGGCGCGCAAGACGGTTCGCTTCCTCATCTAATTCACGATAGGAAAGAGTCTGGCCGGAATACGTAAGCGCCGGTGCATCTGGATTTACATTCACCGCTTCCTTGAACCAATCTGTCAGAGGCTTCGCCTGATGAGTCTGAGCCGGCGGGTTTAAGCCGGTAAGCAGAAGCTCTCTTTCCTTTTCGTCAACAAGTCTGATCGTATTGACAGGCTGATCCGGCTTCTGGATGAGCTGCTGGATCGCTGTGAGAAGCTGAGATTTTAAGCGCAGGATAAACGCCTCATCAAACACATTCCCGTTATAGGCAAGCTTAATCAGCATCTCATCACCTGGAGAAGCCATCAGGTTGAGATCATAATTCGATTTCTCAAAAACGTGTACATCCTCCATATCAAAGCCGTTTTCACTGTTCTCTTCATTTTTTGCATCCTGAAGCGGATAATTTTCAAACACAATGATGTGGTCAATCAGCTTTGGCTGATCGGCCTGGCTTTGAATATCATAGAGCGGCACATATTGATGCGGCTCAGACTGCAGCGATTGCTCCTGCAGCTGCTTGAGCAAGCCGTTAAATGTGGTATCCTCAGACAGCTTCACCCGCCTCGGAACAGCATTGATAAACAGCCCGACCATATGTTCAACGCCTTTGATTTCTGCGGGACGCCCGGAAACGACTGTGCCGAAGATCAAATCGCCGGACTGCTGGTAGCGGCTGATTAATACACTCCAAACCGCCTGAAGCGCCGTACTCAAAGTGGTATGCTGCGATTTTGCAAGCTCGGTAAATGCTTTTGTTTCCGCCTCCGGCAGTGAGAAGAGCAGCTCTTTCGGCTCATAGCCGTCCTTTTGTTTCTTTCTTTGCTCCGCAAATGTCGTTTGTCCTTCAAAATCTTCTAAGTACCCGCGCCAGTAATGCAGTGATGCTTGTTTATCCTGCTTTTCAAGCCACTTGATATAGTCTTTATACGGTTTGACCGGCGGCAGGCTGTACGGCTTTTGTTCACGCAGGGCATTGTATACCTTAAACAGATCCTGCACGACGATGCCGAAGCACCAGCCGTCCAAAATGATGTGGTGGTAGCTCCACACCCATTCAAAGCTATCTTCCGATTTTTTGAAAATGGCTGCCCGCATCGGAATATCCCGCGTCAAATCAAAGCCCTTGATCTTATCCTGTTCTTTGTATTCATTGATTTTGGCTGTTTGCTCGCTGTCCGTTACATGTGTCAGATCGATTTCTTCTATTTGAAACTGCCGTTTTTTCAATACGACTTGGACCGGCCTTTTTACTTTTTCGTGAATGAACACGGTACGAAATACATCGTACCGGTCCATGATCACATTCATGCTTTCTTCAAGGCTTTTGATATTCAAGCTGCCTTTTACTTTCATTGTCATTTGTTCGATGTAAAAACTTTGGCCGGGATTCAGGAGAGTATGAAACAGCATTCCCTCCTGCATCGGCGACAAATAATACATGTCCTGAACCTGATCTTTGCTGAATTGGCTCATCTGCTCCGCTCCCCCCTTCTGTTATCTGTTTTTGTCACGTTAAATTCTCCTCAAGCATGTCAAAGATGTCTCCCATTTCATCCATCTCAAGATCCTGCGCGCTGAAATCGCTCGGCGTAAATTCTTTCTCCTCTTTGGCCGTGCAATGGCGGATGATCATTAAGAGATTGTCTTTAAACCGCTGCATCTGTGTTTCGACGGTGCTTCTTTCATATTCTTCCTGATTGTATGAGCAGGAAATGACGAAGCGGCCGCCTGTAACCATCCCGCTGAAGCTCAGTGCGTATAACGCCTCTGACTCTTCGCTGACTTGACGTCCCATATCATATGGAGACGGCTCAAACCATTCCGTTTTCACTTCATTGTCAAACTGCCCCAAGTAGTTAAAACTGATTTCAGGCGCGGCGCCTTTTTCTGTTTCATCGGATGACAGATACCGGAGAATCCCGTATCCTACACCTTTATCAGGAACGCGCCGCACCGTCTCTTTTACCGTTTTAATGACGGAAGAGACGCCGTCTTCCTTGCTGATCTGCAGAATCAACGGATATTGGGCCGTAAACCAGCCGACCGTCCGTGAAATATTGACATTCGGTATGATTTCTTCCCGGCCGTGTCCTTCTAAGTTGATGCCGACTTTGCCGTTTTCCGTCCATTCACCGATCGTTAAGCCGAGCGCGCTGAGCAGAATGTCGTTGATTTCCGTCCCGTACGGATGATGAACATCTGTGAGCAGCTGTGCCGTTTCTTCCTCAGTCAATTCACATTTCACGGCCGCCGTATGTTTGACGAGCCGTTTGTTCGGATCATGGTCTTTCGGCAGCGGCTGAAGTTCTTCCGCATCTGCCTGCGCCCAATAAGCCGCCTGCTTTTTCAGCTCTTCTGATTGCGCAAACGAGTTCAGCGCCTCCGCCCAATCTTTAAAGGAGTGGGTTTTCTGCGGGAGGACGATGCTGTTTTGCTGCTGCGCCTGTTTATAACCTGAAGCGAAATCCTCAAGCAGAATTCTCCATGAAACCCCGTCCACGACGAGATGGTGAATCGCGATTAACAGATGATCGCCTTGTTCTGTCCGGTATTGCTCCGCTTTTAACAGCGGGCCGTTCTCCAGATCCAGACTTCCCTGAAGATGATCGGCAAGCCGCTGAATCTGGCTTTTCAGCATATCCTCGTCAGTTCCGTACAGATCAACGATTTCAAAGCTTGCCTTGCATTCTGTGACAGGGAGGTATGTCTGAATGATGCCTTCCCTTTCTTCACGGTAAACCATGCGGAGCGCATCATGGTGTTCAATCAATGCTTGCAGGGTTTTTTCCACCAGGTCCGGATCAAAGCCGTCTTTCGCGTGAAGCATGACGGATTGGTTCCAGTGGTGTTTGTCCGTGAAGTTTCGTTCAAAGAACCAGCGCTGAATCGGCGTTAAAGCCGCTTCGCCTTCGACCGGTTCTTGGTCGGCCTGCTTGCCTTCCGTCCGCTCCACATACGAGACGAGCTCTTCGATGGTCGGGTGCTGGAAGAGATCTTTCATCTCCAGCTTGTAGCCGTGCTGGTTCAGGCGGCTCGCCATTTGGATGCCTTTGATCGAGTCCCCGCCGAGCGTGAAGAAATTATCGCTTACGCCGATCTGGTCAAGACCGAGCACTTCCTGCCAAATGTCGGAAAGCAGCGTCTCCATCTCCGTTTCCGGCGCTTTGTATGCCGCGCTTCCCGCTTCAATGTCAGGCGCCGGCAGGGCTTTTTTGTCAATCTTTCCGTTTGCGGTGACCGGAAGCTCGTCCATCTCCACCCAGAACGCCGGCACCATGTAGTCAGGCAGCGTGTCTTTCAGCGCGGATTTGAGCGCTTCAATATCGTCCTGCTGAGGCGCGACATAGGCGCAAAGCGCGGTATTGCCCGCTTTGTCTTCCACGGCCGTCACCGCTGCGTCATGAACGTCCGCAAGCTGGGCGAGGCGGACTTCGATTTCTGAAAGCTCGATCCGGTAGCCCCGCACTTTGACCTGCTGGTCAATACGGCCGATGTATTCGATGCCGCACTGCGCGTTCCATTTGACGAGGTCGCCGGTCCGGTACATGCGCTCGCCGGGCACGAACGGATCTGCGGTAAACCGCTTCGCCGTTTCTTCTTCACGGTTCAGGTATCCGCGCGCCAGACCGCGGCCGGCCACGCACAATTCACCGGCAATGCCTTCCGGCTGCACCTGATCGCCGCCGCCGAGAATATAAACTCTCGTATTGGCAATCGCCCGTCCGATCGAAAGCGATCCTTCCTCCGGATTGATGACGCCGCTTGTCGCGACGACGGTGTTTTCCGTCGGGCCGTAGTTGTTGACGATCGTGTACGGCTGTTTCACCGCCCGCTTCAGCTTGTCGCCGCCGACGAGAAGCATGCGGAGAGAGGTATTTTCCAGCTCCATAAATTGTTCGGCCAGCTGCGTCGGCAGGAAAGTGATGGTCACGCCGTGCTCTTCGAAATAGTGATTTAAGCGGGTGATATCCAGCCGGATCGCTTCGTCAATGACGTGAAGCTCCGCGCCGATGGTCCATGTCGGGAACATTTCCCAGATGGAGGCGTCAAAACCAAAGCCCGCGTATTTGGCGCTTTTATCATCCGCCGTCATGGCGAATGCGTCGTGATGCCAGAAACACAGGTTCACCAGCGCATGGTGTTCGACCATGACACCCTTCGGCTGTCCGGTCGTTCCTGACGTGTAAATCATATAAGCGAGATGATCCGCCGTTGTTTCCGTCTGCGGGTTCGCTTCATCGTTTTCATCAAGCGGCAGGCTCAGAATGGAGCGGCTGCCGTCAAGCAGAATCGTTTCTCCGTTGTAGCTTTCCGGCACGTCGAGCGCTTCCTGTGTAAGAAGAAGCTTGGCGCCGCTGTCCTGCAGAATGTAGCTGATCCGCTCTTCCGGATAGTCGGGATCAATCGGCACAAATGCCGCGCCTGCTTTCAGGACGCCGAGTACGCCCGCGGCTATTTCCAAGGACGGTTTCGTCAAAATGCCGACACGTTCGTCAGCCGTGACGCCGCAGTCCATGAGAATGCGCGCGATCCGGTTCGCCCTTGCGTTCAGCTCGCCGTACGTCCATTTCGCGCCGTTGTATGCCGCGGCCGGCCGGTTCGCGTGGCGGGCGGCCGTTTCTTCAAAGAGACGGTGAACCGTTTTGTCCCGCGGCACAGAAATTGTTTTTCCTTTCCATGCGTTGAGGAGGGCTTGTTTTTCAGCATCGCTGATCAGTGAAATCTCAGGCAGCTTTCTGTCCGGACTTTCTGCCGCTTGCTTCAGAATCCGCAGGAACCCGGCGCTCCACTTTTCAATTGTTTCTTTTTTAAACAGATCAGTCGCATATTCAAACTGAAGGCCGAGACCTTCTTGATCCGTAAAGCCGCCGAGTGTCAGATCGAATTTCGCCGTGCCTTGGTTTGACTCATACGGAGTGATGCGCAGGTTCTCCAGTTCCAGTGTTTCTTTATCCGGATCTTCTGTCGTCACCATCACCTGGAACAATGGGTTACGGCTCATATCTCTCGGCAGGTCAAGCTTTCCGATCAGATCTTCAAACGGATAATCCTGATGCGCCAGCGCGTCGAGATTGGTTTGTTTCACCCGTTCGAGCAGCCCGGCAAAGGTCTGCTCTTTTTGCGTTTCATTGCGAAGCGCAAGCGTATTGACAAACATCCCCGGCATTTCCTGAACTTCGGCGCTCGTTCTTCCGGCGGTCACCGAACCGATAATGATATCGCGCTGCCCCGTGATTTTCCTCAAAAAGACATGGAACGCGGCGTGAAGCACCATATGAAGAGTCGCTCCCGATGATTCCATTAATTCACGCACCGCTTTTTCCGTTTCACGCCCCGCTCTGAAACGGACGGATTGTCCTTTAAAACTTTGAACCGGCGGACGAGGGAAATCGGTCGGCAGATTCAATTCAGGAAGCTCGCCGGAAAATGCGGAGAGCCAATAACGCTCATGGTCTTTCATCCGTTCGGCCTGCTCGGGTTCATTCTGCCAGACGGCGAAGTCTTTATAGTGCAGGTTCGGCGACGGCAGGCTTCCGCCTTTGTAAAGATGAGCGAGCTCTTTGACCAGCATGCTTCTGGACACGCCGTCGGCAATAATATGATGCATATCCAGCAGCAGCAGGTGTTTCTTTTCATTCAGTCTGACAAGAGCGGCCCGAATGAGCGGAGCCGCACTCAGATCGAACGGCTTAATGAATGCCTGAATGATAAGATCCGCTTTCTCCTCGTCTGCTGCTTCAAAGATGTGCAGGTCGATGTCAGCCTGTTCTGCGATCTGCTGCATCGGGCGGCCGTTTTGATCGATAAAGGACGTCCGCAAAGACTCGTGGCGATTGATCATCTGATTGAGCGCTTCCTGAAGCCTTGAAATATTGACTTCTCCTTCCATCAGAAGAACGGACGGCATATTATAACTGATTGTCTCCCGGTCAAGCTGGTTCAGGACGTACATCCGTTTTTGGGCGGATGATAACGGGTACGCGTCTGCACTGTCGGCCGGTGAGATCATCCGATATCCCTCAGATACCGCTGATTTTTCGATATATGCGGCAAGCAGGCGGACAGTCGGCTGTTCGAACAGCGCTTTTAACGGAACCGTTTTGTCCAGTTCAGCCTGAATATTGGCGAGGAGCATCATGCCTTTTAAAGAGTGCCCGCCGTAATCGAAGAAATTATCGTCAATGCCGAGCGTATCCGTACCGAGTGTCTGTTTCCAAATGCGGCACAGCTTTTCCTCCAATTCCGTTTCCGGCAAGGCTGAAGCTGTTTGCGCCGTTTGGCTGACGCCCGGTTTCGGAAGGGCGTTTTTATCGGCTTTTCCGTTGGCTGTGAGCGGAATGCGGTCTACTTGCATGAAATAAGCCGGAAGCATATGAGACGGCAGTGTTTCGGAAAGCCGTTTGCGAAGCTCAGAGCCTTTCAGCCCGCTGTCGGCTTTATAGTACGCGCACAGTTCCGGCAGCCCGCCTTCGCTGACTGCGAGAACGACCGCCTCCTGAATGCCGTTTACGCTTAACAGCACAGTTTCAACCTCTTTTAATTCAATGCGGTAGCCCCGGATTTTCACCTGATCATCCGCACGGCCGATAAATTCAATCGTCCCGTCAGGAAGCCTGCGGACGACATCTCCCGTTTTGTACATGAGGCTGTCCGGTGAAAAAGGATTTGAGAGAAATTTCTCCGCCGTCAGCTGCGGACGGTGAAGATATCCTCTGGCAAGCCCCTTCCCGGCAATATAAAGCTCGCCGCTTGCGCCCGGAGGAACGAGCTGCATTGCTCCGTCCAATACAAGCGCGCCGGTATTCGCGATCGGGCGGCCGATGACGGGACGCTGTTCATATTGATCAAGGCGCTCCATATTGATCCGTCCGGCAATGGCGCCGATCGTCGTTTCCGTCGGCCCGTAGTGATTGATGAAGTCGGTATGGGCGTATACGTCATGATACTTGCGGACATCGGACGTGATGATCTTTTCTCCGCCGAGCACCACTAAACGAAGCGGGCTGAAACGGCGTTCTGACGTAAAACGGGCTGTATTGACGATCATATGGAACAATGACGGCGTCAGTTTCATATACGTAATGCCGTTTTTCTGTATATACTCACCAAGCTGATCAGGCGCGGTGTACATCTCTTTCGGCACAATGTGCAGCTCTCCGCCCGCCTGAAGAATCGGGAATATAGCCGTATAGCCGAGATCAAATGCGTAAGAAGACAGCAGCACAGATTTGTCAGCTTCGGTCAAACCGGCTTCACGGCTGAACCATGTGACATAATTGATTAGATTGCGGTGCTCCAGCTGGACGCCTTTCGGTTTGCCCGTTGTTCCCGAGGTATAAATGATATATGCAAGCTGGTCGGCGCCGGGCTCCGTTTCAAGCCGGCCGGCGCTTTCGTTCTGCCATTCTCCGTCTTCCATTACGACCGTTTTTCCTTTATAAACGGCGGCCGCGGTCATGTTTCTTTCATTGACGACCAGAAGCTTCGTTCCGCTGTCTTCAAGAGAGTAGCGGATTCTCTCTTCAGGAGTCTCCGGATCAATCGGGAGAAATGCCGCTCCGGCTTTCATGACGCCGAGAATCGCGGTAATCAAGTCGGCCGAACGATCCATCATAATGGCTACGATGTCCTCACTGCCCGTTCCGCAAGCCTGAAGGTGGCGGGCAAACCGGTTCGAGCGTTCATCAAGCTCACGATATGTCAGACTTATTCCGCCCGCAACCGCCGTGAGATCAGGCGTTTTTTGCGCTTGCCGTTCAAACAGCGAAACAAAAGTGCCCTCAGGCAGATCCGCTTCCGTACGTTTTTCATCAGAAAGGAGCGCTTCCCGTTCAGGAGCGGACAGCAGGCTTGCGTCGGCCAGCTGAATATCCGGATTTTCAGCGCAGGCTTTAATCAGATTGACAAAATGAGCGCTCCAGCGGCGGATGGTTTCGTCCGCAAATAAGGCTTTCGCGTAATCAAAGCTCAATCCGACCTCTTCTCCGCGTTCAGCCGCTTCTAAGGAAAGATCAAATTTAGCGACATGATGATGCATGGAGTATGAAGAAATCTCCAAATCTCCGAGCCGCAGGGCCGGGATCTCCATGTTCTGCATATTAAATAACACGCTGAACAGCGGACTCCGGCTTGTGTCCCTCGTTAACGGCAGTTTTTCAATTAATTCTTCAAGCGGATAGCTTTGATGCTCAAAAGCTTGAAGGCTCGCCGTTTTCACCTCATCCAGAAATTGTTTGAACGTTTTTTTGCCGGCAGGATGCGACCGAAGCGCAACTGTGTTGACAAACATGCCCGGCACGTCTTGGAGATCAGGATGCTGTCTTCCGGCCGCCGGAGACCCGACTATGATGTCTTCCTGCCCCGAATATTTGGACAGCAGCACTTGAAAAGCGGCTAACAAGAACATGTACATCGTCGTATCTGTATCAGCCAGCAGCTTCTTAATCTGCGCCGTCACCTGTTTATCAAGCCCGAAGATGACGCGTTCCCCTTCAAAACTGCGCTCGGCAGGACGCGGGAAATCAAGCGGCAGATCCAACACCGGCAGATCGCCTTTGAACGTATCAAGCCAGTAGGCTTCGTGCTGATCGAGATTTGCTTTTTCACGCTGCCAGACTGAAAAATCCTTATAATGAATCTTTGGCAGCGCAAGCTCCGTGCCTTGATAAAGCTTCGCAAGATCACCGATGAAAATGCCCATTGAGCTTCCGTCCGTAATAATGTGGTGCATGTCAATCAGCAGAAGATGCCGGTCTTCTTCAAGCCGGATCAGCTTCGAACGGACAAGCGGCGCGCGGTTGAGCGCAAACGGCCTGATAAAAGCTTTTGTCAGCTCTTCTGCATCTTCTTCCCGGCCCTCGGCGGTTTCAAGCTCAAACGACACATTTTTGTGAATGGTCTGCACGACTTCTCCCTCTGCCATGTCAAACGACGTACGCAGTGTCTCATGACGGTTGATTAATGCCTGCATGGCCTCCTCAAGACGCTTTTTGTCTACTGACCCTTCCAGCAAAAGTACAGCAGGGACGTTGTAGCTCGTGCTTGCCTGTCCGAGCTGATTAAGGATATACATCCTGCGCTGTGCTGAGGAAACAGGATAATGCTTCTGATAAGGCGCTTGTCGGATCGGTTCAAACTGCTGCTCCTCCTCGCTCTCATGCTGCAAATAATGCGCAAGCTCCTGAATGGTCGGCTTTTCAAATAACACTTTAATCGGCACTTCTTTTTGAAAGTGCTCCTGGATTTTAGCGGTCATCATCATGGCTTTTAAAGAATGTCCGCCAATCGTGAAGAAATTGTCAGTCACACCCGCTTTTACACCGAGAATGCCTTCCCAAATGTCAGCGAGTTTCTGCTCCGCTTCCGTTTTCGGCGCTACGTATTCTTTTTGAACGGCTTCAGCCTGAGGCTCAGGCAGCGCTTTTTTATCAATTTTTCCGTTCGCCGTCAGCGGAAACTGATTCATCTGGATGAAGTGCGCGGGAATCATATATTCCGGAAGTGATTCCGAAAGCGTTTTGCGCAGGTCTTCCGGCGAAAGGGCTTGGTCTGCCGTAAAGTAAGCGCAGATTTCATTTTCATCCGCTTTATTTTTCCGGATCACAGCCGCAGATTCCGTCACATTCTCCGCCTGGCTGATTTTCGCCTCGATTTCGCCGAGCTCGATTCTGAAACCGCGGACCTTTACTTGGTTGTCAATTCTGCCGAGAAACTCGATCGTGCCGTCCGGAAGCCACTTCGCCAAGTCCCCCGTCCGGTATATCATTTCATCCGGTCTGAACGGATCGCGGACAAACTGCTTCTCCGTTAATTCAGGCAGGTTCACATAGCCTCTTGCCACTCCGCTTCCGCCGACGCACAGCTCACCGGGCGCGCCGATCGGCTGGAGATTGCGGTTTTCATCCATAATGTACGCAGTGGAATTTCCGATCGGCTTCCCGATCGGGACCGAACCGTCATAATCCTGATCAATGAGAAAACTCGTCGAAAACGTCGTATTCTCCGTCGGCCCGTATCCGTTCCAAAGCGACAGCTCCGGTGATGCCTTTCTCACTTTGCTGACGATATGCGGCACAAGTGCATCACCGCCGATGATGAGGTGCCGGAGCGTGTTAAACATGCCGGCATCCTTTTGGGCAAGCTGATTAAACAGCGGAGACGTCAGCCACATGGTCGTGATCCGCTGCTCTTTCAGAAATTGGGCGAATTGTCCGGCGTCAAGCAGCGTCTCTTTTTTCACCGGGTGCAATGACGCTCCGTTCAGCAATGCGCCGAAGACTTCGAAGGTTCCGGCATCAAAGCTGACGGCTCCCGTTTGCGCCATCCGGTCTTCTTCATGAACCGGCACGTAATTCGAATGTTTGACGAGCCTGATGATATTTCTGTGTTCAATCATGACGCCTTTCGGTTTGCCGGTCGATCCGGATGTATACATGATATACGCCAAGTCGTTGCTGCCGGTCGGAAGATTCAAGTCTGTTCCGCTTACCGTTTCATCCGCGCTTTCATCCAGCATGACGACCGGGACTTGCAATGTGCCCGCTTGTTCTTGATAGTCCTGAACTGTCAGCACGAGCCGAATCGAGCTGTCTTCCGCCATAAAGCGGAGACGGTCCTCCGGAAAAGCCGGATCAATCGGCACATATGCGCCGCCTGCTTTTAGGACGGCAAGCATTCCGACAACGGTTTCCGCAGACCGGTCGTTCATAATAGCGGCGGTCCGGCCTTTTTCCAGCCCGCTCTTCACAAGGTGTCTCGCCAGACGGTTGGCCGCTTCGTTCACTTCACGGTAGGTCCATTCGCGTCCCGCTTCTTTTATCGCGATGCTTGCAGGCGTCCGGTTTGCCTGTGCTTCAAACAAACGGTGAACGGCCTCCTCTTCCGGAAGCGCCGTTTTCGTATCATTGAATATCTCAACAATCTGCCGCTCTTCTTCGCCTGAAACAAGGCCGAGTTCCCGCACGGGCGCGTCAGGCGTTCCGACCGCGGCTTTCATCATGCGGGTCAGATGGTGCGCCGTTCGTTCGATGGCATCATGAGCGAAAGCCGCTCCATTGTATTTGATTTTGACAGTCCACGTTTTTCCCGGATACACGATGAGATTGAAATCAAAGCTCGTCTGCTCAAAAGCATGTTCAACTTTAATGGAAAAGCCGAGTCTTTCCTCCATGCCCCCGTTTTCCAGCTCTTTGTCCAGCGGATAGTTTTCAAACGCGACCAAATGATTTAAGAGGCTGCCGTCTAGGGCGGAGCGCTTTTGAATGTCATAGAGCGGCACATAATCATAGCGCTCGGCTTCCACGGCGTTTTTCTGAACTGCCGCCATCACGTCCGAAAAGGCTGCATCTTTGTCAATCTTGATTCTGACGGGAATTGTATTGATGAACAGCCCCGCCATCGTTTCTATGCCGTTGATTTCTGAAGGACGGCCTGATACGACGGTGCCGAACACCACATCGTCTGTATAGTTGTATTTGCTGAGCACCGCACCCCAAACGGCCTGAAACAGGTTAGGCCCCGTGACTTGATGTCGGTTGGCGGTCTGCTGAATCTGCGCGACCAGCTCTTCATCCCAGACAAAAGAATATTCTTCATTTTGGTAGTCTTTCTTTTCTGATGCCAGACGGCCCGGGAGCAGGCTCGGCTGTTCGAAATCCGCCAGTCGGCTGCTCCAATATTGTTCCGCCTCCTCATAATCCCGGCCTCCGAGCCATTTGATATAGTCAGAGTAAGGTTTGCCTTGGCTTCCCCCGGCAGGCCGGCCGGCACGAAGCGCTTCATAGTTTTGGAACAGGCTTTTCATCAAAACGCCCATACTCCAGCCGTCCATGACGATATGATGATTGCTCCAGACGAGATACAGCTCCTTCTCACTGAGTCTGAACACCGCCGCTTTAAAGAGAATATCTTTCGCCAGATGAAAGCCCTGCTGCTGCACGCCGCGTTTATAGCGTTCAATATATTCGGTTTGGCGCGATTCATCTAATTGACTGATATCTTCATAGTGCACCTTCGTCTTCCGCTCCGCCAATACGACTTGGCGCGGTTTTTGAAGCTGCTGGTGCACGAATACCGTACGCAAAATGTCATATGTCCGGATCAGCTCATTGACGCTTTTTTCAAAAAGCTCCAGCTGAAAGCTTCCGTGAATCCTAAGCTCTAATTGTGTGAAGTAGGAGGAAGAATGCGGATCAAGCAGCGCATGATACAGCATTCCCTCCTGCATCGGTGTGAGTGCATACACCTTTTGAATCGATTTTTTGCTCATATGTCACCTCTGTCTTTTCTGTTAGAGAATTTCCATTAATTTATCAAGTTCATCAAGCGTCAGATCATCATCGCCAAGATCGCTAGGCGTAAGCTCAGGTCCGTCTTGGGCCAGGCAGTGATCTATGATTTTCAAGAGGTGCCCTTTAAAACTGTCACTGAACGATTGAATGGTTTTTTCATGAAATTCGAGAGAATGATAGGCAAACGTCATCGTCATCTGCCCATTTTCTATAAATCCGACAATATCAAGCGCATTCGGCTTCTCTGTGTCAGGGCTCAGCGATTGTCCTGACGGCATCCCGGATCTTGTAAATAAGCCGGAATCCGACATCTCATTAAACTGGCCTAAGTAGTTAAAGCTGATATCCGGATCAATCTCAAATGAAAGATTCTCTTTATGCTCAGGCGCCGTTACATAACGCAGAATGCCGTAGCCGACTCCTTTGTTCGGGATGTGTCTGATGTCTTCTTTCATTTGTTTCAGCTGATATGAAAGATCGTCGGCGTGCTTCATCTCAAGGATCATCGGATACATGCTCGTAAACCATCCGACCGTCCGGGTGATATTCAGGCCGTCAAGAATGTCTTCGCGCCCGTGGCCTTCCAAATGAACGCCGATCGTGTCTTCACCCGTCCACTCTTTCAGCGCCAGTCCGAGCGCCGTGAGCAGGATGTCGTTCATTTCGGTGTGATAGGCTTCATGTACGTTTGTCGTCAGCTGTTCAGTTTGTTCAGGCGTCAGAGAGAAGCTGACCGTTCTCGTATGTCTCATGCGCTGATCACCAGACTGCCTGTCTTTCGGAAGCTGAGTGCATACCTCTTTTTCCTCAAGCTCTCTCCAGTAATCCGCTTCTTTCAGAAACGCCTTCGTATTTGCGTATTCTTTGATTCTCTCGGCAAATTCGGCGAATGAATGTGTTTTCGGCGGCAGCGCGGGTTCATTGCCTTGCTTCAGCTGCGTATAAACGGACGTAAAGTCCTCCAGTAAAATCCGCCAAGATACACCATCCACGACTAAGTGATGGATTGCGAGAAGAAGGTGGTCTCCATCTTCAGCCCGGAAGAGCCCGGCTTTCAAGAGATGTCCTGTTTCCAGTGAAATACTGCTTTGAAGACGGTCTGCTTCCCTTTCGATACGGTCCTCATGGTCTTCAGCAGGTCCGTTCAGCTCAAAGACGTTCAGTTCAACAGACGCATCCTCAAGCCCTCTGTAATACGGTTTTTGTTCACGATAAATCATCCGGAGCGCATCATGGTGAACCGTCAGGACATGTAATGTTTTTTCTGTTATCTCCGGATCAAAGCCGTCTTTCGCGTGAAGCATGACGGATTGGTTCCAGTGGTGTTTGTCCGTGAAGTTTCGTTCAAAGAACCAGCGCTGGATCGGCGTTAAAGCCGCTTCGCCTTCGACAGGGCCCTGGTCGGCCTGCTTGCCTTCCGTCCGCTCCACGTAGGAGACGAGCTCTTCGATGGTCGGATGCTGGAAGAGATCTTTCATCTCCAATTTATAGCCGTGCTGGTTCAGGCGGCTCGCCATTTGGATGCCTTTGATCGAGTCCCCGCCGAGCGTGAAGAAATTATCGCTTACGCCGATCTGGTCAAGACCGAGCACTTCCTGCCAAATGTCGGAAAGCAGCGTCTCCATCTCCGTTTCCGGCGCTTTGTATGCCGCGCTTCCCGCTTCAATGTCAGGCGCCGGCAGGGCTTTTTTGTCAATCTTTCCGTTTGCGGTGACCGGAAGCTCGTCCATCTCCACCCAGAACGCCGGCACCATGTAGTCAGGCAGCGTGTCTTTCAGCGCGGATTTGAGCGCTTCAATATCGTCCTGCTGAGGCGCGACATAGGCGCAAAGCGCGGTATTGCCCGCTTTGTCTTCCACGGCCGTCACCGCTGCGTCATGAACGTCCGCAAGCTGGGCGAGGCGGACTTCGATTTCTGAAAGCTCGATCCGGTAGCCCCGCACTTTGACCTGCTGGTCAATACGGCCGATGTATTCGATGCCGCACTGCGCGTTCCATTTGACGAGGTCGCCGGTCCGGTACATGCGCTCGCCGGGCACGAACGGATCTGCGGTAAACCGCTTCGCCGTTTCTTCTTCACGGTTCAGGTATCCGCGCGCCAGACCGCGGCCGGCCACGCACAATTCACCGGCAATGCCTTCCGGCTGCACCTGATCGCCGTCGCCGAGAATATAAACTCTCGTATTGGCAATCGCCCGTCCGATCGAAAGCGATCCTTCCTCCGGATTGATGACGCCGCTTGTCGCGACGACGGTGTTTTCCGTCGGGCCGTAGTTGTTGACGATCGTGTACGGCTGTTTCACCGCCCGCTTCAGCTTGTCGCCGCCGACGAGAAGCATGCGGAGAGAGGTATTTTCCAGCTCCATAAATTGTTCGGCCAGCTGCGTCGGCAGGAAAGTGATGGTCACGCCGTGCTCTTCGAAATAGTGATTTAAGCGGGTGATATCCAGCCGGATCGCTTCGTCAATGACGTGAAGCTCCGCGCCGATGGTCCATGTCGGGAACATTTCCCAGATAGAGGCGTCAAAACCGAAGCCCGCGTATTTGGCGCTTTTATCATCCGCCGTCATGGCGAATGCGTCGTGATGCCAGAAACACAGGTTCACCAGCGCATGGTGTTCGACCATGACACCCTTCGGCTGTCCGGTCGTTCCTGACGTGTAAATCATATAAGCGAGATGATCCGCCGTTGTTTCCGTCTGCGGGTTCGCTTCATCGTTTTCATCAAGCGGCAGGCTCAAAATGGAGCGGCTGCCGTCAAGCAGAATCGTTTCTCCGTTGTAGCTTTCCGGCACGTCGAGCGCTTCCTGTGTAAGAAGAAGCTTGGCGCCGCTGTCCTGCAGAATGTAGCTGATCCGCTCTTCCGGGTAGTCGGGATCAATCGGCACAAATGCCGCGCCTGCTTTCAGGACGCCGAGTACGCCCGCGGCCATTTCCAAGGACGGTTTCGTCAAAATGCCGACACGTTCGTCAGCCGTGACGCCGCAGTCCATGAGAATGCGCGCGATCCGGTTCGCCCTTGCGTTCAGCTCGCCGTACGTCCATTTCGCGCCGTTGTATGCCGCGGCCGGCCGGTTCGCGTAGCGGGCGGCCGTTTCTTCAAAGAGACGGTGAACCGTTTTATCCCGCGGCACAGAAAGTGTTTTTCCCTTCCATGCGTTGAGGAGAGCTTGTTTTTCTGTTTTATTCACCAATGAAAGCTCAGAAAGCTTCGCAGCCGGATTTTCCGCTGCGGCTTCTAACAGTTGAAGCCAGTAATGCTTCCATGTCTCTGCCGTTTCCGGTTTAAACAGCGCGGTGTTATATTCAAGCACAAACGTTAAACCTTCGTCTGTGTCCTCAGCCGTCATTGTCAGGTCAAACTTGGCTGTTTTTCTGTCAAACGGATGGTGCTTCAGCTCAATTCCTTCCATGACCAGATCTTCCGCATTTGCATTTTGCATTGAGAATACCGCATCAAACAGCGGATTTCTGCTCGTATCACGCTGCACCTCAACCTTTTGCAGAAGGTCTTCAAGCGGATAATCCTGCGCGTCAAATGCATGTAAAGCGGTTTGTTTTACTTCTTTAAGATAGTCCGTGAACGTTTTGTCCGCTTCCGGATACGTACGAAGCGCGAGTGTATTCACAAAAACACCGATGACGTTTGCGAGATCCGCATGTGACCGTCCCGCAACCGGCGAGCCGACAATGATGTCATGCTGTCCGCTCAGTTTTGATAGAAAGGCGCTGTATGTCGCCAGCAGCACCATGTACATGGTAGAATCCGTTTGTTTCGCAAGACTGCGAAGAGCCGACGTCTGTTCCTCAGTCAGAGAAAAGACCAGCTTGTCTCCTTCAAAGGTTTGCACGGCCGGACGGCTGTAATCAGCCGGCAGCGTCAATACCGGAAGCTCGCCGTCAAGCTCCCGAAGCCAATGCTCCTCCTGCTTGCGGTACTGCTCTGATTGAATAAATTTCTGCTGCCATACCGCATAGTCTTTATAATGAATCCGCAGCGGCTCAAGCGTTTCGCCGCCATACAAGCGGGACAGTTCATCTATCAGCACGCCGACTGAAGCGCCGTCCGAAATGATATGGTGCATGTCAAACAGCAGCAGGTGGTCATGTTCAGCCAGCTTGACCAGTCCCGTTCTGACGAGAGGAAGCTGATCCAGGCGGAACGGCCGGATAAAGCTCTGAATAATCCGTTCAGCATCTTCTTCAGAGGCTTCATAATATTCCATGTCGATATCAGCTTCCGTCCATATGCGCTGAACCGTTTCCCCATCCTTTATGTCAAATGTCGTTCTGAAGGCTTCATGGCGTTCTGTCAGCTGTTTCATGACGGATTTCAGCTTTTCCGCATCAAGCTTTCCTTTTAAGCGGAGCACAGACGGCATGTTATAGCTTGTTTCAGCGCCTTCCAGCTGCTGAAGCACGAACATCCGCTTCTGCGGTGAAGAAACCGGATACGTTTCCCGCTCGGCCGCCGGTGCGATGCTCTCAGCCGCCTTCCGCTCAGCCCCTTCAATCAGCTGCGCCAGCCCCGCAACCGTCGGAGAAGTGAACAGATCCTTTAAGGTAAGCTGCACGCCGAATGTCTTCTGGATAAGGGCCAGCAGTTTCATCCCCGCTAACGAGTGGCCCCCGATCTCAAAGAACTGGTCATGGACGCCGACCCGCTCCATTTGCAGCACCTCAGCCCAAATATCCGCCAGTTTTTGTTCTGTTTCATTGCGCGGCGCCGTATATGACACGGCATTCGCTGCGGTCACATCCGGCATCGGCAGCGCCCGCCTGTCGATTTTTCCGTTCCCTGTAAGAGGCAGTTCATCCAATTGAATAAAGACGGACGGAATCATATAAGCCGGAAGATCCTTCGCCGTATGCTCCCTCAGCTCCCGGGAAGAGATTTCCCTGAGGCCGACAACATACGCGCAAAGAAGTTTGTCACCCGCACCCTGATCCACAGCGAGCACAATACATTCCTGAATCTGGTCATGACTTTGGAGCTGATGCTCAATTTCGCCAAGCTCAATCCGCTGACCGCGGATTTTCACCTGATGGTCGATACGTCCGATAAACTCGATATCGCCATTCGGAAGCCATCTGGCCAAGTCGCCCGTTTTATACATCCGTTCACCTTCCTTAAACGGATGCTTTACAAATTTTTCTTCCGTCAGTTCAGGACGGTTGTAGTAGCCTTCTACGAGTCCTTCCCCGCTGACGCACAGCTCTCCCGCGATACCCGCCGGCTGAATGCGTCCGGCTGAGTTCATGATAAAGACTTCCGTATTGCTGACCGGTTTCCCGATCGGAACGGAGAGCGTATCCTCTTCAATGACATCCACCGGATGGTATGTCGCAAACACCGTGCTTTCCGACGGGCCGTACATATGAAGCAGTCTTCCTTTTCCGACTGCCGCAAGCGCCTTTTTGACATGTTCTACAGACGCTCTTTCGCCCCCGAACATGATTTTCCGAAGCGTCGTCAGACAGGACGGCTCCATATCAACAAGCAGGTGGAACAGGGCCGTCGTAATCATCAGAATGCTGACGTTCTCCCGTTTGATCACACGGGACAGGCGTGACATATCCAGCACCGTATCTTTCGGGACGATTACAAGCTTTGCACCGTTTAACAGCGAACCGAACATATCAAACATAAAAGCGTCAAAAACGTAGTTTGACAGACCGAGCACTGTGTCCTCTTCAGAAACAGTCAAATAGTTCGTGTTTTTTACCGTCCGCAAAATGTTGGCATGTGTGACGATGTTTCCTTTCGGCGTTCCCGTCGTGCCTGATGTATAAGTGAGATTGGCAATCGTTTTGGAATCAAACGGCAATGCTGGATTGCGAGAGTCCTTTTCATAGCTCGCCTCATCATCAGCAAGCACAATGACGCCTTGAAAACCGGCCTTTTCCGCAAGCGGCTTGAGGCTTTGCTGAGTCAGGAGCACATTCGCCCCGCTGTCGCGGAAGAAATGCTGAATCCGCTGAACCGGATGCTCAGGATCAATCGGCACATAGGCGGACCCCGCTTTTAACACAGCCATAATGGAAACAATCATATCCATTGACCGTTCACACAGAACAGCCGCGGTTTTTCCGCCGCCTCCGACCGAAAGAATATGCCGCGCAAGCCTGTTGGCGCGTTCATTCAGCTGCTGATACGACAGGGTTTCCCCTTCGAACTGTAGAGCCGTCCGGTCAGGGTTCTTTCGGACTTGTTCTTCAAAGATCTGCACGATCGTTTGATCTTTCGGGTATACCGTGCGTCCCGGGTTGAACCGCTGTAATTGATTCAAAGCCTCCCGTTCAGAAAGCAGATCATATTCGCTGATTTTCGCATCCGGCTGAGCTGCCGCGCTTTCCAGCAGACGGACATAGTGCGCAAGCATGCGATCCGCAGTTGAGCGCTTAAACAGCTTCGTGCAATAATCCAAATCAAGCGCAATGCCTTCCGCTGTTTCCCGAGCCTGCATGGTCAGGTCGAATTTGGCGATATTGAAGTTTGTTTCATGAAGAGACAGCGTCAGATTACCGATCTCCGGAATTCCGTCCGAGGCGTTTTGCAGACTGAACATCGTATCAAATATCGGATGCCTGCTCATGTCCCGGGGCACGTTCAGTTCCTCTGTCAGCCACTCAAACGGATAATCCTGATGAGAAAACGCATCCAGCACCTGCTTGCGCACATGACCTAACAAGCCGGCAAATGTCTGATCCTGCTTCACGGAGCTTCGCAGCGCAAGCGTGTTGACAAACATCCCGATAAGCCCCTCGGTATCGGAGTGATTTCTTCCCGCTGACGGTGTTCCCACGATGATGTCTTCCTGTCCCGAATACTTAGAAAGCAGCGTATAGTATGCTGATAACAGCACCATGTAAAGGGTGGCTCCGTTTTTCTCGGCAAGCTTCTGCAGCCGTTCCCGCAGCATTTTCGGCAGCTTGGCGGACACGCGGTCACCTTCAAAGCTTTGCACCTGCGGCCGCGGATAATCAGGAAGCAGCTGAAGCACCGGCAGTTCGCCGCTGAAGACTTCTTTCCAGTACGCCCGCTCCTTCTTGTAGCCTTCTTTCGCCCGTTCCGCCTGCCATACGGCATAATCTTTATATTGAATGCGCAATTCAGGCAGCTGATTTCCGACGTAGATGTCAGCCAGTTCCTTCAGCATGATGGAAATAGACACCCCGTCAGAAATCAGGTGATGCATATCAAACAGCAGCATATGGCGATTGTGACCGAGCGTTTGCAGGCCGATTCTGAACAGCGGCGCCTCAGATAAATCAAAACGGCGCACAAAGTCCTTCATGACCTGTTCATTCGTTCTTCCGCGCGCTTCGATCATTTCAATATGAAACGGAACATGCTCGCCAATCACTTGTCTCGGCGTGCCGTCCTCTGATTGAAACGATGTTCTGAGCGCTTCATGCCTGCTGATTAAGGCAGAAAATGCACGCTCAAGCTTTTCACGGTCTAAAGCGCCCTCAATCATGGCCGCAGCCGGCATGTTATATCCGACTCCCGCGTCTTCAAATTGGCTTGCGATATAAGTCCGCTGCTGAGCGAGCGAAAGCGGATAGCTCGCCTGCTTCTCAGCCGGCTCAATTGTACTGAATGCCGGTCCTTCGTTTCGGTTTTCCGCATAATCGGCAAGCGCCGCAATCGTCGGATGCTCAAACAAGTATTGCAGCGGAATTTCAACGCCCATTTGCTTATGAATTTTCGTCAGAAGCGTCATTGCCTTTAATGAATGACCGCCTGACTCGAAGAAATGATCATAAATGCCCGCCTTGTCCATTCCGAGAACTTCCTGCCAGATGACGGCAAGTGTTTCCTCCGTTTCATTTCTCGGCGCGGCATATTCAGATGAGCTGACAGCCTGCACATCAAGCGCAAACAGCTTTTTGCGGTCCGCCTTCCCGCTCGGCGTGAGCGGAATTTCGTCCGTTTTTGTAAAGTAAGCGGGCACCATGTAATCAGGAAGGTGCTTGGACACATACTCCCTGTACTCGGCAGGGTGAAACTCGGTTCCTTTTTCCTGAACGATATATGCGCAGACATCTAAGCTGCCCTGCTGATCCGGCCGTGCCAGCACGACGGCCTGCGCCGCGCCCGGAGCTTTTCTGAGCACCGTTTCAATTTCTCCCAGCTCAATGCGGTAGCCGCGGACTTTCACCTGATCATCTTCACGGCCGATATATTCGATCGTCCCGTCCGGCAGCCAGCGCGCCATATCACCCGTGCGGTACATGCGGCCGCTTCCGTTAAACGGGTCCTGCAAAAACTTCTCTGCGGTCAAATCCGGCAGATTTAAATAGCCGCGGCCTACACCGTCACCCGCGATATACAGCTCACCGGCCGTGCCGTCGGGCTGAAGCCGCTGGTGCTTATCCAATATATACAGACGGGCGTTGCCGAGCGGTTTTCCGATCGGAACGTACGCCGCCTGTTGATTCATTCCGTTATCCGCTGACATCTGATGCACGGACGCATCTACGCACGTTTCTGTCGGCCCGTAGACATTCGTCAGACGCGGCGTCCTGCCCGATTGATGAAAGAGCGTCATCAGCTGTTCAGCAACAGCCGCGGACAGGCCCTCTCCCCCAATGAGCATGTGGCGCAATTCAATTCCGCTGACATCTCCCGCCGCAACCATCATCTGCAGATGCGCAGGCGTTCCGTCAGTGGCTTCAATCCGGTTTTGCCGATAATAGTCCAGCAGTGCCGAGCCATTCGTCACAGTCGTTTTCGGCACGATATAAAGCGTCTGTCCCAAAAGAAGCGAGGCGAATATCTGTTTGACGGACGCATCAAAATGAAACGGAGCCAAAAGCGCCATTCTTAATGTCTGCTCACCGGATTGATAAATCTCCTGCTGCAGTGATTGCACCAGATGATGAACTTGCCGGTGCTCAATCATCACGCCTTTCGGCCGCCCCGTTGTACCTGACGTGTAGATGATGTAAGCCAGCCGGTCTGATTGTGTGATGACACCGTCCGCAGCCGTTTCAAACTGAACAGCCTCGTCAAAATCAATCCGTTCGGCATCCGCTGCAGGCACCTGTATTCCGGCCTCCGTCAGAACAGCCTTCGCTCCGCTGTCCTCTAAAATGTACTGAATCCGATCCGCCGGAAAGTCAGGATCTATCGGCACATAGGCGCCGCCCGCTTTCAAAATTCCCAATATTGCCGCAATGACACGCTCAGAACGGCCAAGCAGCACCGCGACAGGAGAATCGGCTGATATCCCGGCTTGAAGAAGGCGTCCGGCGATACGGCCTGACTGTTCATGCAATGTGCGATAGGACAATGTTCGGCCTTCATACACAACCGCGGGTTTGTCAGACAGTGACTTCACTTTCTCTTCAAACAGCCCCGGTATCGTCATCTCTCCGCGGTAATTCACCGGATTGCCGGAGGCCCGTTTCAGCAGCCGCTCTTTCTCGGATTCAGAAAGAAGAGTAAGTTCATCAATTATGCGATCAGGAGATGAAATCGCATCTTCAATCAGCGTGATCAAACGTTCAGAAACAGATTCAATCTCTTCCCCCTTGAAAATGTCGCTGCGATAGTCAAAATCAATTGTCAATTTCCCGGTGTCCCATCGTTCCTTCACATGAATTGAAATATCATTTGTACCGCTTCCGCTGAAAATAGGGTCTGTCAGGAAGGACAGATTCTCTTTTTTCTGCCACTGCATCACCTGGTACTCCAGAGCCACCGTAAACAATCTGCTCAGCGAACTTTTCGAAGCGCGCAAATCATTGACAAGCAGGTTATACGGATACTTTTGGTGGCGGAGAATTTTCATCAGATCCTTCATCCGGCCTTTAACGAATTCCAAGAACGACTGTCCTCCGTCAACGCTTGTCCGCACAGGCACCGTAGATACGAACATCCCGAGCATCTGCTTTTCTTTCGCATTCGTCCGGTTTCCCATAAACGTACCCGTGACAACGTCATCCCGGCCGGTCACTTTGTAGAGATAAGTGATCAGAGCTGACTGGAACAGAGATAGTACGCTGACTTTATGCTCCTCGCAGAATGAATGAATGCGGCCATATAAGTCGTGAGGAATTTCTTGAGAAAACCGTTTCGCATCAAGACCCGCATCTGCCCGGCTCCGTTTCAGGGACACAAGCTCCGGCACGGTCTCAAACTGCCCGTTCCAAAAATCCCGATCCTTTTTAAACCGCTTCGACTGCACATATTCCTGCTCTGTCAGCACGTGCTCGATAAAAGAAGGAATCTCCGTCTGTTCCTCACTTGCTCCGCCTGAAAGCTCCAAATAAATATCAGTAATCGCATTGCCCAGAATCGTCATGGAAATCCCGTCTGAAATAATGTGATGCACATTAGCGTAAAACCAGACCTCATTTTCACTGATCGTGTGCACGGAAAAACGGAATAAATCCTGATCATATAACGCCAGAGGCTTGCCAGCTTCTTCACGCCCCCATTTTGACAGCTCGTCCGCAGAGCAGCCGGCTTGCCTGATATCTGTGTGCCCGATGGAGAGCGGCCGGTATTCGCTCACATATTGAACGGGCTCCCCCTCATCATCAAGCCGCAGACGGATTCTCATCGACTCATACCGCCGAACGAATTCCTGTATCGCTTTCTCAACGTAATGAGCCTGTACGCCGTCTTCAGAAATGAGTTTCCCGAACCCGGCAAGATTTGAAATACTTGTGTTCGGATAGAATTTTTCTGTATACCAGATACGTTTTTGAGCATTTGTTAAAGGATAAAAAGTTATTTCCATATGTGTGCGCCTCCCCTTTTTAAGATAAAGATGTCAATTCTCCCTTAGAAACAGCCTCCCTCTATGTCCCTAACTCATTCTCAAGCCAAAAGAACCACTTACCTCCAAAAACGATCCCGATTCAATCACCGCCGAAATCCGTCATCCGTTCACCCGCGCAGTCCGAAATGCGGCATCAAATTTATGAGAAATCAAGACAAAAAGCCATTGATTGTAAGCACGAAAGGTTTACCTATTTCTGCATGTATTTCTATATATCTACTTACGTTCACTTTATATGAAAATATTGTTTTTATCACCGAAAAATGGGTGAAAAGTTTCATGCGGCACACCGAAAAAAATTCCGACAAATCCAGAGGGTATTTTGCGGCATCCCGCAATTTATTTTTAAAAATATTATTTACGTAAAATTAAAAATCTTTAAACTATAATGAAAAGCTGTCGAATATCCAGTTATGGCAGAATGAAAAAAATTTACGTACGTAAGCTGACCCGGAAAAAAAAGCGCAAGAACCGAAACAGACAGCCCAAATGTTCGCAATATGATTTCATTAAACCGCAAAAAAAGCACTCTATTTTACATAGAGCACTTCAAAAAGATTCCTTTATTGCAGTTTTATCAATGTTGATTAATTCCATATAATCTTTTCCCCACTTATACATGGCGTCCAGAATCGGCATAAGGCTTTCTCCTTGCGCCGTTAAAGAATACTCCACTTTCGGAGGGACGACAGGGTAAACTTCCCTGTGAACGATCAGATCCTGCTCCAGCTCCCTGAGCTGATTCACAAGAATTTTGTGCGTAATATCCGGAATTAAAGCTTTCAGCTCATTAAACCGCTTCGTCCCTTCTTTTCCCAAGTGCCACATAATCAGCATTTTCCACTTCCCGCCTATCACGGCAAGCGTCAATTCCTTTTCGCAATTAAACGTTTTCTTATCCATTCGGCTCACGGGCCATTCTCCTTCCTCTTACTTTTTGTACGGTCATCATCTATTCATACACGCTTACTTTTTTACACAACTTTCATCAGTTTATACTACCACGCAGTTTTGCTGAAACAAAGCGCATTGCCTGCGGGGACAGTATCCTCAAAGTAACTATTAGACTTCAAAGTGCGTACTTCTCAACATGCGGGGCACTCTATAGAATGAAAATACATAAAAAAGAGGAGTGGATATAAAGTGGAATTACAGCTGGCATTAGACTTAGTGAATATCCCGGAAGCAATTGAGCTTGTGAAAGAGGTCGAACCATATATAGATGTTGTAGAAATCGGCACTCCCGTTGTCATTAATGAAGGCCTGAAAGCCGTACAGGAAATGAAATCAGCCTTTCCTCACTTGAAAGTGCTTGCCGATCTTAAAATCATGGATGCAGGCGGCTACGAGATCATGAAAGCGGCAGAAGCGGGAGCCGACATCATCACCGTTTTAGGAGCGACAGACGACTCAACGATCAAAGGGGCGGTTGCCGAAGCAAAAAAACAGCAGAAAAAAATTCTCGTCGACATGATTAACGTAAAAAACCTTGAAACACGGGCAAAAGAAATTGACCAGCTCGGTGTTGATTATATTTGTGTTCACACAGGTTATGATCTTCAAGCAGAAGGAAAAAATTCATTCGAGGAACTGACGGCGATTAAAAAAGCGGTCAAGAGCGCTAAAACCGCAATTGCCGGAGGCATTAAACTTGATACGCTTCCTGAAGCCATCAAACAAAACCCAGATTTAATCATTGTCGGCGGAGGCATTACGGGAGCTGACAATAAAGCGGATGCTGCTGCTAAAATAAAACAGCTGATCACACAAGGATCATGAAAACGACTGAATACTTACATGAAATACTAAATGAAATATCCCGCACCGCAGCATTAATATCCGACAGTGAAGCTGACAAGCTTGCGGATCAGATTTTATCGGCAGATCAAATCTTCACGTCCGGAGCGGGACGTTCCGGCTTTATGGCTAAAGCGTTCGCCATGAGGATGATGCACATCGGTCTGAACGCTTACATCGTCGGTGAGACGCTTACCCCTCCCCTCCAAGAAGGCGGTCTCGTCATCATCGGCTCAGGCTCAGGCGAAACAAAAAGTCTGCTTCATACGGCTGAAAAAGCCAAAAGCCTTAACGGCATCATCACTGCATTAACGATTAACCCCGACTCAAGTCTCGGCAAACTTGCGGATCTTACAATAACGATTCCCGGCTCTCCTAAGGAAGAGACCGGCGGAGACAGAAAGACGATTCAGCCGATGGGTTCTTTATTCGAACAAACTCTTCTGCTGTTTTACGATGCAGTTATTCTAAAAATCATGGAGAAAAAAGAATTGAATTCAGCAGACATGTTTACAAAGCATGCGAATCTGGAATGATTTGCTGACGGCCTTCTTATCAGATGGCCGTCTTTTTATCGTCCTGTTGCGCCCGGTCATGCAGGCCAAGGTTTTCGGGTCGGACACTCGCAACGAAAATATCCTGCCGGTGAGCTTATCGCTATAATAAGTCAATTGACGATACGGCCGCAACCATTCATTTCTGAATAGGGAAACGGCAAAAAACACTTTCTGATCGAATTTTTAATGAATAAAGTTGATTTGTGCGGATGGTTTTACAGATATTCAGCTGAATTGCCGCTGAGAAATATATTTTAACAGCTTTACAGCCGGCCGATTCTGCTTTATTCTTGGACCAGCTTTACAGCAATTAAAACTGGAGGTGATTGATACTCTTGAAAACATTAAAAGCACTGCTGCTTGTTCTTATCATCATTGCCGGAGCAGTCGCGGCCCTGATCAAGGGTGATCTTTTCTCCGATAACGAGCAGGCCGTTCAGAAGAGTGATTACGACAAAGTAATCTTATTTCCGTCCGATCGATATCCGGAAACAGCAAAGCATATTAAGGACGCGATAAAAGAAGGACATTCCAGCATATGCACCATTGACAGAGACGGAGTACATAAGCGGCGTGAGCAATCTCTTAAACATGTGCCCGTCAAAACGGGATACGATAGAGATGAATGGCCGATGGCGGTTTGTAAACAGGGCGGAAATAATGCCTCCGTAGAATATATTTCTCCGGCAGACAACCGCGGAGCCGGCTCATGGGTCGGACACCAGCTTACCAATGATCCCGACGGAACGAGAGTATTATTTAAAATCAAGTAAAAAACAGGAGGAACAGCGCATTGAATAAATCATGGAAACCGCAAGAACTGGCCATTTCTTATCATCAATTTACAATCTTCCAAAAAGATTCAGAACCGCCTGTTATCGATTGGACCGATGAAGCCATTGAAAAAGGATATGCGGAAGCTGACGGAGCTGTTTCATTTGAGGCAAGGAGAAATACGAGGGCATTTATCGTTCTCAGGCTTAACACAAGTGAACCGGTACCATCCTATGAGAAAAAAGCGACTGTTCCCTTTGAGGCTGTAAAAGATGGAATTGAGATTGAAAGCGTGATGTCAAAGCGGCTTTCTTTTAATATTCCGAAAGGCCGATACAGCCTTACCTGTTATTCAGTGCCTGCCGAAATATCCGATCTTCATGCGGATACGTATATTATTAATGCAGCCGCAATGTAAAAGAAATCCCTGAGAGAATCTTATTTCTCTCAGGGAACTTTTATAAACTTTTACCGTTTGTTTCAATTACATTCTGGTACCAATAAAAACTTTTTTTCCTGATCCGTTTCAAATCCTTTTCATCTTCTTCATCTCGATTGATATAGACAAAACCGTAGCGTTTTTGATAGCCGTTCAGCCAGCTTAACAGATCCGTGAATGACCAGCTGCAGTAGCCGATGAGATGAACTCCGTCACTAATGGCCTCTCTGCACTGTTCAAGATGGGAGCGTAAATAGTCAATTCTGTAGTCATCCTGAATTGAGCCGTCTTCTTCTATTTTATCGAATTCCCCCAGCCCGTTTTCTGTTATAAAAACCGGCAGCTCATAGCGGCTCGTTATACGCCGGAGGCCGATGCGCAGACCTATCGGGTCAATCGTCCAATCCCAATTACTTGTCACGAGGTTAGGATTCTTTTTCGTTTTAAACAGCCCCGGTATACCGGTATCCTGGTTTGTCCCTTTCTGACCAGTCGTGTTCATTTTCCCCTCCGATACACCGTCAAGAGGATTTCTTTCGTACGTAATCGTCTGATAATAATTAACACCGATAAAATCCGGCTTGCCTTTCGCAAGCAATTCCATATCCCCGGCTTCAATGGCGGGCGCCCAGCCCTTTTCCTTTAAATAATTGAAAGGAATTTGCGGATAAGTCCCCCGGCAATACATATCAAGCCACCAATGATTCATAAATTCCTCTGCGTTTTCAAATGCAGTTATGTCTTCAGGGTGACTTGTAAGCGGATAAGCCGGTGAATAAGCGAAGCTCGGGCCGATCAAACCGTCAGGAACATATTGTCTGAAGGATTCAATCGCTTTGGCATTAGCTAAAAATGCGATATGATTCGCTTCATAAAATCGTTTTCTGTCCTTTACGCCGGGCGGATGTGCAGCTGTAATAAACCCGTTATGAAAATTATAATTCTGCTCGTTTAACGTGACCCAGTATTTCACCTTGCCGGCAAATCTTTTGTATAACGCAATGCAGTAATCATTAAAATCATCAATAATTTTTCTTGATTCAAAGCCGCCGTATTCATCCATCAGCGCCTGAGGCAAGTCCCAATGATAAAGAGTCAGCACCGGCTCAATATCGTTAGAAATCAATTCATCGATCAGGTCTTCGTAAAATGCGATCCCTGATTCGTTGATTTCCCCTCTGCCATTCGGAAAAATTCTCGGCCAGCTGACAGAAAAGCGGTAAGCTTTCAAACCCATTTCTGCCATCAAGGCGATATCTTCTTGATAGTGCTCATAATGGCCGACTGCTGTATCGCCATTTGAGCCTTTAAACGTTTTACCCGGTATTTTCGTGAATAAGTCCCATACTGAAGGTCCTTTACCGTCTTTATTCCAGGCTCCTTCAACCTGATAGGCAGCCGAGGCTGACCCCCATAGAAATGTATCAGGGAACAGGCCCTGTTTTTTATGTATCATGTGTTTCATCCTCCTGATGCGTATGATATTGATATCATACGTTATGAAACGCGTTTCAGAGCAATCCCGATAAAAACAAAAAAGCATCCGGCTTGCCGGATGCTTAAGAATGATGATGCCGTTTTTCCAATTTATGAGGCGGAGGCTTCGGGACAAACCCATTTTGTTTCATCATGTTAAAGCGCCTGTCCATATGCTGTTTAATATGTTCTGCTTTTTCTTTCGGCAGGACCCCGTACTCAACATATTTGGATATAACATGTTTTCGTTTTTCGAGCACTTCTTTTTCAAGTGATTCAATTTCTTTTTTCTGCTGTTCCGTGAGTGACATTGTTGAAGGCATTTTTGTTCCGGCGGCGTGTGCCGGCATTGTGAAAACCATTGCTGTAATGAAAAACGCAGCTAAAGACAATGCAGCTTTTTTCATGACTCTTTCCTCCTTTAACGTTTGTTATATGTTGCTCCCTCATCCATTTTTTATGCAAAAAAAAGAGCGAAATTATTCGCTCTTTTCAATCGATTCGTCCGGCAGCGCGTATGTGACATACGTTCCTGCTACAAAATCGTGGATTGACCGTTTGTCTTCTCTCATTCCGACCATGAATGCGCTCACGATCACGCCGATTCCAAACGTCACGCCATATATCAGGCCGCCCAAAAGCACTCTCAAAATCATAGTGAGAAAGCCTACCTGAGTGCCGTCTTTTTTGACGATGCGGATACCGCAGATCTTTTTGCCGATAACATAACCGTTCCAGTATACAGGGAGCAAAATAGCATAAAGAGTCAAAATGATGCTGATCATTGTGCTCTCATTCGGATCTTTTCCTGTTGCCAGCATAAAAATAATCGCCAAAGGCACTGAAGTAATTAAATAGTCGAGTACCACGGCTCCCAATCTGATCCAAAATCCCGCCGGTCTGTAAATATTCATCGTGTTTCTCCTCGCTATGGCTTTAAAATCACTTTAATGTTGCCATCTTCTTTTTTGTCAAATATATCATATGCAGCAGGAGCTTCCGCAAGACTCATTTTGTGTGTAATGATATCCGTCGGATCAATTTCATTTTGTTCGATCATTTGATACAGCATCGGCATCAGATGAATAACGGGTGCCTGGCCCATTTTCAAAGAAACGTTGCGTGTGAAAAAATCACCGAGCGGAAAGCCGTCCGCTTCAGAAATGTATGCGCCCGTGAGCTGCACGGTTCCGAACTTTTTAACGGCTTCTGATGCTGTAAGAATCGGACTGATCGTTCCGAACTGATTCGGTTTTTGCTCTGCTTTTTCTTTTGAAAGCGGCGTGCCGTCCATTCCGACACAATCAATCACTACATCCGCGCCCCCTGACGTATGTTCATGCAGCAGTTTCCCGATCTCATCATGTTCTGAAAAATTGAAGGTCTCTGCTCCGTTTATGCGTCTCGCATGTTCAAGGCGGTGCGGGACTTGATCAACTGCGATAACCCGTTTAGCTCCTTTTTTCCACGCGAATTTTTGCGCCATTAAACCGATCGGACCTGATCCCAGAATAACGACTGTATCTCCTTTTTTCACTCCGCTGTGCTGGACGCTCCAAAAGGCGGTCGGCATGACATCTGACAGAAGCAGCACCTGCTCATCTTCAAGCTCACTGTCTGCCGGAACCAGAAAAGAAGAGAAATCAGCATAAGGAACACGTAAATATTCAGCCTGCCCGCCGGGATAATTACCGTTAAACTCCGAAAAACCGAATAAGCCGCCGGCATCTGTATGAGGATTTGGATTAGATTCATCACACTGGCTTTCCATCTGGTGCTTGCAATAATGACATTCTCCGCAGCCGATGTTAAAAGGAATCACGACCCGGTCGCCTTTTTTCAGCTTTTTGACTTGACTGCCCGTTTCTTCAACGATTCCCATCGGCTCATGCCCAACGATATAACCCGGATCGGCGGGTATTCCGTTTTTATATAAATGAAGGTCTGAACCGCATATCCCGGTTGCGGTGATTCGAACGATGACATCTCTCTCATCTTGAATGGCGGGTGCCGGGACTTCTTTCACTTCCATATGTTCTTTTCCTTGGTATGTCAGTGCTTTCACACTTGGTCAGCTCCTTTTTCATCACTCCTTCCCTTTTCACCTGCTTCTAAACTTGGCCGGTATGTTATTCGGCCCGCTGAATATCCCATTGAAAAGGATCTTCAAGCTGCGACCAATCGGAATCGAACTCAGACGGCGTGAGCAGGCACTGATCCAATTCCTTTGTAATGGCTGCTTCATCTAAATCTGTTCCGATAAACACCAGGTTCGTATGACGGTCTCCGAATTGGTCGTCCCAATCTTCCAGAATCTCCGGTTCCTGCTGTTTGATCTGCTCCTGCTCAAGTTTCGGCATTGCCGCCACCCAATAAGAAACAGGCTCAATCGAAACCGCCGGACCCGCCTGAGACATCAGCAGCGCAAGGCTGTTGCGGGTTGCGCACCAAGCAATTCCTTTTGCGCGCACAATGTTGTCAGGCATTGATTGATGCAGCCAGCTGTCAAAACGAACGGTATGAAACGGCAGACGCCGCGAGTACACAAACGAAGTGATACCGTACTCTTCCGTTTCCGGAGTGTGCGCTTCATGACCTGCCGTCAGCTCCTTTATCCATCCTGCTGATGAACTCGCTTCCTCAAACTCAAATAAACCGGTATTCAATATGTATTCGGCGGGCACTTCTCCGCGGACGGACCGGATCAGTCTGGCACGGGGCTGTAATGCGCGAAGAACCGTTTCCAGCTGTTCAAGCTCTTTTTCGCCGACCATGTCGCATTTATTTAAAATGAGCACATCACAAAACTCGATTTGGTCAATTAATAAATCGGCAATCACCCGTTCATCCTCTTCTCCCGCCGCTTCCTTCCGGTCAAGAAGGCTGTCACCGGACTGGAAATCATGCCAGAAGCGGTTTGCATCCACCACGGTCACCATTGTGTCCAGCCTGCAGAATGTTGTCAGATCAATGCCCATTTCTTCATCTATATAAGAAAATGTCTGGGCAACGGGAATCGGTTCGCTGATCCCGGTTGATTCAATCACTATATAATCAAATCTGCCGTCTTTCGCGAGTTTCTCAACTTCGACTAATAAATCTTCACGCAGCGTGCAGCAGATACAGCCGTTGGATAATTCTACGAGTTTCTCATCCGTCCTTGACAAGCCGCCTCCCTGCTTCACCAAGCCCGCGTCTATATTTACTTCGCTCATGTCATTGACGATGACGGCAATTTTTAAACCGTTGCGGTTTTGTAAAATATGATTCAAAACGGTCGTCTTTCCGGCACCAAGATAGCCGCTCAATACTGTAACCGGAATTTTTTTCATAAAATAGCCTCCTGACAAAATAGAATGATTACGATTTACACCCCGCACCTGCCTTATTATCATGATGTACATTGTTGTAAATCGTAATTGTTACTATTTATTCTGATATATTCTCCGTTTAAAATCAAGTGAAAAATAATCAATCATAAAAAAGACACGCTGTCATACGTGTCTTCCGCCCAAACTTAAACATCCGCAGGACTGTTTTCAGTGCCATAGCTTTTTCTCCAAAAATAGCCTGCGGCCAGAACAAGCACAAATGCGAGCAATGCGATACATGAGAAAGAGATAAAACCGATCGCATACGTTCCCGTCATCTGCTTCAATGATCCTAAAATATTCGGAAGGAAAAAACCCCCTATGCCGCCGGCTGCTCCGACGATTCCCGTCACCATTCCGATTTCTTTTGCAAAGTGCTGAGGGACAAGCTGAAATACCGCTCCGTTGCCCATACCGAGTGCCATCATTCCGATAAACAGCAGAACGATAACCGTTGAAAGCGGAGGCAGGCTGCTGACTCCCGCCATACACAGAGCCGCGATGACAAACAGTACAGCCAGAACTTTCGCACCTCCCGCACGGTCTGAAATCCAGCCTCCTGCAGGGCGAAAAAAACTGCCCGCTGCGACACATATTGTGACAAAATCACCGGCATGGATTTTTGACAATTGATATTGATCAACGAAAAAAATCGCCAAAAAACTTGATAACCCCACAAAACCTCCGAAAGTGACGCCGTACAGAAGACAGAAACACCATGTTTCCTTCTGCCTGAACACGTGAAGGTAGTTTTTAAGCGGCTGCGGTGCGGGCTGTGCAGGAGAGTCCTTCGCCATGACGATAAACAGTATAAAAACGATCATCAACGGAAGAAGCGCAATTCCCATTACACTGTGCCACCCAAACTGTTCCGCAAGGCGGGGGCCGAACAATGTCGCAAACAAAGTGCCGCTGTTGCCGGCACCTGCTATCCCCATCGCAAGCCCCTGCAAGTGAGGCGGATACCACCGGCTCGCCATCGGAAGCGCAACAGCAAAACTTGCGCCCGCTACGCCCAGCAGAATGCCGATCGCATACAGCTCAGTCAAAGAACGGCCGCCGAATGCCCCCCAAAGCAGCGGGATCATCGTGATCAGCATCCCGATCACGGCTGTTTTCTTCGGCCCGATCCTGTCCGTTAACACACCTAAAATGATCCGAAACACAGATCCTGATAAGATCGGCAGAGCCACGACAAACCCTTTTTCAAAAGAAGATAACCCGAAATCCTGAGAAATATAAACGCCGAGCGCCCCCAGCATTACCCAAATCATAAAACTCACATCAAAATATAAGAAGGAACAGAGCAGAGTGAGCGGATGACCGCTTGTTTTTAATTCCGACAGCTTCATAACATTCTCCTTTCCGGTCTTCTATCATTTCAAATTGCTGAATCAAGAATATATGACCGGCATTCACCGGAAAAGACATGTGTAAGATAATGCGACACATTTAATGCGTTAATCAGGCAATGTGCCATAATTTCTCATAGAGAAGCAATCTTACAGGCAGCTGCAAAGGAGGTTTGGCGAATGAAGAAACAACGATTAATTGCAGCAGGGAACGGAATGGCCGGAATCCGCTGTATTGAGCACATTTTAAAGATGAACCGTGACATGTTTGAGATTGTCATTTTCGGAAGCGAACCTCATCCCAATTACAATCGCATTCTCTTATCCTCCGTTTTACAAGGTGAGGTTTCGCTTGATGACATTACGCTGAATAGCCGCGAATGGTACGAAAAAAACGGAATTACGCTTTACACGGGAGAAACGGTTGTACACATTGATACAGAACGGCAGGTTGTCACAACGGATCGGAAGCGCAGCATGACTTACGATCAAATCATCCTTGCAACGGGCTCCTCTCCTTATATTCTCCCCATACCCGGAGCAGATAAAGAAGGTGTGTACGGCTTTCGGACAATAGAAGACTGCCAATCCCTTATCAATGCGGCCGGCCGGTATCAAAAGGCGGCGGTCATCGGCGCCGGTTTATTAGGTCTTGAAGCGGCCGTCGGCTTACGGCAGCTCGGCATGGACGTCAGCGTCATTCACCACTCTTCCGCCATTATGCAAAAACAGCTTGATCAAACGGCATCCCGCCTGCTGCAGAAAGAGCTGGAACGAAAAGGCTTAGTCTTTCTTTTAGAGAAAGGCACGGCATCCATTACAGGGAACTCACGGGCGGAAGGCATTCGTTTCAAAGACGGTTCTTCCATAGAAGCAGACCTGATTGTCATGGCCGCCGGTGTGAGGCCCAATATCCGATTGGCTCCATCTGCCGGACTTTCAGTGAACAGAGGAATCATCGTCAATCAATTCATGCAGACGAACAAACCGAATGTGTATGCCGTCGGTGAATGCGCGGAGCATGACGGGATTGTATACGGATTGGCGCCGCCGCTTTATGAACAGGGAAAAGTGCTCGCGCAGCATCTATGCGGCGTCCCGTGCGAAGGGTTTCAAGGCTTTGCACAATCTGCAGCCTTAAAAATAGCCGGTATTGATGTATGGTCGGCAGGAAAGGTGCACGAGGATGAGCACACAGCCGGCATATTGTTCCATGATGAGCATGCAGGCATCTACAAAAAAGCGCTCTTTGAGGACGATAAACCGGCCGGCTTTATTTTATTCGGGGACACGCGCGGTAAACAGCGGCTTCTCGACAGTCTTGTGAAGCAAAGAGATATTTCCATCGTGAAAAAACAGCTCATGGAACCGGATCAAGGCGGTATATCCTTTGAATCCATGCCTCCCCATGAAACCATTTGCCAATGCAGCTCAGTGACCAAGGGCTCCATTGAAGAAGCGGTGAACAAATATGGCTTAAAAACCGCGGAGGAAGTGAAGCACATGACAAAAGCGTCCGGATCTTGCGGAGGATGCAGGCCGCTCGTTGAAGACTTGCTGAAGTATATGGCAAGCGATGATTACACAAAACCCTCCCGCCAGCCTTCGTTTTGCGGCTGCACCGATTTGACAGAAGAAGAAGTCATCGCCGAACTTCGGCGCCGTCCGTTCACTGATGCCGCCGAGGTGATGGAAGTGATCGGCTGGAAAACAGAAAACGGCTGCCGCATTTGTATTCCGGCGCTTCACTATTACTTGAAAAGGACGCGGCCTGATTTTATGCAGTTCAATGAAATATCGGCAGAAGAGACATGCACCCTGATTCCGCAAATGTACGGCGGACTGACAAGTGCGGCAGAGCTCAAAAACATCGCAGACGTCATCGAAGCATACGGCATCCCCGAGGTTTCGATGACTGACAGTCACCGGCTGAGGCTTTCCGGAATCAGGCCAAATGACCTTGCAAGCATCAGAAAAGCACTGAACATGCCGGTTTTCTCCCCCCGGCACCGCTGGACGATGCAAATCAGAGCATGTACGTGCGGACAGCATCGCTCCTTTCAAGAGCTGGCAAGCAGGATTGAACGAGATACCGACACACTTGCCGTACCCGCTTATGTATCCGTCAGCTTGTCATGTGAAAACAATTGCACCGATGCTTACATTCAGGATATCGGCGCGCTTCAGACACAAACTGGCTGGGAGATTTATATCGGGGGCGTCCGCGGAAAACAAGCCCGCGCCGGCAGCCTTTTTTGTGTGACGGATAACGAAGACAGTACCGCCGCTATGATGAAAGGCCTTATTCAATATTATCGCGAAACAGCTCACTACAACGAAGCGATTTATCAATGGGTTGACAGACTCGGCCTCGTCCATATCAGAGAAATGCTGTTTGAAGAAGATATGCGGACACAGCTTCTGAAAAATCTCCGTTCAGACATATCCCTGCTGCAAAACCTGTCTGCCGGGAAAACGCCATACGAAAGGATGAAGCTTTTTGACTGAACCGATGCTCCGTTATTTCCGTGACAAACTGCAAGATGTCCAATCGGAAAAAACATATGAGACGCAATGCCCGTTCTGCAGCATGCAATGCAAAATGCAGCTTACGGAACAAACCTTCGCGGCACGGAAGAAATACACTGCAATCGGCATTGATAATCCGACGACACATGGCCGTTTATGTACAAAAGGCATGAATGCCCATCAGCATACCGTGCACTCTTCCCGCATTACGCGCCCCCTGCTTAAAAAAAACGGTGAATTTGTGCCTGTCTCTTGGGCTGAAGCACTGAATCGCATTAAGGAACAAATCAATCTGATCCAAACCGAACACGGCAATGATGCGATGGCTGTCTACGGGAGCGCCTCAATTACAAATGAAGAAGCCTATCTGCTTGGAAAGTTCGCACGGGTCGGCTTACAGACGAAATACATCGATTACAACGGGCGGCTCTGTATGTCTGCCGCAGCAACGGCGGCCGGCCAGACATTCGGCGCGGACAGGGGCCTGACGAATCCATTATCGGACATCCCGCATACACGTGTCATCATCCTGGCAGGCACCAATATCGCCGAATGCCAGCCGACGATCATGCCGTATTTTGATAAAGCGAAAGAAAACGGGGCTTACATTATCGCCATTGATCCCCGGGAAACGGCGACGACCAAAATAGCCGATCTTCACCTGAAAATCAAGCCCGGCACAGACGCAGCCCTGGCAAACGGACTCGTCAAAATCTGCATTGACGAACAGCTTACAGACAAAGACTTTATCCGCACACGCACAAACGGATTCAATAAGCTCAAACGGCATACCGACGCTTTGGATCTGAAAGAGATCTCCGAGCAGACAAGTGTTCCTTTGGAGCATATACGAAAGGCCGCCGTGAAGTTTGCCAAGGAAACATCCGGCATGCTGTTTACAGCGCGGGGGATCGAACAGCAGACTGACGGTACCGCGGCAGTGAAAGCTTTCTTAAATATGGTGCTGATCACCGGAAAAATCGGCAAGCCCTTCTCAGGTTACGGGGCGATTACCGGTCAAGGCAACGGACAAGGCGCGAGAGAACACGGCCAAAAAGCGGATCAGCTTCCGGGCTACCGTTCTATCGAAATTGAAGAACACCGGGCGCACATTGCGAAGGTGTGGGGGATTCATCAGGATGAGCTGCCGCGCAAAGGCGTCTCAGCCTATGAAATGATAGCAAAAATAGATAGCGGCGACATCAAAGGACTGTTTCTCATGTGTTCCAATCCGGCTGTTTCCGGCCCAAATGCGAATTTCGTCAAGCAGGCAATCAAGAAACTGAGATTCTTTGTCGCAGTTGACTTATTTATTTCTGAGACCGCGGCATTCGCGGATGTGATTTTACCCGCCTCCTCTTATTTGGAAGACGAAGGCACGATGACAAATGTAGAAGGCCGCGTGACATTAAGAGAAGCGAGCCGCACCTGCCCCGGAGAAGCGAAACATGATTGGCAGATCATCTGTGACATTGCCTCGGCTCTTGGTAAAGGGCATTATTTTCCCTATACGTCGGCGGAGGAAATCTTTAACGAACTGAGAGAAGCGAGCCGCGGCGGAATTGCTGATTACTCTGGCATCACCTATGACAGGCTCAGGCGGGAAGGCGGCATTCAGTGGCCATGTCCTGAAGCGGATCACCCCGGAACCGGGCGATTGTTTGAGCACTCATTTGCCCATCCCGATCACAGAGCTGAATTAAGCGTGATTCCAAATGAACCGGCCGTCCCGAAAGAGAAACCGAGCGCCGGCTATCCGCTTTATTTAACCACAGGAAGGGTGATGTCTCATTACTTAACGGGTGTCCAAACGAGAAAAAGCTCTGCCCTGGCTGCAAGACATTTCGAATCCTTTGTGGAAATCCATCCAAAAACGGCGGCCGACTATCATATCGAAGACCGTGTTCTCGTGAAAATAGAATCCCCCCGGGGCAGCATCACGGTCCGGAGCAGATGGTCGGAGAAAGTACGAAAAGACACGTTGTTTGTTCCCATCCATTGGTCTGACACGCAAAACGTCAACGACTTAATTGGTGAAGCCTTGGATCCGGACTGTAAAATGCCCGGTTTTAAGATGTGTGCGGTACGAATCAGCCCTATATAATTTTTCATAAAATTTTTAGATTTTTTAGTATTTTTTGTTACATTTCATAACATGCATCTTAAATATTTGTTTTTGCTGTGCTACGCTAAAAAAAACAAAGATAAGGAGCGGATCATCTGATGGGAAAAAAACAGCTAGTTCTTGTTGGAAATGGAATGGCCGGGGTAAGAGCGATTGAAGAAATACTGCGTGTTTCAAAAGACGAATTCGAGATTACAATATTCGGGGCCGAACCTCATCCCAACTATAACCGAATCCTTCTGTCAAAAGTGCTGCAAGGCGATACCGACATTCAAGACATTACGTTAAACGATTGGAACTGGTACAAAGAAAACAACATTCAGCTGTATACCGGTGAAACAGTCATCAAAGTCGACACGGAAAACAAAACCGTCATCACCGATGCAGACAGAATCCAGCCTTACGATGAACTCATCCTGGCGACAGGCTCTGTCCCTTTTATCCTTCCGATTCCGGGCGCAGACAAACAAGGCGTCACGGCTTTCCGGGATATAAAAGATACCGACACGATGCTCTCCGCGTCAAAACAATATAAAAAAGCAGCCGTCATCGGCGGAGGACTGCTTGGTTTGGAAGCCGCACGCGGACTGCTGAATCTCGGAATGGACGTGTCTGTCATCCACCTCGCCCCATTCCTGATGGAGCGCCAGCTTGACGCAGCGGCGGGACGCCTGCTGCAAAACGAATTAGAAAAACAAGGCATGACCTTTTTCCTTGAAAAGCAAACCGAAGAAATTCTCGGTACTGAACGTGTCGAAGGGGTACGCTTCAAAGACGGCACAAGCATCGAAGCTGACCTGGTCGTCATGGCGGTCGGCATCCGCCCGAATACACAGCTTGGCACAGAAAGCGGCATTCCGGTAAACCGCGGAATCATTGTCAACGATTATATGCAGACTGACATTCCGCACATTTACGCGGTCGGTGAATGTGCCGAGCACCGCGGAATCGCATACGGTCTTGTGGCGCCGCTCTATGAACAGGCAAAAGTGCTGGCCAAACATATTTGCGGCATTGAAACAAAACCGTATGAAGGCTCCGTTCTCTCCACTCAATTAAAGGTATCAGGCGTCGAAGTCTTCTCTGCCGGTGACTTTAACGAATCAGAGGACAAAAAAGCGATTAAAGTGTTCGATGAGCAGGACGGCATTTATAAAAAAATCGTCCTGAGGGGCAATCAAATTGTCGGTGCTGTTTTGTTCGGCGACAGCAGCGAGGGCGGCCGCCTGTTTTCTATGATTCAAAAAGAAGCCGATATCTCCGAAACTTCCAAAATATCAATCTTACAGCCTCTTGATCAGGAAGCAGGCGCAAGCATGACCGCGGCGATGAGCGACGATGAAATCATCTGCGGATGCAACGGCGTTTCAAAAGGCGCGATTATTCAAGCCATTCAGGAAAAAGGCTGCACATCTACGGACGAAATCAAAGCATGCACCGGGGCATCCCGTTCCTGCGGAGGCTGTAAACCGCTCGTGGAAGACATTCTTCAATATACACTGGGCTCAGAATTTGACGCGTCCGCGCAAAAAGAAGCGATTTGCGGCTGCACATCACTGTCGAGAGATGAAGTCGTAGAAGAAATCAAAGCTAAAGGGCTGTCCCATACAAGAGAAATCATGAACGTGCTCGGCTGGAAAACGCCGGAGGGCTGCTCCAAATGCCGTCCTGCCCTCAACTACTACTTAGGCATGATTAATCCGGCTACATACGAGGATGACAGAACATCCCGTTTTGTGAACGAACGGATGCACGCCAATATTCAAAAAGACGGAACATACTCAGTCGTTCCCCGGATGTACGGCGGCGTGACCAACTCTCAGGATCTCCGCAAGATCGCCGATGTCGTCGACAAATATGAGATCCCGCTCGTTAAAATGACAGGCGGCCAGCGAATTGATCTCATCGGCGTCAAAAAAGAAGACCTGCCGAAAGTATGGGCCGAGCTTGATATGCCGTCAGGCTACGCGTACGGAAAAACACTCCGCACGGTAAAAACGTGCGTAGGCGAACAATTCTGCCGCTTCGGCACGCAAGACTCCATGGCACTGGGCATTGCGCTTGAGAAAAAATTCGAAGGGCTCAATACGCCTCACAAGGTCAAAATGGCCGTGTCCGCCTGCCCGCGGAACTGTGCGGAATCAGGCATTAAGGACCTTGGCGTTGTCGGCATCGACGGAGGCTGGGAGCTTTATGTCGGCGGAAACGGCGGAACCCATTTGCGCGCCGGTGATTTGCTGATGAAAGTAAAAACGAATGAAGAAGTCTTAGAATATGCGGGGGCTTACCTTCAGTACTACAGAGAAACGGCAAACTATCTGGAGCGGACATCCACATGGCTTGAGCGCGTCGGTTTATCTCATGTCCAATCCGTATTAAACGATCCGGAAAAACGGCAGGAGCTCAACGACAGAATGAATGAGACACTCTCTGTCCACAAAGATCCGTGGCAATACTTCCTTAAAGATAAAAAAGCATCTAAAGATCTATTCGAAAATGTCGTCACGACTTCATAAAACAGTAAGGGGGAACGGACATGGTGAATAAAGATATGACAAAGGTTTGCATAGGCAAAGTAAACGAATTACCCGAGGAGTTAGGAAAAACCGTATATATAGAAGATAAAGAGCTTGCCGTATTTAAGCTTTCTGACGGGAGCGTCCGCGCCGTCGAAAACCGCTGTCCCCATAAAGGGGGCGTCTTGGCTGAAGGCATCGTCAGCGGAGAATACGTCTTCTGCCCGATGCATGACTGGAAAATCTCCTTAGAAGACGGAAAAGTCCAAGAGCCGGATCATGGCTGTGTCAAAACATACGAAACACTGATTGAAGGAGAGAATGTATACCTCCTGTATTGAGCAAAGACCGGATCACTTTTTCAAGTGGTCCTTCATTTTTTAAACTGCTGAAGGGATGACGCCATCATGAAAAACGGAATCGTATATTTTGTCGGTGCCGGACCAGGAGACCCGGGGCTGATCACCGTAAAAGGAAAACAGGCTCTGGAGAAAGCGGATATTATTTTGTATGACCGGCTCGCAAACCCAAAGTTTCTTGAGTATGCCTCACCGGACTGC
The DNA here is from genome assembly GCF_040259625.1 of Bacillus sp. B1(2022). NCBI lineage: Bacteria > Bacillati > Bacillota > Bacilli > Caryophanales > Bacillaceae > Bacillus > Bacillus sp. B1(2022). Next base: position 90,526 of record NZ_JANIFO010000006.1, read on the forward strand.
CGGTTCATTTATTGCGGAAAGCTGCCCGACCGCCATTTTATGAAACAGTCTGAGATAAATGCCCTGCTGATTGAAAAAGCGGCGGAGGGCTACACCGTCGTCCGCTTGAAAGGCGGAGACCCAAGTGTGTTCGGCAGAGTCGGCGAAGAAGCAGAGGCGCTTCATCAGCACGGCATCCGCTACGAAATGGTGCCCGGCATCACCTCGGGAATCGCAGCGCCGCTGTATGCGGGAGTCCCCGTCACCCATCGTGATTTCGCTTCGTCCTTCGCGATGATCACCGCTCATGATACATCATTGCACGGCAGGCCGAATCTCGACTGGGAAGGGCTTGCCCGAAGCGTTCAAACGCTTGTGTTTTATATGGGCGTTAAAAATCTGTCATTTATATGCCGTAAGCTTACGGAGTACGGAAAATCCCCTTCCGTTCCCGTACTCGTCATTCAATGGGGGACGTGGGGGCGGCAGCGGAGCGTTAAAGGAACGCTTCAGGATATCCATGAAAAAGTTCAAAGCCAAAACATCACCAACCCTGCCATTATCGTCATCGGTGATATTGTCAATTTTCAAACACACAGCTGGTTTGAAAGCAAGCCGTTCATCGGGCGGCATATCATGGTTGTCACTCATGGCGATGAAGAACATACATTGACAGACAAGCTGCGCGAGTATGGCGCCGATGTTATTGAATGGCCGAAGCGGATCGTTAAAAAAATGCCCGCAAACGAAAACATCCTGAAACAGATCAGCACCTTTGAACAACTATTTTTCACATCACGCCTTGCGGTATGCGAATTCTTTGACACACTGGCTTTCAAGCAGATCGACATCCGCCGGGTGACCGCAAGCCTGAATGCAGCGACTGAGGCCGCAAAGACGGAACTGACAAAACGGGGCTTTCTCCTATCCGAATGTCAAATTGATTCTCCGCATTCACTCATTGTAGGAAGCCGTCAAGCAGCAGAAAACTTGTCAGACTCAAAATCATGCCCGTTTTATATTACCCATGAACATATCGCAGATGAGCGGTTCACTTCCATGATCGAACGCACGATCAGCGAGTCTCCTCTGCAAATGATTATCTGTACGGGCAAAGAATCCGCTCAGCATTTGATCAGCGCCGGAAAACAAATCGGCATATCACCGGATTCGTCAGCAAACCGCCCTCCCGTCATCTGCATGGGCGAAGACGTCCCCGCCGGCTGCGGGTTTACCGCCGTGAAAAATCAGGAACAGTTATTTGCGTTTATACGAAATGAAATGAAAGACATGCTCGTTCACAGCTGATACGCCGGAATGCTTTTCTGACCCCCCAGACTCAACATCGGGGGTCAGCCCTTTTTTATTGTGTCACCAATTTTTTATGGTGAGTCGAATACATCGCCATCTGATCCGCCTGCGGGTCCAAATAGGCTTTGGCGCTGTTAACGGCGGTCGGCCCCTCCGTGAAACCGCCTGCAATCAATCTGAGCTTACTTTCATAATGGGCGGCGTCACCGGCGACAAACACGCCCGGAAGATTCGTCCGCATATGTCTGTCAGCTTTAATCCTGCCTTCTTCTATCTCAAGCCCCCAGTCCTTCATCGGACCGAGATCAATTTTAAACCCGTGGTTGATAATGAGCTCATCAAGCTTGATGACTTCAGAAAGTCCGGACTCAGTTTGGCAAATGGTGACGCTCTCGATCCGTTCTCCGGTGCCGTTGAGATGCTTCAGACAATACGGCGCAAGCACCCGCACGGAAGACCGCTTCATTTTCGCGACGCTGCTTTCCAAACCGCCGAACTCCTCCCTGCGGTGCAAGACGGTAACAGACGCCGCAATCGGTTCCAGCTCATTCGCCCAGTCAACCGCGGTATCTCCCCCTCCGGAAATCACGACATGCTTATCTCGAAACGCATCAAGCTTCTCCACCTTATAATGAAGGTTCTTTCCCGAATAACGGCTCGCATCCGCGCTGTCAAGTTCATTGACCTCAAGCGTCCCCATGCCGACGGCCAAAATCACCGTGCGCGTATAGTGCTTTTCCCCTTTGGAACTTTCCAGCACAATGGTTCCGTCATCCAGCCGTTCAAATCCGGTCACCCGCTGATTCAACACGATATCCGGCTCAAATGTCGCAGCCTGTTCCTTCAGCTGCTTAATCAGCTGTTCTCCGGCAATCCCGGGTATTCCGCCGATATCACGGATGATTTTTTCAGGGAAAAACATAGACACTTTCCCTCCGAGCCGCGGCAAAAACTCGATCACTTTCGTTTTCAGCTCGCGCATCCCGCAATAAAAAGCCGCAAACAGGCCGATCGGGCCTCCGCCTATAATCGTGACGTCATACACCTCATGATTTTCCGCCATCGTTCTGCCTCCCGTTTATATCTATACTTCAAACATTTTTAATTGAGAATCAATATCAATGAAAGTATAACACATATTGAGGAGAAGTGTTTATTCATTTCTCTCTTGCGGAAAAGGAGTGATTCAGAAGTGAGGTTCTGAGATTGATAAGCGGGAAGGTATTAAAACTGAAACCAGTACGGCGACTGGTTTCTTTTTTATCTCTTTTTCATCAGCATGATATCGAGATACAGCTGGCACCTTGTCCTGAAGTCGTTTAAATTAATTGCTGTCATGTCAAGAATCTGTTTGATACGGTAGTTCAATGTGTTTTGATGAATAAAAAGCTGTTCTGCGGCTGGTTTTGTTTTGCAGTTATTGAGGAGATAGATTTCTAACGTTTTCAGCAGTTCGGTACTGCTTTCTCTGTCTTTGGCTTTTAATAACGCTAAATCTTCGTTTACATATTCCAGTGAGGCGTTTTTTTCTTCGATGCTTTCAAGATAGCGGTAAATCCCGAGCTTACTGTATTCGTACGGGATATTTTCCTGATTTCCGGTAATTTCGGCGGCCTTTATGACTTCAAGGGCCTCTATATAACTTTTGCCGAGCTTCAGGATGCTGCTGTATTCATTGCCGATTCCGATATAGATGGGAGTGGGGATCTTCTGAAAGTGAAAATGAGTCAGCAGTTTGTGGATGAATTCAGATGCTGCCGAAGTGCCGGAGCTTTTTTGCGAGAAGCTTGCGACGACGATGACAATATTGGAATCAATGGTTAAGACGTGACTGACTTTATCCCGCAAATTCAAGTACGATTTGATGTTTTCCTTCACATCTTCGACTGCCTCCCCATCCCCATTCGCGGCGTGCAGGACGACTACCGAAAAAACCGACGGCAGCACGGCGTTCATCTTTTCCGCTTCCCGCCTGAACTCCTTTTCAGAGGAGAATTGCTGAAAGATCGCCCGTTTCACCAGGTCTTCCGCTCTCTCTTCTTTTTCCTGTTTCAGCCGGTTCGTTTTATAGATGATTTTTCCGACATGGAATGAAGTTTCATATAAAAAGTCGAGCTCCTCGTCCGTCAAGTTTCGGTCGAGCTCCTGAATCCAGATGTAGCCCATCACTTCGCCTTTATGTTTTGCGCTTACAACCACTCTCTGATTCAGTCCGATACTGTCTATTTTTTCGACACGGAACGGTTCAGGAACGGTTTTCAGCTTTTCGATCACCCCGTCCTTCAGAAACCTTTCAAAAATCTGCACGGGGCATTTTTTTGAAAATATCGTCTGCTGGTTGGCGGAGTCGAAGTGATTAATGTAATAAGAATTATAGGCAAGCAAAAAGAAATCCGCGCTTTCCAGAATAACGGGCTTCTGCAATTCATAACTGATGAAATCAATTAATTTATCAATGTCCGTAAATGAAAAAACTCTCTCTAAAAGCTCTTCCATACCTATTTCTCCTATGCTCTTTTTATCTTTATCATACTCTGCGGGGTGACTTTTTGTATAGAAAAAAATTCACATAATCCCAAAACGGCATGATCCGGAATTCTGTATCGTGAAAAGAGGAAAAAGGGCGGTCCCTTCTTCCTCTCGTTCCTTGCTTTTATTGAGAAAGTGTATCACGGTACTCATGAAACTGATCTGTGACATCTTTTGACGGAGCCTGTGTCAATAAGCTGACGACAAATACAGCGGCAAGGCTTACAGCAAAGCCCGGAATGATTTCGTACAAAAAGTCTGAAAGACCGGCATTCGCCCAAATGATTACGGTAATCGCTCCCGCAATCATGCCGGCGAGTGCCCCCCATTTCGTCATCCGTTTCCAAAATAAACTGAGCAGTACGACCGGCCCGAATGAAGCGCCGAATCCCGCCCATGCATAGCTGACAAGACCAAGTATCGTGTTGTTTTTCTCCCAAGCGAGCACCAAAGCGATGATTGACACCGCAAGCACTGCCATTCTCCCCAGAAATACGAGTTCCTTATCAGAAGCCGAACGCCTGAACATGGACTTATACAAATCCTCTACTAAAGAACTGGACGTAACGAGCAGCTGAGACGAAATCGTACTCATAATGGCCGCTAAAATCGCAGAAATGAGAAATCCCGTAATAATCGGGTGGAACAGAATGTTGCCGAGCTGAATAAAAATGGTTTCCGGATCAGCCAGCTTCAGTCCGTTCTGGTGGTAATACGCGATTCCCGCAAGACCCGTAAACAGCGCGCCTAGTGCAGACAAAATCATCCATCCCATTCCGATCCGTCTGGCTCGTTTGATTTCTTTCACAGACGTGATCGCCATAAAGCGCACAATAATATGCGGCTGCCCGAAATAGCCGAGCCCCCACGCAAATAAAGAAATAATGCCAAGGACGGTCGTCCCTTTGAACATGTTAAACAGTTCCGGGTTGACGGAACGGATATCGGCAACGGTTTCCCCCGGGCCGCCCGTATGGAAAATCGTCACAATCGGCACAAGAATAAGCGCCACAAACATAATGATCCCTTGAACAAAGTCCGTCCAGCTTACCGCCAAAAAGCCCCCGAACAAGGTGTAGGCGACAACGACGCCTGTCACGACCCACAGTCCCGTGTGGTAATTCAACCCTAAAATGCTGTTGAATAAGACACCTCCGGATACCATGCCGGATGATACGTAAAATGTGAAAAAGACGAGAATGACAAGACCCGAAAACAGTCTGAGAAGCTTCGTATGATCACCGAAACGGTTTTCAAGGAAACCCGGAATGGTGATGGAATTCCCCGCTTTTTCGGTATACGTTCTCAGTCTCGGCGCCACGAAAAGCCAGTTCGCCCACGCCCCGAGCACAAGCCCGAGCACAATCCAAGCGCCGCTTAATCCTGTCGAGAACATAGCACCCGGAAGCCCCATCAAGAGCCATCCGCTCATATCCGCCGCTCCCGCGCTGAGCGCTGTGACGGCAGGGCCTAAAGAACGCCCCCCGAGCATGTAATCCGTCAGATTTGACGTCCGTCTGTAGGCGAAATAACCGATAAACAGCATACCCGCCATATAAATACAAATGGAAATAATCAACTGAATGTTTGCTATGGCATTTCCTCCTCCGCTTTATATGTTTATGGTGAAATGGACACCCCCCGCGAGGAGGATGCCCATTCAGTCCCTCTTAAAACATTTCACTGATTGTTTTCGCCTGCATGTGGAGGGCCAAATAATCCGGGCCGCCCGCTTTTGAATCAGTGCCGGACATTTTGAAGCCTCCGAACGGATGGTAGCCGACAATCGCTCCCGTACAATTGCGGTTGAAGTACAGGTTGCCGACATGGAATTCCTGTTTCGCCCGTTCAATATGTTTGCGGTTATTTGTAATGACCGCGCCTGTCAAACCGTATTCAGTATTGTTGGCCACTTCTAAAGCTTCATCAAAGTTTGACACTTTAGAAAACGCCACGACAGGCCCGAAAATTTCTTCCTGCATGAGTCTGGCTTTCGGATCAAGGTCAGCGAAGATCGTCGGCTTGATAAAGTAGCCTTTTGAATCATCTCCGGTGCCGCCGCTTACTAAACGGCCTTCTTCTTTTCCGATTTCAATGTAGCTCATGATCTTGTCGTAAGAACCTTGGTCGATGACAGGCCCCATATAAACATCTGCACTGTCAGGTTTAGCAGTTACTTTTGATTCCGTAATTTCAATGACACGCTCTAATACTTGATCATACACTTTTTCATGGACAACTGCACGTGAACCTGCAGAACATTTTTGTCCCGCGAAGCCGAATGCTGATGTAAAGATGGATTGAGCCGCCAATTCAATGTCCGCATCTTCGTCAACGACAACCGTATCTTTACCGCCCATTTCTGCAATGACGCGTTTCAGATGCTGCTGGCCCGGCTGCACTTTCGCCGCGCGTTCGAAAATTCTCGTACCGACTTCTCTTGATCCTGTAAATGTGATAAGGCTTGTTTTCGGATGGTCAACAAGATAATCGCCTACTTCTGCTCCGCTTCCAGGAACAAAGTTGACTACGCCTTTTGGCAATCCGGACTCTTCAAGCACCTCAACAAATTTTGCTGCAATAACAGGTGTAGCACTCGCAGGTTTTAGAACCACTGTGTTTCCAGTAACGATCGGCGCCACTGTTGTTCCTGCCATGATCGCAAACAAGAAGTTCCACGGCGGAATAACAACTGTCACTCCAGTCGGCGTGTATACATATTGGTTTTTCTCGCCTTCACGGCTGTTGACCGGTTTGCCTTTTGCCAGTTCGATCATTTGGCGTGCATAATACTCCATGAAGTCAATCGCTTCAGCCGTATCCGCATCAGCTTCGTTCCAAGGTTTTCCCGCTTCCTTGACGAGCAGGGCGGAGAATTCGTGCTTTCTGCGGCGGACTTTGGCAGCTGCGCGGAACAAAACGGCCGCTCTTTCTTCAGGGGATGTGTATCTCCACTCTTCGAACGCTTTCGCAGCAGCTTCAATCGCTTGCTCAGCGTGCTCCTGGGACGCCTTTGACACTTTTCCGACGACTTCTTCTTTATCAGCCGGATTGATTGAAACGATTTTCGCTTCCGTCTCTACCTTTTCACCGTTGATGACGAGCGGATAATCTTTTCCCAGATACTCATTTACCGTCGCAAGCGCTTTCTTAAATTCTTCAACGTTCGATTGATCTTGGAAATTCGTGAATGGTTCGTGTTTATAAGGTGTAGTCATTGTCATCTCTCCCTTTTTTACTTCTTAGTCATTCCTTTAAAGGCGAATGCGATGTTTGAGGGGCGTTCAGCGAGCCGTCTCATGAAATAGCCGTACCAGTCATCCCCGTAAGGCAGGTAGACTCTCATGCGGTATCCTTCTTCCACCAGGCTGAGCTGGGTTTGCGAGCGCATGCCGTACAGCATCTGAAACTCAAAACGGTCGTTTGGAATGCCGTGCTCTTTGGCAAGCTGTTTTGTAAACTCGATCATTTTGTCATCATGCGTGGCAACTGCCGTATAATGTCCTTTTAAAAGCTGTTTGCGGATGAGTCTTTTATAATTTTCATCGACGTCGCTTTTTTCAGGATAGGCCACCTTTTCCGATTCTTTATAGGCCCCTTTGACAAGCCGCAGAAACGGATTCAGCGGGCTGAGGTCATCAAGATCCTTCTCCGTTCTGTACAGATAGGCCTGCACCACGGTGCTTACATATTCATACCGGCTTCGGAAGTCTTTAAAGATATCCAGCGTCTTCTGGCATCTCGTTTCATCTTCCATGTCAATCGTCACCATGACTTTATGTTTTTCAGCCGTCTGGAGGATTTTCGTCATGTTTTCATAGACGAGATCGAGATCTATATCAAGACCTAAAGACGTCATTTTTAATGACACTTGGGAATTCAGCTGTTCATCAGCGATTAAGGCGATGGTCTGCATGCACTCCTCGGTGCGTTCTTTCGCGACATCACCGCTGTTGACAAATTCCCCCAAATGATCGACAGTAACTGACAGCCCCTGGCTGTTCAAATGTCGGATTGTCGGGATAGAACTGCGGAAATCCATTCCTCCGATGATTTTGCCGGCTGCCACACGGCTTCCCCAGCTTCGCGCCATCTTATTGAGAAAGCTGCTCTTGGATAAAAATAAGAAAAAATCTCTTGTAATCACTTCCAACCTTAACACCCCGCAATCTAAGAAGTATTTGTATGAGTCTATTGTAAATGGACAAAACATCCTCTCACAATATTCTAAAAATACAAAGATTCTGATAAATTTTTGTGGTTTTACCACAATCAGCTTCTTAGATAGCAGGCGGATTATGCCGAAAAAAGGCGGACGGAAATGACGGCAATCGTCAATTTCCGCCTTTTGCCCCCCACGCCTCTTCGATGGTCTGAATCAATAGCCGATTCAGTTCCTCCGTTATGTCAGGTTTCGGCGTTTTGATCGTTTTGACATAGTGCCCGATGCGTTCTATTTCTTCTTCTATAAATGCATGAATGATCGTATTTCTCGGTTCCGGAGCCAGCTCCTGACCGCTTTTTTTCCTTGTAAGCAGTGTATTGATTTCAGAAATGAGCGCTTCATCCGTCAATAAGGCATCGGCCAGTACGGGAAATGACATCGGCGGTACGGAGCCGAACGTTTCAATCCATCTGCAGGCAAGGAGAGGACGCAGAACATAAAAATACTTTTTAATCTTCACTTCACTGCCCCGCAATTCCGTTTTTTCATTCCGTTTTGCCATATTGAGATAATGATAGATGCCGGCTTCAGGCGAAAAGGCGCGGATTTTCAGTTTTCGAAGCTTTTCAGCCGCTGAGAAAGCTTCATAATAGATCATCTCAGAAGAGAGCCATTCCAAAAGAGGCGGATTTGATTTTTTAAAAAGCCGCAGCGCTTTTCTCAGTTCCCAGCCGCTGATGTCAAGCATGTCATGAATCGGCTCTTCTATGACATCCCTATGCGGTTCGATCGAAAAGTACCATTCCTTTTTCGGCACATAGAGAAACCGCACATCGTAGTCGCTGTCGCTTGACGGAAACCCCCATGCGCGGCTCCCTGATTCTACGGCGTAAAGCACCTTGACGCCGTGCTGTGCTTCAATTCGTTTTAATTCTTCGATGATCCTTTGTTTCATCTGTATCCGTCCTTTTCCGTGATCATTCCTGAAAAAAGCCCAAGTACTTGGGCTTTTCGCTGTCGTCAGCCTTTCAGATGCGCTTTCAGAAAGGCCAGCTTTTCCCTATGGAAAGAAGGTATGTATTCATGTCCGAAATACCGGTAAACCTTCAATTCTTTTTCCGTTTCCAGATGATTGTACGCGGCAAATACCGTCGACGGCGGGGTCACACGGTCAATCAGCCCGATGGACATGAGCACCGGAACTTTTACGCGGTCCGCCAGATTCATGATATCAAAATAGGCCAGTGTATTCATCGCGGCCTTCTCCGTTTCGGGGCTGCCGTTCTTTCTGAAAAAGGAGTTAATCTCAAGATACGGCTCATCAAGAGCGACATCAATGGCCCGCTCAAAATTGCTTAAATAAGGATAATCGGCCGCAACCGCTCTCGGAATGTCAGATAGTGCCGCCGCGGCGATTGAAAGTCCGCCTCCCTGGCTCCCGCCGATGACGGCGATCCTCGTTTCATCCACTTCATCAAAGCCGCTGATGACTTCCAAAGCCCGGACGGCGTCTAAGTACACGCCGCGGTAATAATATGTATCTTTATCTAAAATCCCTTTCGTCATCCAGCCGGGAACGTGTCCGTGCGGTGAGACGCTTGTATCTGTGCTGCTGTGCTGGCCGCGGACAAGCATGCCGAACGCGGCATATCCGTGAAGCGCCCAATTTACGATGTCATGTATATCCCCGTCATAGCTCGCGTTATAGCCGTGATATTTCACGATGGCCGGATGCGGTCCTTGCCGGTCGGGAACGGCGTACCATCCCTCAATTTCCGCCTTGCCGAAGCTTCGGTATGTCAGCCGGAATACTTTCACGCCGTCAGCCGGGTAGCTTTCAGCCGTCAATTCAGGCTTTGCCTCTTCCTTTGCAAGCTCATGTAATGATGATGCCCAAAAATCCGAAAAGTCATGAGGAGCGGTTTTATTTGGTTTATAGGTTTGCAGTTGGTCGAGCGGCAAGTCGTATAATTGCATATCCGATTATTCTCCTTTGTTTTATAAGATTTAATTTTCTGACTCTATCTTAACACGATTTTACACTCATTTTCTAAACATTTTAATAAACGTTTGTTTAAAAACAAAAAAGCCGTGCGCTCACAGCGTCACGGCTCTTTTTACATCGGCTGATACAGGTCCCAGCCGATTTTTAACGTTTCTACGATATAATCGGCGATTTCTTCTGGTTCCAGATTATCCGTCGCCACTTTTGAATTATGTTTATCATAGATGCTTTGGCGCTCGTTAAAGAGCTGCTGCATTTCATCCATGGAACGGTTATGCAGAACGGGACGGCTTTCAATCAGCAGATCAGCCCGCTGCTTCCAATTCTCCCATGATAAATCAAGATGGAGCACGAGACAGTTTTCAAGGCAGCACTGTCTGATTTCCTCTTGTTTAAACGAACCGCCCCCAAGCGACACGATCTTGAATTTCGTATTACGGCAAATATCTAATATATAATCCTTTTCGGTCTGACGGAAAAAGGCTTCACCCTTCTGCTCAAACATTTCAGGGATGGACATATTGAAATCTTTCTCAATCTGCAAATCAATATCAATAAAGTCTCTGTATAGTTTCTTAGCGACCAGCTGGCCGATTGTTGTCTTTCCGACACCCATGAATCCGATCAGTACGATATTTCTTTCTCTTACGGGAATGGCACGTTTTGCGTTCATCTTCGGCGAAATCCTCCTAAGAAATGAAAAAGTTATGTTTATTATATGATAACTCAATATTGAAATATAGAGATAATGCAATGAAAGAAAACCCATCCTTTATAAGCAGAGATGAGTTTTTCTTTCTATCGGAGCTTAATGCGTTCCACCTTTCCGACAATGAAAATATAAGAAAATGCCCCGATAAATGCGACAGCGCCGACAAACAGAATCGCTCCGTTATATGAACCGGTCGCAGAAACGATAAACCCGATGAGAAGCGGGGTGATAATGCCGGCCATATTGGCGAAAAAGCTAAAGACGCCCCCTGCCAATCCGATTGTTTCGCTTGGCGCGACCTCACTCAGCATCGTCCAGGATATATTGGACATGCCCTGCGCAAAAGAAGCAATGGATAAGATCGTCAAAACCGCGGGAGCAGAATCCGTAACATTCGCGAGCACGATGGAGCCTGTCAGCAGAAGACCGAGGATGACGGGCGTTTTCCGGGCAACGTTCACCGACACCCCCCGTTTCATCATGCCGTCAGACCAATACCCGCCGAACAATACGCCGAAAAAAGCGGCGATATACGGAATTGATGCGGCGAAGCCGACTTTTAAGAAAGCCATGTGCTTTGCCTCCGCCAGATAAGTCGGAAACCATGTCAAAAAGAAGAACAGCGTGGAGGCTACGGCGAATTGGCCGATATACAATCCGACAAGCTTGCGGTATTTTAGAAGCTGGACGAAATCCGCCCACGATATCCTGCCGGCTGCATCAGACACCTCAGTCAGTCCGCCGCCTTCTTTAATATAATCAAGCTCCTCACGATTCACTTTCCGATACCCGTTCGGCTCGTGATACATTTTAAACCAGAAAATGGAGAAAACAATTCCGAGCACCCCTGAGGAAATAAATACGGCGCGCCAGTCAAATGCCGTTAACACCCAGAATAAAACCGGTGTGGCAAACGCCAGCCCGACATATTCCCCCGCCGTATAAACACCCGTCGCAAAGGCGCGTTCCCGCCTTGGAAACCATGTCGTGACAATCCGGTTGTTTGCCGGAAACGCCGGCGATTCAGCTATGCCGATGAGCAGGCGGCAGCCGAATAGAAACCCGAAACTTGTCGCAAAAGCTTGTACTCCGGTAAAAACCGACCACACAAATAAAGAAATTCCGTATGTCCGTTTTGACCCGAATTTATCCAAAATGAGCCCGCCTGGAATCTGCATCCCCGTATAGGTCCAGCTGAACGCAGAAAAAACGATGCCCAAAAGCGCGGGGCTTAGGTTCAGCGAATGTTGAATGGATGGGCCGACAATAGATACACTGGCTCGGTCTATATAATTAATCGCAGTGATAAAAAACAAAAGAACCAATATCACATAACGAGCGCGAGTCGGTTTATTGCGGACGGGACTGAAGGCCCTCAGCTCCGTTTCTTTTTTCAATGGCTTCTCCCCCCTTACTCGAATGAAATTAATTGTACAACACTTCGGTTAATTATTTAATACTTTGACGCAAAAAAGCGTTAAACAATTTGTGTGCCGCACTGACCTGATGCAGACACACCCCGCTTATAAAAAAGTGTCTGCCCTTTTCACCTGTTTATCCGTATCGCACCCGGGGAAAAAGTACACATATGATAGACAGTTACGGGAGGATTACCGATGAAACTGAGTTTTTGCACGACAGGATTTAAGAAAGAGCATATTTTTGACATCATTTCTTTCGCGAAGGAGCACTCCTTTGAGGGAATCGAACTGTGGTACGGACACGCTAAACAATATATAGATGAAATCGGCCCGCTCGACAAGCTTTATCAGCAGCTTCAGGAGGAAGGCATCGGGGTGCCTGCCGTCAGTTTGTACACTGACTTCGCCACTCAGGATGAAAGGCAGGCGTTAAAGGATGTTCAAAGGGCATTAAGCGCGGCACGACAGCTGCACAGTCCCTTGATCAGAGTCTTTGCCGGCAATCTTCCTTCGCACCGGACGTCACCGGAAAAGTGGCAACGTGCGGTTGATCAATTTCAGCAGGCGGCACGGCTCGCAGATGACTATGAAGTCGATATCGGGCTTGAGATTCATTACGATACGTACGCGGATACACCGGAGGCGGCGCTGGCATTTTTGGAGGATGTCGGACATCCGCGGGTCCGCACCATTTTTGACGGCTCCAACCTACACGTCAATCACGTTGACCAAATGTCCGCTTTGGAAAAACTGTATCATACCGTCAGCCACATTCATCTGAAAAACTATCACTGGAATTTTGACAACTGGTATCTCAGCAAGCCAACTCCGATTTTTCAAGGAGATCTCGATCAAAAAGCATTTTTAAAAGAGCTGATGAACAGACAATATGACGGTTTTGTTTCTCTTGAGTATTTTGGGGAACATGCCTTTACGCATATAAAGGAATCGCTCCGCGAATATACGTCTGTTTTTTCCCGCTGACTCTTCGATCGAAGGGTCTTTTTTTGTATCATATAGAAAAAGGGTGATATCATGATGATCATTTGGATAAATGGGGCTTTCGGTTCCGGAAAAACACAAACAGCGTTTGAACTGCACAGAAGACTGAAACCGTCTTACATATATGATCCTGAAAAGATGGGGTTTGCGATGCGTTCGATGATACCGCCGGATATCGCTGAAGATGACTTTCAAAGCTACCCTCTGTGGCGGGAATTCAATTACAGCATGCTTTCCTATTTGTCAGATACATATCAGGGCATCATCATTGTGCCCATGACCATTACGAACGATCAATACTTCCATGACATTATCAGCAGGCTGAGACAGGATGGCCGGACCATTCACCACTTTACCCTGCTGGCTTCAAAGGAAACATTGCTGAAACGCCTGCGCACCAGAGCGGAAGGAAAAAACTCCTGGGCCGCAAAACAAATCGACCGCTGCATCAACAGCCTGTCTGATAGCCTCTTCACAGAACATCTCCATACAGACCAAATGTCTATTCAGCAGGTCGCAGAAACGATCGCTGCCCAAGCAAATCTGCCTCTTGAGCCTGATTCGAGAGGAAGCCTTCGAAGATTCACCGACAGATTGATGGTGAAGCTGAATCATATCCGTATCAAATAAAAAAACGTTTTGAAAACATGTCCCTGATCCATGCAAATGGATCAATAAATAAAAAGCCCCTCTGAAGGTTAAGAAAAAAATTTTAGAAATGCAGAAGGAATTTTATGGATAATAATCTAATTATTAACACTGTAACACATTTCATTTGAAAAGGGAGTGCTCGAAATGAAATTCAAAAAAGTGTTAACCGGTTCTGCGCTGTCTCTTGCCTTACTGATGTCTGCCGCTCCTGCCTTTGCCGCATCACCAACAGCATCCGCATCCGCGGAAAATAGCCCAATCTCAACGAAAGCAGATGCCGGCATTAATGCCATCAAACTCGTTCAAAGCCCTAACGGCAACTTCGCTGCTTCTTTCGTTTTAGATGGGACAAAATGGATTTTCAAAAGCAAATACTACGACAGCAGCAAAGGGTATTGGGTAGGGATTTATGAAAGTGTAGATAAATAAAAATGAGATAAACAAAAAACCTCCCTTTCAAAAGGGAGGTTTTTTTCATTCTATTTCCACCAATCATCAAACATCGATGCCGGCACCTGGCGCTTATGCTCCGTACTGAGATAGCGTTTTTCCAGCGCCTCAATCACTTCGGAAGAAACATCCTTGCCTTCTAAATAATCATCAATGTCATTGTATGTGATGCCGAGTTCGGTCTCATCAGTCTGCTGCGGTTTTTCATCGAGCAGATCGGCCGTCGGTAATTTCAAATACAGGCGTTCCGGCGCGCCGAGCTCTTCTAATAAACGTCTGCCCTGGCGTTTCGTTAATCCGGTCAGCGGCAGCAGATCAGCTCCGCCGTCACCGTATTTCGTGAAGAAACCGGTCACCGCCTCGGCCGCATGGTCGGTTCCGATGACAAGCAGCCCCTCTTGTCCGCCGATGGCATATTGAGCGATCATTCTCATTCTGGCCTTTACATTTCCTTTGTTAAAGTCAGACAGCTGATCGCCCGTGTCTTTCTTATACTGATCAGCGAACGCGCTGACAGCGGACTTAATATCAAATGTCCATGATTTATCAGGTTTAATGAATTTGAGCGCCAATTGGGCGTCATCCTCATCCTGCTGTGTGCCGTGCGGAAGGCGGACTGCGATAAATTCAGCGTTTCCGCCTTCTTCTCTGATGCTTTCAGCCGCCAATTGGGCGAGGCGTCCCGCAAGCGTGGAATCCTGCCCCCCGCTGATGCCGAGCACAAAGCCTTTGGCACCTGTTTTTTTCAAATATTGTTTCAGAAAGTTCACTCTGTCCTCAATTTCTTGTTTCGGATCAATTGAGGGCTTTACATGGAGATCATTCATAATTTGTTTCTGGATGCTCATCCCAATCACTCCTCCTGCATTGTTTCTTTATGATCCATTTCCCGTTCATGCTGAAAATGAATCATGCCACTATGTACGACTCTCTGTTAAATATAGCACAGGTGCAGATTTTAAGTGAATCAAATACACCGGGATCAGCTGATTTCCACCCGCAGCGCCGTGATGCTGTCTCCGTTGCATTTTCCTTTTTCAATCGGACAGGATGAAAACGCGACGACGAGATCCATTTCCGCACGGAGCCGTACATAATCACCCGCGTCAGAAAGAGGCGTTTCGACTGATAAGTTCCCCTTCTCATCGAGCACCGTGTTCATAAAGATGGCAAATGGGTAATGCATATGCGGCCGCGGCACCCCGAACGGTTCAAGCGCCCCGCTCATATTGTCATAGCACGTATCCTGGAGCTCGTCTTTATGCTTTCCGTATAAAAGCCTGTTCATATCCGGACGGCAGGCGGGAAGCAGCAGGTCATGCTTGCCGACTGTATCCTCAATCAGCGTCAGCATCGGCTTGTATAAATTCGAATAAATATGATCACCCGTTTTTACATGAATGGACTGGTTGGCATCAATCGTCGCGCCCTGATCAAGGTGTTCATAAAAGTCCTTGGCATGGTACGCCGTGAAGTCAGCCACCTGCTGTCCTTCCACATCGACTACTTTTATGATCTGCCCTTTGTGAACCTTCAGGCCGAGCCCTTTTTTCGGCGGTACAATAAATTGCTGTGTCATCAGACTGCTCCTTTTTTTCTTCTATTATGAACTTCGGCCGTTTGTTTCATGTAAAGCAATTTATTGGATGTATATTCCCCTTCTGACGGCCGCAATCTAAGCTTTGATAAAGGGGTTGAACTTCATGGGTAAATCACAGGACCAGCCTAAAGGAAATCTCGCTTGGTGGCAGCTCTCCTTAATCGGCGTCGGCTGCACAATCGGGACGGGCTTTTTTCTCGGGTCCAGCATCGCTATTGTCAAAAGCGGATATTCCGCGCTGATCTCATTTCTTATTGCCGGGCTTGGCACCTATTTTGTCTTTGAGCAGCTCGCGAAGCTTTCGGCCAAACAGCCCGAAAAGGGGTCTTTTTGCGCTTATGCGAGAAAGGCTTTCGGCACTTGGGCCGGTTTCAGCAACGGATGGGTGTACTGGTCGTCCGAGATGCTGATCACTGGAAGCCAGCTGACAGCGATCTCGCTGTTTACGAAGCATTGGTTTCCGAATGTGCCGCTGTGGATTTTCGCCTCCATCTATGCGGTGCTCGGTCTTTTGATTATATTTACGGGGCTGTCCGTTTTTCAAAAAACGGAAAATGTGCTCGCTGTTGTCAAGACGGCGGCGATTTTTATGTTTATCGTGATCGCCATATTGGCGCTGTGCGGTATATTTTCTCATAAACCGGATGTGCAGGTGCCGAACGAATCAAAGGATTTGTTCCCGCACGGAGCGATGGGGTTATGGACGGGATTGATTTATGCGTTTTACGCCTTCGGAGGAATTGAAGTCTTGGGGCTGATGACCGTGCATTTGAAAAAGCCGGAGGAAGCCTCAAAATCAGGCCGGCTGATGCTTGCCGTTCTTGCGGTGATTTACGTCATTTCTCTCGGCCTGGCGCTGCTGTTAGTGCCGCTGGGCAAATTCACCGAACAGGACAGCCCGTTTATTACATCGCTGAAGGGTTTTCATTTAGATATCATTCTTGATATTTTTAACGGGATTTTTATTATTGCGGGATTTTCCACGCTCGTCGCCTCGCTGTTTGCCGTGACGACATTGCTTTGTACGATGGCAGATGACGGAGATGCGCCGAAATGCTTCAGATTAAAGGAAAACAAAAAAATCTGCTGGCCTGCGCTCGGATTGACGTTTGCCGGACTCATCGTCTCCATCATCCTGTCATTGGTGCTGCCGAAAAATATATATGAACACATGACAACCGCGGCGGGCCTGATGCTTCTTTATACGTGGCTGTTCATTTTGTTCTCGGGCAAGAAACTGCTCGAAACGACAAAGATGGGAACCGTACAGATTGTTATCGCCCTTGTGCTGATTGTCGCGGCCGTCTCCGGGACGCTGTTTGAGAAATCGAGCCGGCCCGGTTTTCTGGTCAGCCTTTGTTTTCTCGCCGTCATTGCGATCGTGACATGGATCGTACAAAAAAAGCAGGGACACAGCCCTGCCGGATCATAGCTTATTTCGTCGGTTTAAACAGCCTCTTTAAATAAGAAAAGGGACACTTTGACACTTCCGTCTCATCATCACGGAGGAAATATTGCTTCCATTCTAAATTGTCTTTTCCTCCGTACCACCCCAATCGGGGATGAAGAGGGGCTTCGTCATATGCCTCTAAACGTTTTCTGATCAGCCGGCTCATGTTTCGTCCGAACGCGGTTGAATCGTTTAATCCTTCGAAAACCCATCTCGGCTGAAACGCCAGCATAAAAAACGGGAAGCTTCTGCTTTGTCTCGCTTCATGCGCAGGCGTCGCGCACAGAATAAAATACGGCTCGCCGTCAAAGCAGAACTCCCATTTATAATGTTCAGGGTCTTCCGGCATGTCTTCCGGCCAGTCTTTCGGGTCGCAGCCGCTCAGCCGGTTTAAAAAAGACCAGAACAGCTCTTCATACGCCTCAACGGAATAATGCTCAGCTAAATCCTCAGGCGTATCAAAAATCACAAGCAGCGACGCGTATCTTCCGGTATTCCTTGAGATCTTTCCGTACTCGGACAGCAGCATCCCCACTTCCTCCGGGGTTCCCTCTTCGCGGGGATCACCCGCAAAGGATATCCGGAGCTGATCTGTCAAAAATCCCTGACGTCCCGGAATGCACGGAAACGTATCCGCTTTATCACCTATTGTTTCTGATAGAAGCTCAAAAGCGACTCTCTGCCAATTTGGCAGATCCAACAACTTTTCCTCAAGGCAACTTTTTGTGTACAGCTCGCTTGCCATCAGCCCACCTCCAGTATCGTCATGATACGTTATGATGAAGATAGGCGATGGGTGACTCTTCTATTTATGAGATGAGCATTTGAATCCCCTGCCATCCGAAATAAAATCCGAAAACGATCAAAGACACACCCGCCGCTCCCGTCAGCCAGCGAAGCGCTGTTTCATGAAGAAGATTTCTGAAAGTGCTCGCAGCGACCGCCATGCAAAAATCCCAGATCAAAATGCCGAGAAGAATGCCGGAGCTGTAAATCAAAAGCTGATTTGCATCGAAGGATTCAGCGGTTTTGGCGAGAATGCTGCCGTATATGCCGAGCCAGAATAAAATGCTCAGCGGATTGGAAAGAGAAATAAAAAATCCCGCGCCGAATGTTTTGTAAAAAGCCGGTTTTCCTTTTCCGCTTCTGACATTCATGGCTTCCCTTATATTTTTTAACGTTTCGACTCCCGTATAGGTCAGCACGAAAAAACCGAAGAGCCACAAAAACGTTTTTACAAAAGGAGCGGTCAAAAATTGAGACAGCCCGAAATAGATCAGAATCATATACAGCCCGTCCGCGGCCATGGCGCCAAGACCGAAAATCCATGCATGCCAAAAGCCGTTTTTGATGCCTTTGTCAATTTGCGCCGCATTGACCGGTCCGACAGGTGCTGACAATGACAGCCCGAGAACGATGTAGCTTAAAAAGATGTTCATTGGCTTCCCCCTCATTCATGCAACTTGTACAAGTTATTCATGAATGGGCCGTGCTATGATATATTATTTTAATTTCTCAAGCTCGTCTTCCATCATGTCCGTCGCTTTTCCTAAAAAATCGAATATCAGCCGCAGTTCTTCTTCTTTATATTGCCGGCAAAGGCTGATCGTGGACTGGGATAAGGAGCTGAACAATTGCTTCACATTCGCCTTTCCGGCTGTCAGCGGCACGATAATCACCCGACGTTTGTCTTCGGGGTCTTTTTTCCTCATGACATATCCCGCTTTTTCGAGCCGGTCAATGAGCGCCGTTACCGAACCTGTGCTGAGACCGGTTTTTTTCCCAAGCTCGCCTGCGGTCATCGGGCCTGCTTCATTTAAGATATCAGCTGATTTTAAATCGGTCGGAAACAGACCGAGAGATTGAGCGGCCGCCTGATGAAAAAGGATCGTCCTTGTGGCCATCTTTCGGAATAACTGTATCGCGGTTTCCTCCGTCTCGCTTCTGGTATTTCTTGTTGACAACTGACAGGCCTCCCTATAAAATCAATTTATCTTGACGATCAAGATAATTTTCGGCAAATCTAATATGATCATAGCAAATTTAATGATCAAAAGTAAGTATGGGAGGAAAAAGCATGGAACAAACAGCCGCGAAGGACGCCTCGACGAAGTTTGTCGTCATCGGTCTTTTGCTGGGCATTTTAATGTCGGCTATGGATAATACAATCGTTGCCACTGCGATGGGAAATATCGTGGCGGACCTCGGAAGTTTCGATAAGTTCGCGTGGGTGACAGCATCATACATGGTAGCCGTTATGGCCGGTATGCCGATTTACGGAAAACTGTCCGATATGTACGGACGGAAACGCTTCTTTTTATTCGGTCTTATTCTTTTCTTAATCGGATCTGCATTATGCGGAATCGCCCAAACAATGGATCAGCTCATTATTTACCGCGTCATTCAGGGAATCGGCGGAGGCGCGCTGATGCCGATCGCCTTCACGATCATTTTTGATTTATTTCCGCCGGAAAAACGCGGAAAAATGTCGGGCATGTTCGGTGCCGTTTTCGGCCTGTCCAGCGTTCTCGGGCCGCTTTTAGGCGCGCTCATTACCGACTCCATCAGCTGGCACTGGGTGTTTTACATCAACGTGCCGATCGGTATTTTATCATTGTTTTTCATTCTTCGTTATTATAAAGAATCCCTTGAACACAAGAAGCAGAAAATCGACTGGGCCGGCGCAATCACGCTGGTGGTTTCCATTGTCGGTCTGATGTTCGCTCTTGAGCTCGGCGGAAAAACGTATGATTGGAACTCCGTGCAGATCATCGGTCTGTTCGCTGTGTTCGCCGTGTTCTTTATCGCCTTTTTTATTGTGGAAAGAAAAGCGGAAGAACCGATTATCTCATTTTGGATGTTTAAAAACCGTTTATTTGCTACGGCACAGATTCTGGCGTTCCTTTACGGAGCCACGTTCGTCATTTTAGCGGTGTTTATCCCGATCTTCGTTCAGGCTGTGTACGGAAGCACCGCGACAAGCGCGGGCTTTATTTTGACGCCGATGATGATCGGTTCTGTTATCGGAAGTATGATCGGCGGAATTTTCCAGACAAAAGTGCGGTTCCGCACTTTAATGCTGATTTCCGTGGTCGCTTTCTTTATCGGAATGCTGCTGCTTTCCAATATGACACCGGATACGGCGCGTACGATGCTGACGGTATTCATGCTGATCTCCGGATTCGGCGTCGGCTTCAACTTCTCACTGCTGCCGGCTGCGTCCATGAACGATCTGGAGCCGCGTTACCGCGGAAGCGCCAACTCAACAAACTCGTTTTTGAGATCATTCGGTATGACGCTCGGTGTGACGATTTTCGGAACCATCCAGACGAATGTGTTTACCAACAAGCTCACAGATTCATTCAGCGGCATGAAAGGAGCGGGCGGCGCGATGCAGAACATCGGAAATCCGCAGGAGATTTTCCAGGCCGGCACGCGCGCTCATATTCCGCCGCACATTCTGGATCGCATTATTGACGCCATGTCGCAAAGCATCACATATGTATTTACGCTTGCGCTGACGCCGATCGCCATTGCGGCCGTTACCATTTTGTTTATGGGAAAAGCGAGAGTAAAAACCTCTCAGGAAATGGCGAAAAAAGCGAATTAAAAAAAGCAGTACATGGCGTTTGTCATGTACTGCTTTTTTGTTTACTCTGCGAAATGCGGAGCGAGAATATCTTTCAGCACATTTGCGCTGCGGCTGAATTGAGCCTGTTCTGTTTCATTCAGCTCAAGTTCCGTCACACCTGCAATGCCGTTCCGATTGACGACGGCCGGAACGCCGATAAAGACGTCGTTTACACCGTATTGGCCGTCCAGATATGTGCTGACGGTTAAAATGCTGTTTTCATTACGCAAAATCGCTTTTGTGATGCGGGCGAGGCTCATCGCCACTCCGTAATATGTCGCGCCTTTTTTCTCGATAATATGGTAGGCCGCGTTTTTCACATCGTCAACGATCTGATCCAGCTCGTCCTGCTTGTAAGCTGCATGTTTCTCCAGCAATTGCTGCACCGGCACTCCGCCGATATTGGCGTGACTCCATACAGGAAGCTCGGTATCGCCGTGCTCGCCGATAATGTGGGCGTGTACGTTTTGCGGAGCGGCTCCGAAGTATTCACTCAGCATATAACGGAATCGCGCAGAATCCAGTGTCGTGCCGCTGCCGATGACGCGTTCTTTCGGCAGCCCGCTGAATGTCCATGTCGCATAAGTGAGAATGTCGACCGGGTTTGTGGCAACGAGGAAGATGCCGTCAAATCCGCTTGCCATTACTTCACCGACAATGCTTTTAAAAATGGCGAGATTTTTTTCGACCAGCTCAAGTCTCGTTTCGCCCGGTTTTTGATTGGCCCCTGCACAGATGCACACGATATCGGCATCCTTGCAATCCTCATATGTGCCGTAAGACGTTTTGACCGGATGAGGCGCAAATGCCTTTCCGTGATTTAAATCCATGACATCTCCCATGGCTTTTTCTCTATTTACATCAATGATCACAAGCTCATCTGTGATCCCTTGGTTAATTAACGCAAATGCATAACTGCTTCCAACAAAACCTGCTCCGATTAATGCTACTTTGTTCACTCGTTCGTTCATCATGTATGCTCATCCTCCAGTGTTTCGTGGTGTCTGTTTTATCTTGTGAAGTATTTCACATTTATATTGTGCAATACTTCACAAACTTTTGCAAGAGAAAAGTTTGATTTTTGGACAAAAAAATATCGGTGATGGTTTCCGGATTGTTGACAACATCCTAAAACGGAACCGTTTTAGGATGCTGTCATCTTTTCAGCGTGATTGAAGACGCGCTGTTCCTTTCCCAGAAGCGGGGGTTTGCCGGCACGATGATGTGATGATGGCCCTATCCATTAATGCGGAAGATAACCGTTTAAACCGGAGTTGTTATACAAACCATTCTGCACATAATCAAAGCCGGGCTGGTTCTGTCCGGGCACTTGGGCGCTGCCATTGTTAAAAATCACTTTGGCGTTGGCCGTATCCGCATTCTCAGGCAGCGTCAGCGTGTACATTCCATCTGCATTCTTAGTCATGGCTTTCCCCGGCCACGATCCGGTTAATTCTATGGCCCTGCCTCCATCATGTTTGTAAATATAAGCATTTACCTGGCCCCAATGGTCCGGATTTTGATAGCCAATGATGTTGGTTTGGGACGGGTCTTTTTTAACAAACTTGTATTCTTGGGTCCTCGCTGCACCCTCGCCGTTCGTTCCGGTTAATTTGATGTTGTATGTCGTGCCGATTGGATCTCCTTTCCCGATCGTTAGTCGGTCTCCATCCTTAAATGCTGTCTGCTGCCCATTATTGATTTGGTAAACGGCTTTTGTTGTTTTCGCATTTGCACGCAGGGTGACCGTCAGCTGATCATTGAAAGAATGGACTGCCCCCGTTTGGTAATTCTCAAGAAAGACATGAGGCGCATTTCCAATATCATCAGGATAAAGAACAGCCGCCGATCTGGCATTGATCGTACCTGTCAGTTTGCCGTTCGCTACTTGAAATGAACCGGCGCCGGCCCTATTATCATACCTGCCGTCAGGTAATTTCGCTGAAGTATTGATGGTGACAGAAGACGATCCCGCATTTGCCAGCACAACGCCTTTTGAGCCGCGCTGATTCATAAAGATTTGGTTGTTCCCATTCGGATTCGAGAGTTCCTCAGGCTGCCCGGCCATTACATTGTGAAATGTATTGACCGCAGTGATCGCCTGATCTTTAAATAAGGCGCTCCCGCGATCTCCTATTTGACTTTTTCCGGGAAATCTTACACCATTTCCTCCGCCCTCAGGTCTGGAAAAGAAAAGAGGCGTGCTTCCTGAGCGGGAACCAATCACTGCCCAGCCTAAACGAATATCGTCATCACTCATCCATGTGGACTCTTCATCATCATTGGCATACGTATCATGTGATTCCACCCATGTGACTAACTTGTCCGCAGACACGTCAGATGCATAATGGGAGATATTCGACACACTCAGATTACGGTTCTTTAAAGCGGATCTGATGGAATGCCCGTAGTTAGAAGCCGTCACATTCATATAATTCGCATAAGCTGTATCTCTGGACGCGCTGTCTTGCAGGATTTCTCCGTATTGGAACTCCGCCGATGTATTTGTGATATTCGGCCAAAATTGGCTGCCGTAATTCCCATCATCCGGAAGCTCTATATGCTTGGCGGCATCATAGCGGAACCCGTCTGCTCCGTCATTCAATGCTCTTTCCAAGAAACGTTTCAGATATGCCTGCACCTCAGTATTCTGTGTATTCCAATCATACAGCCCAAGCAATGAATTTTGAGTGACGTCCCATCGATCCGACCAATTTTTAATTTGTGTGTTTCCATGGGTCCAGTTTGGAATACGCTTAATCTCGTCAGAAATCGCGCCATAATCGCTGGTAGTATGATTGATAACCGCATCGACAATGACTTTTACGCCATATTTTTCCGCGGCTGCACACATGTCCTTAAATTCTTGTTCAGTGCCTAAGTAACGGTTGCCGATTTGGTACGATGTCGGCTGATACAGCCAGTACCAGTTCCTCATGCTTTTATCTCCTTGGTTCCCTTCCTTTACTTGGTTAATCGGAGACGTCTGAATGGCTGCATAGCCCGCATCACGAATATCTTTCATATTTTGTGTTAACGTATTGAACGACCAATTCCATGCATGGAGGATGGTCCCGTTTTTGACCGATGACGCGGTCACCTTATTCGATTTGTTTGCAGTTTCAGCGTTTGCAGCCGCCGGGCCTGACAAAACCAAATGAAACAGCAATAAAAATCCGGCGAATAACGGCAGTAAAGAGGTTTTGAATCGTTTTTCAAACATTTTTGACACTCCTTATTTGATTTTTGAAGACTGACTGCGGAGTCAAAAATTCCTCTTACTCTTTCTTCAGCTCCTTTCAACTGTTGTGAAGACTGGAGAATTCTGTCAACGCTTACATTTCAACTTATCACACACTCTCTATCAAAGCAACGTGGCAGAGTGAATTCAAATCTATATTCCTATCAATTAAAAAGACTTCCCGCTTTCGAACAAAAAAAGAAACCACCTGTCAAGATGATTTCTTTTTTATTTCTTTTATCGCTCTTCTGTAAGACAGCTTCACAATGACATACCGAAGCAGAAACAGAATGCCTCCGCAGACGATAAAAAGAAAGATCATTTTCAGCCAAGCAAAGAATGTATGGGGAAACCCCCTGTCGTACATCGTAATCGCCGCTACCGCAAAAGTGACCGCAATTGAATCTATCCGCTGCTGCTTCACCCGCTTTTGCAGTTCTTCTTTGGTGTCTATTCTCGGCATGAGCATTCCCGACGCTCCCGCCCTGATGCAATAATAAACAATTATAATGAAGAAAACCGCCAAGCTACCGGCCCATTCCCTAAACGGACAGTTCAGAACAAGTCCGCGTACGATGATGTCAAGCAAAGACAGTGTGCCCACAAGCATTCCGACTTCTGACCAAATCATTCGTTCTTTCTCTTTCACACTCTCACTCTTTCCATTCACGTTTGAAAGTCCGTTCCGACGCTGATTCATGACTTCCTCCCGTACTATTAAGAATGGCTTACAACTCCCATTATATCTTGCCGATTCATAATGATAAACCGAAATATCATTGACAAAAATGTTAATAAGGACCCCAATTGATCAGGACGCCTATGCAGATAAACACGAGACCGATGACAAACCAAATCAGCGCCAGCGGAATCATGAAGCGAAGCCACTTTACGTACGGAATGCCGCTGGCAGCAAGTACGGCCATCAGCACGCCGGAAGTCGGATTGACACAGTTTACGACGCCTTCTCCGAGCATGACCGCTTCAACCGCGACCTGTCTCGTGATGCCCATCAGATCGGCAAGCGGCGCCAAGATCGGAATAAATACGACCGCCTCCCCTGAGCCCGATGAAATCAGAAAATGAAGCAGGGCGCTGGAAATATACATTCCGATGGCGCCTGCCATCGGGCTGAAACCGTGCAGCAGTGACGCTAGTCCATTGACTACCGTATCAAGCAGCTTTCCATGTTCCAGGATAACGGAAATGCTTCTCGCCATTCCGACGATCAGCGCACCGTAAACGAGCCCCTGACAGCCTGTAATAAACGTTTTTGCGATATCATTTGCCGCCATTCCCGCAATCAGGCCTGACACGATTGAGATAAAAATGAACACGGCGGCCATCTCTGAATCAGACCAGCCAAGAGTAAGCGCGCCGTATAAAAAGCCGGCAAGCGACAAAGCCGCAACAGCCAGAATCAATTTATGGCGGACGGTAAACGGGACATGCTTGTCCTCCGGCTCAGAAACCTGCGGGAGTGAACCTGCCGCCGGAAACCAATCGTTCCCCAGCAGACTGGCGTCCTTTGCTTTTCTGAGTTTTCTCGTATACCGATAAATATATAAAATAGATGATAACAGAAAACAAATGTAGACGGCAATCCGCAGGCCGATACCGGAAAACAGCGGCAGCTCCGCGATGCTTTGTGATAACCCGAGCGGTGAAGGTGATAAAATCGTCGCGTTAAACCCGGCATAGCAGCCGATATAAATGACGGCCGCTCCGGCCACGGCGTCCCATTTCAGCGAGCGGGCGACGATCAGGCCGATCGGAATAAAACCGATCACGGAATTAACGACGATGCCGGTTGTGCCGAGGATCGAAAATAGAGATCCGACAATCGCAATAAACAGCAGCTGTTTTGTGCGGAACGTACTGATGACATTACTGATCAATCCATTGATGGCGCCCGTTTTCTCCAAAATCGCAATGGTGCCGCCCGTAAACAGGATTAAAAAAATAATCGGCGCAGAACTTGTCATCCCTTCCTGAATCGCGGTAAAAAAAGCGATCGGGCTGACAGGAGACTGGTCTAAAGAATGATAGCTTCCCGGGACGGCGGACGTCACACTGCCCTTTGTCACCCTGTCAAATTCCCCCGCGGGAACGATGTACGACGCTATCGCGCATAGTAAAGCGACAATGAACAGCAGCACATAAGCATCAGGCATCACAAACAATTTCTTCTTTTTCAATACAGGTTCGGCCTTCGGCACAGCCATAACATCACCATCCCGCTTTAAATTTATAAACTATTCAGAAAATACAGATATGTGCTATATTATATACAGACCGATTGCCTGTTTTCAATATCAAAAATAAAAAACAGACAGCTTTTGAAGGAGGACTTACGGCATGAACAGACTCACAGCGCATGAAAAGCAAGTCATTATGGATATTTTTGACCACCTGCACGCCAATCCCGAAGTAAGCTGGAAAGAATATCAAACAACTGAATATCTGACTGAAAAACTGAAAGAGGCCGGCTGCCGAACCCGCACGTTTGATGATTGTACCGGTGTTGTCGGCGAAATCGGAGAAGGCTCGCCCGTTGTGGCTGTCCGGGCGGATATTGACGCGCTGTGGCAGGAAGTGGACGGTGTCTTTCAGGCGAACCATTCATGCGGACATGATTCACATATGACGATGGCGCTCGGCACGATGATGCTTTTAAAGAGTCAGCCGAAACTTCCGAAGGGCACCATCCGCTTTATTTTTCAGCCGGCTGAAGAAAAAGGCGGCGGAGCGCTGAAAATGATTGAAAAAGGCGTACTGGATGATGTTGACTTCTTATACGGCGTGCACGTGCGCCCCGTACAGGAAACGGCAAACGGCCGATGCGCACCGTCCATTCTGCATGGCTCAAGCCAGCATATAGAAGGCCTGATTATCGGAGAAGAAGCCCACGGCGCGAGACCGCATCTCGGCCTTAACAGTATCGAAATCGCCGCTCTTCTCGTCCAAAAACTCAGCTTCATTCATCTTGATCCCGGCATCCCGCATTCCGTGAAGATGACAAAGCTTCAGGCAGGCGGTGAGAGTTCCAATATCATTCCGGGAAAAGCATCGTTCAGCCTTGATCTCCGCGCACAAACCAATGCCGCCATGGAGAAATTAACCGCCGAAACCGAAAGAGCCTGTGAGGCGGCGGCTGCCGCATTCGGCGCAAAAATCGAACTGCAAAAAGAACACAGCCTCCCGGCAGCCGAGCGAAACAAAGAGGCGGAAGCCATCATGGCATCTGCGATAAGCGGCATTCTCGGAGAAGAACATGTGGATGAACCTCTTGTGACAACCGGAGGAGAGGATTTTCATTTTTACGGGTTAAAGGTGCCGAACTTAAAAACGACGATGCTCGGCCTAGGATGCGGTCTGGAGCCGGGGCTTCACCATCCCCAAATGACATTTGACCGAAGCGCCATCTTTACTGGCGTTGAGATATTAACGGCTGCCGTCCTCAAATCGTTTGAAGCATAAAAAAAGCAGCCCGTTACAGGGCTGCTTTTCTTCGTTATTTCTTCAAATCTTCAATTGAATTGACGTTTTTCATATACTGAGGAACGACCAGACCCATCTTGACGCCTGTCAGACTCGTTCCTACATCTTCATATTTGCCTTTATATTTAGACGCATATGCCTTATGGGTATTCGGAAGCCAAGCAGACAATGACGCATCCGCGCTGCCTGTCGCAATAGCAGTCCACATCGGTCCCGCCTCCACTTGCGTCAGCTTCACGTCATAGCCGAGGTCTTGAAATACTTTTCCGATTACATTCGTACTTGCGATTTCACTGTCCCACGCCACATAAGCCAGGTTGATTTTATCCCCTTTAACTTTATGGGCGCCTTTTGTCCATTGAGCCACTTGGTCTTTGTGTTTTTTCACATATTCAGCTGCGGCTTTGGCCGGCTTTTCGCCTTCCTCAACGGCAATCATGACTTCTCCCATATCGTCCTGCGTCCATTTGAACTGGCTGAGAACTTTGGCCGCGTTAGGCTGTTCCTTACTGAAGCCGGTTCTTGTAATTGTATGAATCTGCTCGGCAGTTCCGTACGTTTTTTTCGGATCATCAAGGAACTTCAGCTTGTATCTGGAGAACATCCAGTGCGGCGTCCAGCCCGTTACGATGATCGGCTTTTTCCGGTCATATGATTTCTTCAATGTCGCCGTCATGGCAGCACTTGACGCCGTGACGACATTCCAGTCTTTCAATCCGTAATCCTTCACGGCCTCATCCGTCAGGGCCATGATCCCCGATCCCGGATCAATACCGATAATGGTTTTGTTCACCTGGTCCGCAGCCGTTGCCTTACCATCAGTCTGCGAACCGCAGGCAGCCAAAGAAAGAGCCAGCGCAGCGGTAACGCCGACACCGATGATTTTCTTAAGCATCAGGCATTCCCCCTGCTCTTCTTCTTCACTTTAATGTTTTGCGTGATACGGTCGAGTGTAATCGCTACGATGACGATCGCGATACCCGCTTCCACTCCGACACCGGTTTTCAACTGTGTCACGGCGCTGTATACTTCAGAACCGAGGCCCGGCGCACCGACCATGGCCGCGATAACGACCATTGATAAAGCAAGCATGATGCTTTGGTTAATACCGGCAAGAATTGTTTTTGTGGCAAGCGGAAGCTGTACCTTGAACAGACGCTGAGACGTCGTTGAACCGAATGCTTCCGTAGCTTCGATCAAATCAGCCGGAACTTGTTTAATACCGAGAACCGTCATGCGGATCGTCGGAGGCATTGCGAAAATAACAGATGCCACGACGCCTGGCACAACCCCGATATTAAAGAAGAAAATCGCAGGCAGCAGGTACACGAAAGCCGGCATGGTCTGCATTAAATCCAGAATCGGTGTAACAATGCGGCGGACCGTTTCTTTCTGAGACGCCCATATGCCGATCGGAACCCCGATAATAATGGAAATCAAAACAGATGTGACGACAAGCGCCAACGTTTGCAGCATCGGCGACCAATAGCCCAAATAATCAATAACAAGGAATCCGATTAACGTAAAGAGTGCAATTCCTCTCGTACTGATCCACCAAGCGAGAGCTGCAAAAATAACAGTCAATAAAATAGACGGGATGAAACCCAAACCGCTCACAATCGCGTTTACGAAAGCGGCCAAACCGTTTGAGATTCCGTCAAAGAAACCTCCGAACGTCATGGTAAGCCAGTCAACAAACCGGTCAACGATATCTGCTAACGGAATTCTAGGCAATCTGTCCATTTACTTCACCCCCTGAACAGAAGAATCCTGAGCTTGTTCAGCAGAATCTTCAACATTTATATAATCGTTATTTCCTGAAAGCGCGCCGATTAATGCGCCTTTTACGACAATGCCTTTCATGCGGTCCTTATCGTCCGTGACGGCGATCGGAATATTCGCATCAGACACGACATCGAAAATTTCCGTCAAGTATGTGCTTTCGTGCACAGTCGTAAATTCAGTATTTAAAATATCCTGAAGCGATAAGTCGGATTCCACCGCTTTTTTCGCATCCGCCGCGTGAATGACGCCGAGAAGCTGTTTCTGTTTATCAACGGCGTAAATAGAAGAAATACCGAGATTCTTCATGAGCTGCAGCGCTACACGAGGCCCTTTGTCAATCCGCACGGTTTCAGCGCGCTTCATGATGTGGCCCGCTGTCAGAACTTTGGATAAATCAACGTCCTCAACGAATTTCTCAACGTATTCATTGGACGGGCTCATCAGAATTTCTTCAGGCGTCCCGATCTGAACGATGTTACCGTCTTTCATCAGCACGATTCTGTCGCCGATGCGCAATGCTTCATCAAGATCATGCGTGATGAAGATGATCGTCTTGCCGACAGAGTCATGAAGGTCTAAAAGCTCATCCTGCATGTCTTTGCGGATCAGCGGATCAAGCGCACTGAAAGCTTCATCCATCAGAAGAATGTCAGGATCATTCGTCAATGCGCGGGCAAGTCCGACACGCTGCTGCATTCCTCCGCTGAGCTGATCTGGGAATTGGTGTTCAAAGCCTTCAAGACCGACAAGTTTAAGCGAATCAAGCGCTTTTTGCTCACGCTCTTTTTTGTCGACGCCTTGAAGCTCCAGGCCGTATTCCGTATTTTCAAGAATCGTTCTGTGCGGAAACAGTGCAAATTTTTGAAAGACCATGCTGATTTTTTTCCGGCGCACTTCCCGGAGCTGGTCTTTTGACATATTTGTTATCATGTCACCATCAATATAAATATTCCCGGCAGTCGGTTCAATAAGCCGGTTTAACAGCCGAACTAAAGTTGATTTACCGCTCCCCGATAGACCCATGATGACAAATATCTCCCCATCATATACATCAAAGTTTGCTTGATTGACACCAACGGTTGATCCGGTTGCTTTCAGGATCTCTTTTTTGTTTTTTCCGCTGGACAGCATCTGAATGGCTTTTTTTGTCTGTTTTCCGAAAACCTTAGATACATTTTCGACTTTTATCTTAATTGGTTTCTCATCCAAATTCATATTTTCCCTCCATAATAAGCAATCTTTAATACCGTAACACGTTTGTAATAAGTCAAACAAACATCATAATCCCTTTTTATTTTGTATCATTACTTTAAAAACATCCCTGTGTCTTATTTTCCTCTGGTATGCTTCTAAATACTCTCTAATCCTCCTTATTGAGGATAAATTATAAAGGAAACCGGGCTTTTATCAGGCTTGAGAACGTTTCCACCGAATGTGCTGCAAACTGACTTCCTATCCTTTTTTTACAAAAACAAGAATTTTTTCGCGACATTGTCCTGAAAAAAGA
Organism: Bacillus sp. B1(2022); assembly: GCF_040259625.1. NCBI lineage: Bacteria > Bacillati > Bacillota > Bacilli > Caryophanales > Bacillaceae > Bacillus > Bacillus sp. B1(2022). The sequence continues at coordinate 121,466 of NZ_JANIFO010000006.1, forward strand.
AGTTTTCCCCTCCTAAAAATAAGGAATATTAAGGAAAAATATAGGTCTGTCAACAGACCGCTCACTAAAAAAAGCACCCCAAAAGGGTGCTCATTGCGCAAGCTCTGTCTGTTTCGTTTCTTTTCCGAGAATAATAATGGTGATGACGGCAATCAGGATGGCCGCACAAAAGACGGCGAAAATCACTGTAAACGAAACGTTCCGGGCTGCAAGCGATCCGACGAGAAGCGGACCGAAAATGCCGCCGATTCTGCCGACGGCCGCCGTTGTGCCGGAACCGGTCGCACGGATCGCCGCAGGATACTGCTCCGGTGTATAGGCGTAAAGCACGCCCCATGCGCCGAGATTGAAGAAGGACAGCAGCATGCCCGCTGTGAGCAGCATGGCCAATGAATCCGCGGCACCGAAGAAATAAGCGCTGCCCGCCGTTCCGAGCAAATAGATGACTAAGATGGTCTTCCGCCCCGCTTTTTCGATCAGCCACGCCGCAGAGAAATATCCGGGAAGCTGGGCAAGTGTCATCAGAAGGACGTATTCGAAGCTCTCAATCATGCTGTAGCCTTTCATCAGCATCACGCTCGGCAGCCATAAAAACATGCCGTAATATGAAAAGACGACGCAGAACCAAACGACAGACAGCAGCACCGTCGGCCGGATATACGGTTTCGTCCAGACACTTCCCGCCTGCCCGCGTATGCTTTTTTTCTGCGGCAATGCCTGATGCGCCGGTGATTCCGGAAGGCTTCTCCGCAAGTACAGCGCATAAAATGCGGCCAGCGCCGTTAAGAGCAGCGCGGCCTGCCAGCCGAATGACGGTATGACAAAGTAGGAAATCACCGCCGCAAGAAGCCAGCCCGCGGCCCAAAAGCTCTCAAGCAGCACGATGATCCGTCCCCGCTTTTCGGGAGCGGACGCTTCTGACACGAGCGTTGAGGCGACAGGCAGTTCCCCGCCAAGCCCCATTCCGATCAGAAAACGCAATATGAGAAAAACCGTCAATCCCGTTGCGAAAGCGGATATGCCGCTTCCGACAGAAAAGAATAACAGCGTGATCATAAACACTTTTTTCCGGCCGATCCTGTCGGCCAGCATTCCGAATACAAAGGCGCCCGCTGCCATACCGATGGAATTGACGCTTCCGATCCATTTCATTTGATCGGGTGTTAAATTCCAATCAGTGTGAAGCGCGGCGATAATAAACGATAAAATTCCGACATCCATCGCATCAAACAGCCAGCCCATTCCGGCAATCGCCAGAAGTTTTCGCGGAGTGACGGCAGGTTGTTTGTTCATAAGCAGCACCTCAAATCGAAAATGATTACCGTATAAGTTTACACCTGTCTTTACACATTGTCATTATCTTTTTCGAAAAAAATCCCGCTTGCCGTAAGCAAGCGGGGTGTGTTAATTCTTTAAGACTGCGTTTTTAATATTATCCTGAAGCTGTTGAATCCGTTTCGCGCCGTCTTCTCTGATACGTCTGTTCTCTTCTTCGATCTGTTTCGTTTCCTGCATACCGCTGACAATCGTATTCCAAGACGTTTCAATCGTCTCAATGTCAATACTCGGACGGCCTGCCATACGGGCAATTTCCACGCTTTGGTTTGAAATATTTTCAGCGTTTCGCTTCAGCATTTCATTCGTGCGGCGGTCCAGCTCGCTCATTGAATCAGCCACAAGCTTTTGCCGTTTGACTGTGACAGCCTGAATGATGCCGTTTTTGAAAATCGGAATCGTAATGACGAAAGCGGAATTGATTTTCCCGATGAGCTTCGTATTTCCGCGCTGAAGGAGGCGGATCTGCGGCGCCGTTTGCAGCGCTACCATCCGCGCCATATCTAAATCATAGACACGTTCCTCAAGCGCCTGAAGCCCGTCACGCAGCGTATCAAGCTGCATTTGCGCAAGCTGGTTTCCGCCGGCCGCTTTTTCTTCATAAGAAGGAATGAGCGCCTGCATTTCCTCAAGCTTCATCTGCCCGGCAACGACATACTTTTCAAGCTCCATGTAGTAGTTAATGTTGTTTTCATACATCTCTTCCAGCGTATGGTTCGTCTTTGCCATTTCATCTTTGTATTTTGAAATTTCGACGTGGATTTTTTCAATTTCTCCGCCCAGGGTGCGGTACTTTTGAAAAATCTTTTCAATCATGCTGTTGCCGCGTTTGAACATTTTAGCGAGAAATCCTTTTGGTTCATCGAAATCATTTTTGTCAAAACGGTCCATGATTTTTCCGAGCTGCGTCAGCATTGTGCCTGAATCCGTGACACTTGTTGTTTTCATCATATTTAAGATGCGGTCGGAGAACTTCGAGATTTCAACTGCCGGTTCTTTTCCGTACTCAAGCAGCTCCATTTGGTTTTTCACGTCAATCTGCTGTGAAATGCGCTGCACCTCAGGGTCTTGGCGCAGCTGCACCCTGATGTCATCTGCTTTTTGTTCAGAAATCTCTTCATTTTTATCAAGAACAAGCGGATTTTGATTTTCTGTCATGTTTATTTACTCTCCCTGCTTTTGCGTAATGGTTCTAAACAGCTTTCTTACGAGTGACGGCTCCTTATATTCCTGCCGAAATACCATGTCCTCCAGCCAATGGACATCAAATTGGCTTTCTTCAATATAATGCTCAATGTCTTGATGCCCCGGCGGATTATACAAGATGATATCGACGCCGAATTTATTTAAAAACAACAGAGCGGCGGCGTCAGAACGTGTGAGTTCGCCATTTTGTTCCGTATGATATAAAACGAGTTTCGGAACGGTTTGGGCGTAATCAAACGTCTGAATCAATTGCAGCAGCGAAGCGGGCAGGTTCGTCGCCTGGCGGAACAAATAGATTGCGGCATCCCTTGCCTGCTCCCCGGGCAAAGCCTTCAGCCCTGGGTTTCTGCACATGTCAGAAATCACATTGGCGATGGCGTTCTGCACGCCTGACGGGAGATGCTTGTACTGCCAGATGTTGCTTCTTTTCAGCCTGTCCGCGTCAATCGCTCCTTCTTCGTTCAAAACCTGACTGTAGTGATACTGGTAGTTGGCTTTCAGCTCTTCCGTAAACGGAAAACTGCGGATCATGTGTGTCTCCTGATAGTCTGCGGCGGTATGGAGTCTATTCCAATATTCTTTCGTATCTTTGGAAACCCCCATCACTTTCGCAAAAAGGTTCGGAACGGCCACCCGCTCCCTGTCCGCTTTAAATTGCGGCCGGATAAACGCCCGCTCCTTCGCAATGAGAAATAACTCATCATACGTCGTTTTTAATGTCACGGACTGCGGGGTATGATCCCTGAACTGCCAAGGCTTATACATCATAGATTCCTCATGGTTCAGCACATGCTCAATTTCTTTCGTTGACCGGTAGGCCGTCGTGGACGTTCTGTCCGGCTTTTCTTTCGGGAATGGCTCAAGGCCGCCTGTTGCGGGGAGCTTTATCACAAAGCTGAGTTCCTCATCCGGATCAATCAAGCTGAACGGATCTTCCGCAGCCGGATGAAACAATAGGACGTCACAGCCGATCAGCATGAGATAATAGAGAAAATAGAGCTGGCTTTTGGTAGCGTCTCCATACCACACCACCCTCGGCATCTCACGCTCTATATCGGCTTGTTCGAGCCATGGATTCAGGTGGTTCAGCGAAAACTTTGACACATCCAAGAGCACACGCCTGAAATCGGGATGATTCAGCCCGTTTTCATGCCGGTCCGCAAAGGTTTCCAAAAGCGTCATAAACGCGGTTCTCAGCCGGCGGTGCATAAGCGGATCAGCGTGTTTGGCAAGCAGCCTGCCCCCATCGAGAAACGCGACAAATCTGGAAACCGAAAGCCCTTTCTCTTTTTGATTGACCGAATGGATGTGCTGGAGCGCCTGAAACGTTTCAGGCGCGATGGTCTTATCCAGCGTCTCGCTTAACACATGGATGTTTTCATGAGAAGACAGCTCGAAAAGCTTATTGTAATACTCCGTCTCATCATAAGGAGTGCCCAAAATCCGGACGGCAAGCCGGGTAAACGCCAGCCCGTTTTCCCGCTCGTAACCGGGACGTTCCGGCAGCGGCCGCAGCAGAAACGTTTCCCAGTCATCGTTTTCCGGCTCTGCCTTTCGGATCACCAATTCTTCCTGCCTCATCATTTTCCTCCTTTCTCTTCATGATCGGTACAAAAAAGGAAGGAAATGAACTCTCCCTCCTTTTTTGTTTTATTCTTCTTTAGATGCAGCCGTTTGCTCCTGAACCTGCTTTTGTTTGTTGAAATAGTGGATAATAAACGTTACCACAAACGCAGCGATGATGATTCCGAAGAACACCACGTGCGGCATTTCATAATCAAAGGCGCTCGCCGCCATTTTCACGGCGATAATCCCGATCAGCACAAAAGCCGTATTTTCAAGCTCAGGGATTTTATCAATTAAAACAAGGAATACTTTTGCGACTGTACGCATCATGAGAATGCCAAGCATACCGCCGATCAAGAGCACCCACACTTTTTCCGATACCGCAAACGCGGCCAGGATGCTGTCAACAGAGAAGGCCAAATCCATTAACTCAACTGAAACGACAGTGGCCCAGAAAATTCCGAACGTACGGACCATCCATGAATTTTTCTTCATGCCTTCCGTATCGTCATCACCTTCTCCGATCCAGAAATGCTTAATGACGAGCCAAGCCAGGTACAGCGCGCCAAGCACTTTAATCCACCAGAACTTAATGAGCAGCATTCCGATCCCGATAAAGATAAAACGGAAAATATATGCCCCGAACAATCCGTATGTTAATGCTTTCTTCCGCTGTTTTTCAGGCAGATGCCTTACCATCACCGCAAGCACTAACGCATTGTCGGCCGACAGCAGCCCTTCCAGCAGAACCAAGGAACCGATCAGCCCCCATGATACAGGGTCAGTCAGCACCTCACCCCACATTTTCCAATCAAAAAAGGAAGCGTAGGTCGACATAATATGATGTAGAAAATCCAAGTTTTTTCCTCCTATTTAGTAAAACGGTAATTTCCTGCTTACACCTGCAAGCCGTAATTCCGGCAAAGTGATGCCAGACCGCCGGAAAACCCGCTGCCGATGGCGTTAAACTTCCACTCAGCCCCATGTCGGTAAAGCTCACAAACGACAACCGCCGTTTCAATCGAGAAGTCTTCTCCTAAATCGAAACGAAGCAGTTCATTCTGGCTGTTTTCATCGACGACGCGCACGAACGCGTTCGAAACTTGTCCGAAATTTTGGCCGCGCGCTTCCGCATCATGAATCGTGACGGTGATGCCGATCTTTTCAATATTTGCGGGTATTTTTGAGAAGTCGACGATAATTTGTTCATCGTCTCCCTCGCCCTCGCCCGTCCGGTTGTCTCCCGTATGGATGACGCCCCCGCTTGGGTGTTCCAGGTTATTGTAGAAAACAAAATCAAGATCATTTACACAGTTGTCATGGGCATCGACAAGAAAAGCCGACGCGTCAAGGTCAAAGTCATGCCCTCCGGAGTACTTGTTCGTATCCCAGCCTAAACCGATCACCGCTTTTGTAAGGCCGGGGTTCGTTTTTGTCAGATCAACACGCTGTCCTTTCGCCAATTGAATAGCCATGTGCCGTCTCTCCCTTCTGTGTTTGATATGGTTCAGCCGATTTGCAGGCCGTAATCTGTCGCAATACGGGCCAGTCCGCCTTGGTAGCCTGAGCCGATCGCGGAAAATTTCCATTCGCCGTTATGTCTGTAAAGCTCCCCTGCGATAATGGCTGTTTCAATTGAGAAATCTTCAGCCAGATCGTAGCGGATCAGCTCTTCATTTGTTTCTTCATTGACAATGCGCACGAACGCGTTGGAAACTTGTCCGAAGTTTTGGCCGCGCGCTTCCGCTTCATGAATCGTGATGACGAATGAAATTTTGTCAATAGCCGCGGGCACCGCGCTCAGGTTGACTCTTACGCTTTCGTCATCGCCTTCGCCCTGGCCTGTCAGGTTGTCGCCTGAATGTGCGACAGAGCCGTTTCCGCCTTCAAGCTGATTATAGAAAATGAAATCATCAGGCGACGCGCATTTTCCTGCTTCATTTAATAGAAAGACGCTGGAATCTAAATCAAAATCATGTCCGCCGTCGTATTTGTTTGTATCCCAGCCAAGGCCGACAACGACTTTAGAAAGACCCGGATTTGTTTTAGTCAAATCTACTTTTTGTCCTTTTGCCAATGAAATTGCCATGTGTGCACTCTCCTTTTTTTCGTTTAGGCGTATCGGTTAACGATATCGCCGATTTTCGTATCGTTTGTGCCTTCACCTATCGCAGCGAATTTCCACTCGCCGTCCTCGCGGTAGATTTCAGCCGCGATCAGGCTCGTTCTGCCTGAATAGTTATCTCTTAAATTGTAAGTCACCAGTTCTTCGCGGTTAGCCTGATCAACGACGCGGATAAACGCGTTTTGAATCATGCCGAAGTCCTGTTTTCGTCTGACGCAGTCGTAAATATTGACGACAAACACAAGTTTATTAATCTGAGCGGGGACTTTCGCCAAATCGACGAGAATTTGTTCATCATCGCCGTCGCCTTCTCCCGTCAGGTTGTCACCCGTGTGTACGACACCGCCGCATCGGCTTTTCAGATTGCCGAAATAGATGACGTTTTTACTGTCTGTCATTTTATCATTTTCAAGCATCAGTACGGAAGCGTCACAGTCGATATTGGCACCGCCTCCGCCGAACAGCTTTCCGAAAAAGCCCCCGGATGATACAGGGTCCCAGCCGAGTCCGACCAGCAGTTTTGACAGACCGGCTTTTCCTTTTGTTAAATCAATCCGCTGTCCTTTTTGTAAAGAGATCGCCATATGATTCACTCCTATTCTGTAAGGGTGCCGCTAAGCACGCCGCAAGTGCGCATTTTTACTAAATTCCGGGACAAGAATCCCGGTGTTTATTAAGATATACGTCTTTTATTATATCAAAGTTTCATAAAACATAAGAATTTTTGGCGAAAAACGGCGAAAAATTACTTCCTATATTCTCCTTCTTTCCGGAGAGAATAGAGAAAACAAAGAAATTGACGAAGACTGAACATTTTTCCTATCCTTGTATCAATACATGTCAGGAAAGGGGCAGACGAGTGATTGATTTAAGCATACTTGATCAGGCGCCCGTATCCAAAGGAAACGGGCCGCACGAGACGCTCCGCCGTTCAGCGGAGCTCGCCCGCCTCAGTGAAGGATGGGGCTATAAGCGGTACTGGTTTGCCGAGCATCACGGCACAAGAGGGCTCACAAGCGTTTCGCCGGAAATTATGATCGCTCATACCGCCGCAGCCACAACGTCCATCCGTGTCGGATCAGGCGGCGTGCTGCTGCCGCAGTACAGCCCTTATAAAGTCGCGGAAACTTTCCGTCAGCTTGAGGCGCTGCACCCGAACCGGATTGACCTTGGGGTCGGACGCTCGCCGGGCGGTACAACGAAAATCCGGCTCGCCCTCACAGACGGGGTAAAGAAAAGCATGACCGAGTTCAACAGGCAGCTTCAGGATTTATCATCCTTTCTGACAGATTCGGTTCCCTCGGACCATGCTTATGCAGGAATAAAAACAGCGCCTTTGATTGAAACAGCCCCGCAGCTTTGGGTGCTCGGCCTCGGGGAAAACAGCGCCAGACGCGCCGCTCTTCAAGGTGCGGGCTATGTCTTCGGCCATTTCATTAATCCGGAACGCGGGGAAAAAGCTTTTCAGATCTATCGGGACCATTTCCGGGCCTCCGCCCATTTTTCCGCTCCCGCCTCGCTCTGTGCCATTTTCGTCATATGCGCGGCTACGGATGAGAAAGCGGAAGAACTCGCCTTAAGCCAGGATTTATGGCTTCTTCGTGTCGGAAAAGGCGCCGACAGCCGCGTGCCGAGTGTGGAAGAAGCGCAGGCTTATCCGTATTCGCCGGAGGATCGTAAACAGATAGAAGAAAACAGGAAGCGGATGGTGATCGGCTCTCCTGCCGCAGTGAAACGCCGTCTGCTTGAACTTTCCGAGCGGTATCAGACAAAAGAGATGATGGTGCTGTGCAACGTCTTTGATTTCGAAGCAAAAAAAGAGTCATATGAACGTCTCGCTGATTTATTTCTGTAAAAAAAAGCCGTCAAACGGAGCAGCAGATGAGACTGCTGCACCGCTTAACGGCGGTTTTTTCGTTCTTTTCCTTTTTTAAACGCATTCCAAATCCCCTGCAGCGTAAACCCGAGCAGAAGCAGAATGATTAACAGTAAAGTGATTGACGGCCCCGGAGGCGTTCCGAGCTGGTACGAAGACGTCAGCCCCATGAACACACTGAAAAGAGAAATAATAATGGCTGCCGCAAACACCCATTTAAACCCTTTGGCGATACGGATTGCAAAAGCCGCGGGCAGTACGAGGAGCGCGGAAACGAGCAGCACGCCGATAATCGGAATAATGACCGAAATCGCCAGCCCCGTCACGATGCTGAATGACATTGACAGGAGGTTTGTGTTAATGCCTGATGTCTTCGCCGTCGCCTCGTCAAAAGTAAGCAGATAGAGCGGTCTGTTTAATATAATGAAATAAAGCAGAATCAGCAGGGTAATGCCTCCGATAATATAGACCTGCTGCTGGCTGACCGTGACAAGCGATCCAAATAAATATTGATCGATGCTCATCGACGCGCCGCCTTTTGACAGGCTGATCAGAAACATCGCAAACGACAGCCCGGCCGCCATTAAGATTGCGATAGATACCTCGGAATATGTACGGTACGCCCGCCGCATGTATTCAATGCCGATCGCTCCGATCGTGACGACAACGATGCTCGCCGCCGTAATATTGGTACTGAGAAAAAAACCGATGGCCACGCCCGACAATGAAATATGAGACAGCGTATCCGCCATCAGCGCCTGTCTTCTCAGCACGAGATATACGCCTAATATCGGCGCCATAATTCCGATCATGCTTCCCGCTAGAAAAGCTCGTCGCATGAATTCCAAGTCAAACATTTCCATCCGCCTTTTTCCCCCCTTTCAAGCCGTATGACTTTATCCAGATACTGCTGTACTTCGTTTTGTTCGTGTGTCACCATGACGACGGTGCGGTTGTGATTTTTCACCTGATGGTGCATAAATTCGTAGAAACCCTGTCTGCTTTCATAATCAACCGCGGTTGTCGGCTCATCAAGCATCAGCAGATCCGGATTGCTCGCAAGCATTCTCGCAATGCAGATTTTCTGCTTCTGTCCGCCGGATAAATCGCCGATTTTCCGGTGGCGGAAATCCCACATTTCCACCATCTTCAGCGCGTTTTCCACCTCGTGGTGATCCGTTTCGTTCAATCGTTTAAACCATTTTCCCTTCGTATAACGGCCTGATTGCACAAGCTCCAGAACCGTGCTTGGGAATCCTGCGTTAAATGAAGAAATCTGCTGCGGAACATAGCCGATTGTCAGGCGTTTTCCGGCTGCGTTTTTTTTACTGATCTCGGCCGTTCCTTCCCAAGGTCTGAGCATGCCGAGCATGACTTTCATCAGCGTCGATTTTGACGCGCCGTTCGGTCCTGTAATGCCGACGAATTCGCCGCTTTTGATTTCCAGCGACACGCCGTCAAGCACGGGTGTATGCGAATAACCAAAAACGATATCCTGTAATGTAACGAGATTCATGCTGACCTTCCTTTCCCGCATAGAAATAGTGTGCACCCCGCGGCGCACACTATGTTATTTAACCAATAGCGAATCTTTCAGTGCATCAAGGTTTTTCTCCATAATGTCGATATAACCGATGCCTTTATCCCGTTCTTTTTGGCTTAAACCTTCCAGTGTATTGAGCACTTCCGTTTTCGCGCCGATTTCACCGGCAAGCGTATCTGCAACTTTAGGCGATGCAACTTCTTCAAAGTAGATGATCTTCACATCATGCTGTTTGGCAAACGTTTTGAGATCCGCCAGTTTGGCCGCACTCGGCTCTTCTTCAGGAGAAAGGCCTGCAATCGCGACTTGTTTTAAGCCGTATTCTTTGGCGAGATAGCTGAATGCCGCGTGCTGTGTGATCAATTCTTTTTTCGCCGCTTTATTTAATGTTGTACGGTATAGTTTATCAAGATCCTGCAGTTTTGCAATATATTCTTTACTATTTTTCTCATAGTATTCTTTATTCTTCGGGTCCTGTTTTACGATCTGCGCCGTAATGGTTTTGACCTCTTTTTGCGCAAGAACCGGGCTGAGCCACACGTGAGGGTCCATGCTGTGGCTGTGGTCATGACCGCCGTGTCCATGTTCCTCTTCCTCTTCATCCGAACCTTCGAGTAAGTCAATTCCTTTCGACGCCTTTACAAACTTCGCATGATCAGAGCCCATGCTTTTTTCCGCTGAAGGAACCCATGTCTCCATATATTCGCTGTTGTATACGAAAAGATCGGCGTTTTGAATGCCGGCGATATCCTTCGGCGTCGGCTCCCAATCATGGGGTTCGACCGAAGACGGGATGAGAATGTCTACATCGCCTTTGTCTTTGACAATTTGTTTCGTGAATTCGTACATAGGATAAAAGGTCGTCACGACGTGCAATTTGCCGCTTTTTGAAGAACCTGACGAACCTTTTGAAGATGAATTGCCGCAGCCCGCCGCAATTAAAAAGCATGCCGCAATGACAATGATTCCGCTCCATTTTTTAAACAAGCCGTTTCCCCCCTGTTCTGTAAATCAGAATGATGACGATTTCCAAAGCGTACTTTCTCGTTCATTTGTTACCTATACCATAATAAAACGAAGTAATTACGTTTTGCAAGATATTTTTTTCTAAATTGATATCCAATTTACCTAAAAAGCCCCCGCCATGTATGGACGGGGGCGTCCTATCACATATCAGGCAAGCAGATAAACTCTTGTTTCATAAGGACGGAATGTGATGCGGGATTCCGCGCCGCCATTTTCATAGTTGCTGAGAAGAAGCTCGGCGCTTTCAGGTTTGGAGCCATCAGGCCAATAAAAGACGGCTTCTTCTTTCGATACGTTGCTGATGGAGATGAGCTTTTGTCCGTTTGCTTGTCTTTCATATACAAACAGCTGCGGGTCATCAGGAAGCAGCAGCGTGTAGCTGCCTTTTATGACATCAGCATACTGTTTTCGCAGGCGGATCAGTTTTTTGTAAAAGTTCAATACAGAATCGGGATCATCCTGAGCCTCGGCCGCATTGACGGTTTTGTAATTGGGATTGACCGCGAGCCACGGTTCGCCCTCCGTAAACCCGGCATTCTTGCTGCCGTCCCACTGCATCGGTGTACGGGCATGGTCACGGCTTTTCGCCATAATAGACGCCATGACTTCTTCCCTGTTGCGGCCCATTTCAAATACCCTTTTATGATACATATTGACGGTCTGAATATCTTGATAATCCTCTATTCTGTCAAACGGAGCGTTTGTCATGCCGATTTCTTCCCCCTGGTAAATGTACGGCGTGCCTTTCATGAAATAAAGCAGGACGGCAAGCATTTTGGCGGATGCTTTGCGGTATGTGCCTTCGTCTCCGAAACGGGATACGATCCGGGGCTGGTCATGATTGCACCAATACAGCGTATTCCAGCCTTGATGTTCCAGTTTTTCCTGCCAGTCTGTGAGCACTTTCTTCAAATCGGACAGCTCAAGCGGTTTTACATCCCAATGCTCTTGGCCCGGCTTTTGATCAAGCTCCATATGCTGAAAATGAAAAATCATATTCAGTTCATGCTCATCGGTTCCCGTGTAGACCAGCCCTTCTTCAGGCGTCACTGATCCGGCCTCACCGACCGACATCACGTTATATTTGGAAAATACCTCTTTCGTCATTTCTTTTAAGTAATCGTGTATCCGTGCCCCGTTTGGCCGAAAAGGCTTCGGATCGGCCCGGCGGGCGATGTAATCTTCATATGGCGGCAAATATTCTTTTTTTGACAGAAGATGGAGCTGGTCTATACGCAATCCGTCCACACCTTTATCGAGCCAAAATCTCATCATCTCGTATACTGATTGCCGAACCTCGGGATTTTCCCAATTCAGATCGGCTTGTTTGACGGCGTTCATATGCAGGTAATATTCGCCCGTATGTTCTTCGTACTGCCAGACGGATTGTCCGTAATCCGACACCCAATCGGTCGGCGGGCCGTCCGCGGTGCCCGGCCGCCAAATATAATAATCGCGGTATTTGCTGTCCGGATTCATTTCCGCCTCTTTGAACCAAGGATGCTCCGTGGAGGTATGATTTAAGACGAAATCCATCACAAGCTTTAATCCGCGGCTGCGGCATTCTGTAAGCAGATCGTGAAAGTCCTCCATCGTTCCGTAAGATTCCATAATCGCTTGATGATCCGTCACATCGTAGCCGTTATCGACGTTTGGCGACGGGTAAATCGGGCAGATCCATATCACATCAGCGCCAAGTTCTTTTATATAATCGAGACGCGCGATAATCCCCCGCAGGTCGCCTATACCGTCGCCGTTCGTATCTTGAAAGCTTCGCGGATAGATTTGATAGACAACGGCGTCTTTCCACCAGTCATTCGCCATCTTGCGGCCCCTCCTGTTTTTTAGAGAACCATTTCCTTTATAATCCTTCCCTAAACAAAAAAGAGAAGGTTTCCCCTCCTCTTTTAACTTTCCAGCTGAGACGGATAAAGCGTCATGCCTCCGTCGACGAAAAGTGTTGTTCCGGTCACGTAACTCGCTTCTTCCGACACCATCCATGCGGCGGCCGCGGCGACTTCTTCCGGTTTTCCGAAGGCGTTCATCGGAATTTTTTTCAGCTGGGCCTGTTTATGTGTTTCATCTTCCAGATCCTTATTGGACTCCGTGGCGATCGTGCCGGGAGCGATGGCATTCACCCGGATGCCTTTGTCTGCGTAATTGAGCGCCATCGTTTCCGTCATCATTTTGATCCCGCCTTTGGATGCCGAGTACTGCACGTTTTCAGGACGCGGTATTTGCTGATGAACGCTCGATATGTTTAAGACCGTTCCTTTTTTGCCGCGCTCGAGCATATGTTTCAGTGCCGCTTTCGCCCCCAAAAAGGTGCCGGTCACGTTGACGTCGATGACCTTTTGCCAATCCTCCAGGCTCATTTCATGGGGCATCGCTTCGGCCCCGTTAAAGCCGGAATTGTTGACCATCACGTCCACACCCCCGAAATGCTCCTGGGCGGCATCAAACAGCGCCTGAATCCCTTCTTCTGAGGATACATCGGCTTTTACGGTGACGGCTCTGCCTCCCGCTTTCTCAATGATGTCCGCCGCTTCTTCCGCTCCGGCGGAATCACCGAGGTAGTTCACAACCACATTCATCCGCTCCTTGCCGAAGCGTTCGGCAATGGCTTTTCCGATTCCTTTCGAAGAACCTGTTACGATTGCTGTTTTTCCCTGTAAATCCTGATACATTGTCTCTTTTCCTCCCTGATGTTAATACAGAGCATGTACCCGGTTTTGATCGGCCGAAAACAAAAGAGATCATAAAAAGAACGATGAAGCCGAAGCTCCCTCGTTCTTTTTTTCATTATGCGTAGTTGTTCATTTGCAGCCTTTTTTGCACGCCGACAAGCCTGCTGAAAAAATAAGATGCCGCTTTGTAGTTCTCCCGTTTATGAAAGAAATGAGCCGCGTCCTGAAGCAGCTCCTCTGTGTCAGCCAACAGCTCTTTTGATTCCAGAATGTCAAAATACTCTTTGAGCGAATCCTGTCCGCCTTCCCCCTGATAAAGCTCTTTAATCAGACGGAATTTCGTCATATAGATCTCATCTTCCCACTCCGCCGCGCTTCTCATGCCCCGCGCGCAGCTGGCGGCGGCTTCACTGTATTTTTCCGTTTTAAAGTAGATATGCGTGAGTGAAAAAACAGCCTGGATGACCTGCCGGAAGCTGTGTGCTTCAAATCCGGCAGCCGCCCGTTCAAAATCCTCCGCCGCCTTGCAAAAGTCACCCAGACTGTACATACAGTGCCCGATATTATAATAGGCCGCAGCAATCATATATTGATCATCAAGCCGCTCCGCGTGTTCCAAGGCGCATTCGAGGTATTCCAGCGCTTTTTTATGCTGCTGAGCGTCCATCAGATTTCCGGCAATGATAAATTTGCACTGCACCCTTCTCATTCCGTATAATTCATATTTCTTGTAAATATCAAGCGCCTGCCCCGCGTAATTCATCGAAAAGAAAGTCTGCTTGATGTGATAGTACACCTCAGAAATTTTATACAGAAACTCGGCTTTCTCTATGTCATCTTCCACATATTCAAGCTTTTCCTCAGCCCGCTTATAATGAGAAATCGCTGAGATGAAGTTTTTCTGCTTAAATTCATACATTCCCCTGAAATAGTAAAAATAATATTCCAGTAAGCCGGTCAGCTTTTGCTGGTTCATCTCAATCTCAGTGAGCATTTCAGAGAACGGAGGCTGGCAGTCGCCGTCTTTCATGGGTTTTAATTTATCCAGCATGATGCGGTGCCGAAATTCCATCAATGAAAAATACAACAATAAATCCTGGTTCTCTTCCATATCTTCGAGTTCATATTGAATCTCCCGCTTCAGCGCTTCAGCTTGATCGGCTTCAAACGCGCGGATCAGCTTATACCATTCATTCATCTTTACGGCCACTTCTTCAGATGGAATCTTGGATTTCATAGATTTGCCTCCTTCCTCCGGCTACTAATTATGTTATATTTTATCATAGCAAATTTATGGCAGTGAGCAAACAAAGATTTTAATCAATTAAAGAAAGAGAGAATTCACCATGAAACGACCAGTCAGAATTGCACTGCTTTTGATCCTCTTCTTTTCCGCAGACCTATGTTTTTCCTATGTGCAGAAAGAATTGAGGCCGCAGACGGCATTACAAGACAGAGCCATTCCAAGCGCTCTTCATCCGCTCGTGAAACAGAATGCGGAGCTATTGCAGACGGCCGCTCTGAAAAAAGGCATCACCGTCGTTATCACAGAGGGTTTCAGATCAATTGAGGAACAAAACGAATTGTACCGTCAAGGACGTTCAAAAAAAGGAAATATCGTCACCTACGCAAAAGGCGGGGAATCTTACCACAATTACGGCCTTGCGATCGACTTCGCCCTGCAAAAAAAGGATGGAAGCCTGATTTGGGATATGACGTACGACGGAAACCGAAACGGCACGCCCGATTGGCTTGAGGTCGTATCGATTGCCAAAACGCTCGGTTTTGATTGGGGAGGCGATTGGAGAGGCTTTAAAGATTATCCTCATTTACAAATGATCCCTGGCTAATAAAACCTTTTCTTTTTTCGCTTTTGCGCATCAATGTACGGAGGATAGACAGGCCTGTACACAAGCTTATATCCTTCATTGCCGGACGGCGTAAAATCGCGCTGCCACTCCAGCCGCAGATGGAAATCGGATAAAAAAGCGGCCTTTGCTTCTTCGGGAGTAACGGCCGGCACCGGATTGATCTTCTCCAGCTGCTCCGGGTCAATGTCAGGCGCCATGTAAGCTTCCACAAGCCCCGTTACGGGACTGACAAGTATTCTCGCAGCGCCGAACCGCAGCGGAATATCCTGATGCCATATGGAAAAATGGAAGCGGAACCTGCCCCTTCCGTCCGTTTTCAGCGGGTTCATTTTAAAAAACTCGTCCGCTCTCGGATAAAGCTTGTATAAAAATTGAAGCGCGACGGCCTCACACTCTTCCGCAGAATAAAAGGCCGGGCCCTGATGCTCAATAAAAGATTTAAAGGCTGTCATTTTCCCTGTCTTTTTGTCCGTTTTCATCTTCATTGTATTTTTGTTGCTGCTTTCAAAATAGCTTTCGATACTCAAATCTTTCCGTTCCGGAACCGACCCTTTCCGCCATGTCGTTCCGATCTCATCCCCGAGATCGCGCCGGCGCGTCTGAACCATATCCGCGGTAAACCCCATTAATTCATCCAGGCTGATTTCCCGTTTATGTTCAAACGCGGGAAGCGGTTTTGCCGGCTCATTCCTGTCTTCGCAAAGCTGCTGATCCGGCACGATATCATCTTCACCGGCCGGATAGCTGTAAGCCGGCAGAATCGGTTCATAGACGAGACGCGGTATTTTCTCAAAATTGACCACATCATAGACGAGACTGAATGTCAGCACACTCATGTAATGCGAGACGACTTTTTCCCGATCGACGAATGTTTCCGGGACGGGCGCTTCACCCTTATCCCCGTAATAGATAAACTGCACGACGAAGCCGCTCCTGCTTACATCAACGAAAAAACCTGAATCGGGAAGCGGCCGGCCGAGCACTTTTTTTGTATAGATAAATCGGATGCACCCATTGCGTTCTTCCCTCGCCTGAAAGATGAAATTCATAAAAGTAAGCGGGCGGTGTCTCGCCGCAAACCGAAGAGCCGTCAGCTTTAATTCGGCGTCTGACAGCTGCATGTCTGAACCTGGACAGTCGTTGCGTGAATAGGTAAGCAAAGATCCGTCGTCGCCCAGCTCAATCGTGACCGTTTTATCCGGCTGGTTACGATCTTTCCATATATAATAGGCTTTCGTTTTTTGTTTTTCATCATAATCTTCTATTTCAAGCTCATAGTCCGGCGGTATGTTCCCGATTTCCAGCGCTTTTTTTCTCAGATGTTCTTTCAGCAATGGGGTCATCCTTTCAGAAGAGTGTATAAAAAAGAACTGTTTTTTATTATATAAAAACGTCCTTATCCTTTTAAAGGGAAGAAAGTGCCTTTTATGTGTCTATTTTTAGCAAAGAGGGAAAAGAGCCGTATTCAGAGCGGCTCTTTTTCATACAAATGTCACATTCCCCGTGAAAGCCCCGGGACGAACGCCCTTGACTTTCAGCCTATTAAACTCGTGATCGCTTCCCCTGTATGAGCCTCAATAAACAGCGGGAAAACCGGCTTGTATACGAGCCTGTACACTTTTCCGCAGCTGTCGTCATCGTAACAACGATCCCAAGCGAGCTCGGCTTTGATGGCCCGGCGGATCGCGTCTTTCGCCTCTTCCATTGTCAATGAAGGAACGGGATCGATTTCCTGGAGCTCTTTCGGATCAATTTCCGGCGGCATATATACAGTGACAAGACCCGTCTTTTTGCTGACACAGATTCTCCCCTCTCCGAATCGCAAATCAACGCCGCCCGAACAAGCCTTATATGTAAGTCCCACGTTTTCTCCTTCATCATCCGGCTCATCATATTGAACCCGGAAATACTGATCCGCTTCCGGAAACATGGCGAATAAAAAGCGAATGGCCATGTGATGGCATTCTTCCTCGGAAAACCTCGGTTCGCCTTCAACTTTTATAAATGACATCACCCCAGTGAGCCGGCCCGATTCTTTATCATGCATTGTTTTCAATACGTGTTCATTCCGTTCTTTAAACAGACTTTCAAAGCTTTTATCTTCCCGTACGGATTTTGTTTTTTCAGGACGCCAGGCAACGCCGATACAGCCCTCTCCAAGATCGCTTTCCCTCTCTTTATAAAAACCGTCGTGCAGCCCGATCATGTCATTGATGCTCATCTTTTCCGCTTCAGGTGCAGGGCGTGAAATCGGGACATACGGCCGCGTGTCGTCTTCCAGCTCTTCATATTCGTCTAATTCTGCATTCTCTTCCTTCAGGTCGGCCGATATCGGCCGCGTCGGAGACACGATTTGATAGACGAGATGGGGCTTGTCATCCCCCTGCACATAGACGGACTGATGCAGGACGGTGAACAACAGCTCTGCTTCAATATGTTTGACAAAGTGAGCCAATGCTTCCCGCTTGTCCGCAATTGTCTCCGGTCTTAACAGATCATCGGCCTTCCCATGGTAAGAAAAGCCGGTTACTTCCCCTGTCACAGCCAGGTCGATGTAAAACCCGGTCAGCGGAAGCGGCAGACCGTCAGCCATCTGAACATAGGAATATCTCACATCGCCATCATTGGCGGAGCCGCTGTTTTCCAATTCGAACTCAGCCAATGCCCCAGGACGATGGGTTTCTAAAAACGCCCGCATCCGTTTTTTTATGTCCGATTCCGAAAGAGCCGGCAGATCAGTCTGGAAAGCCGGACGGGATAAGTATTTCAGTTTTCCGTCCCGGTCTAATTCGACCATGATGCCGGCTTCCGGATCATTCTTATCTTCCCACCAAAACAGAACCTCATCTTCCCGGTATTCTTCCACATTACTCTCGTAGCGGGCAGGTACGTTTCCGATTCGGAGAGCCAGCTGTTTCAATTCTTCTTTATTCATCATAACACTTCCTTTTCTTCCAAAAAGATTGATGATTACCAAGACTCTTTTATACAAAACTAGTATAATTAACCTGTCCATCTTCATGACTATCGAATTAATCATTAACAACAGGGGGTAAACCAGATGTCCATCAAAAAAATGAGCGCCGTGTTTTTCATTCTGCTTCTCACGGCATTTACCGCCGCGTGCAGCAGCGAAACGAGCGGCGGCCAGGAAAGCAGCACGGCGAAAGTGAAAATAAAAGAGACAGCATGGGCCGCTTCAGACGATACTGAACATCCGGCCGCGCTGAAAGTAACGGTCACCGTCAAAAATACGGGCAAAGACCCGCTTACCGTCAAAAGCAGCGACTTCTCGCTTTATCAGGATGACGCGAAAACAGCCAAGGCCGATAAGGAAGACTTGATGCAGAGCGGCACGCTTCATGCGGGTAAGACAGTGACGGGCAATCTGTACTTCACGGCTGACGAAGGCAAATCCTATGAATTGGTATATCAGCCGCAGGCAAAAGACGCGAAGCCTTTATCTTATAAACTGAAAGTCAAAGGCACAGCCTCCAACGCAAAACCTGACCCGGCGGACGCATTATCCGCATACATTGATGTGATGCTGTACGGCAAGCACAATAAAGATTTCACCCGCCTGACCGGTGTAAATGAAAAAATGACGGCCGCCGCATATCAGGAATCGGCGAAAGCCAGCTTTATCGCTTCTGCAGGCATTTCACAAGAACAGGCGGACTCAAAAGCCATTTCCGCTATTATTGACGCCATGTCATCAGCGCTTCGGGATAACACAGAGCTCAAGGTGCATACCAAATCCATGTCAGGCAAAAAAGCCGTCCTTGAAGCAAAAGTGACGCCGCTTGATATGTCTCCCCTTGCGGGCCAGCTGCAAGACCGCGTGCAAGACTATGCCGGAAAGCACCCTGATGCTGATGAAAACGAAATTGTCAGCCACCTGCTTTCTGTCTATCCGGAAGAGTTTATGCTCCTGAAACCGGCTTCTTCTTCTGTTACAAGAGAAATTGAGATGAAGAAAAACGCCCGCGGCCAGTGGTATCTGGATACAGACGCCGATCTGGAAGGATTGACAGAAGCGTTTTTGAAAACGTCCTGACAACAAGAAAGGAAATAGCGCAGGCTATTTCCTTTTTTTATTTTCACTTAAAGATGTCACTGATATATTGAACCTCATCCTCGGTTAACTGCACATTAAGCGCGTCCAGATTGTGTTTCAGCTGGTCGGGGCGTTTGGCTCCGGGAATGATCGCATCCACTGCCGGCTGCGACAGAAGCCACGCGAGTGCGATATGCGCTGTCTGCGCCCCTTTTTCCTCCGCAACGGCCCGAAGCTTATCCACTCGCTCCAGATTTTGGTGAAAAGCTTCTCCCTGAAACGGCGGCCTGTTCTTTCGGCTGTCCTCAAAGACTGTGTCTTTTGTAAACTTTCCCGTCAGCAAGCCGGAAGCAAGCGGGAAATAAGGAATAAAGGAAATGCCGTTCTTTTCACAATAAGGCAGCAGATCATGCTCCGCCTCACGCTGAATCAGTGAATATTCCGATTGAAAAACCTCTAAATAGCCGTCGGCGTTAAACTCCTGCAATTGCCGGAAGCTGAGATTGGACGCGCCGATTGCTCTGATTTTCCCTTCGTCCTTCAGTTCTTTTAGCGTGCCCGCCACTTCGGAGAGCGGTGTTTTGCCGTCAGGGAAGTGGACGTAATACAAATCAATCACGTCTGTTTTCAGCCGCTTCAGGCTGTTTTCCGCCTCACTCCGGAGAAATTCACGGCTGTTGTCCAGCTCGATTTGTCCGTTGACTTCTTTATGCGCGCCTTTTGACGCAATCACGAGGCTGTCCCGCACGCCGCGCTCTGCGACAACTTCACCGATTAACTCTTCGGAACGCCCCAAACCGTATATAAACGCCGTATCAATAAAATTGACGCCGCCGTCCAATGCTGTGCGGATGAGTTCTTTTCCCGTTTCATCATTAAGATTCGGAAACAGATTATGTCCTCCGACCGCATTTGCGCCAAAACCGATACGCTTTACCCGTAAATCCGTCCTGCCCAGCGTACGTGTCTCATCCATGGCTCAGGCTCCCTTCCTTTTATCGCTCTGTTTAGTATTAGATAGACGGTAAGAATTATCCTGCCTGAGAGCCTCTCTACAGAAAAAACCTTGAAAAGCGTTTGCCCTTCAAGGTTTTTTTGGCTGTGTATTAAGATGTCAGAGCTGCGGCGAAGCGTTCGGCTTCATCCGTGAGAGCACCCTCGATTTCCTTATAGCGGCTGGAAATCGTTGAGGCGCTGACGCCGTACTTCTTCGCCAGCTTGGCTTGAGAAACGGACGCGCCGTTCAGAGAAATGCTGTTTACGTAATATTCGACCGCCGCCGCGAAAGCTTCAGGCTTTCTGATCGTCGGTGTTTTTTTGACACAGAACGTTTTCCACAGATCAATTACGGCCGGAACCAGCTCAGCCGGGTATTCATCCCCGCTCAGGCCTTTTTCAATGGCGTCTGCCGTTTCCTTCTCCATGTCGTTGGCCCACTCTGTCTGTTTTTCTTCAGCAGCCTGCTCAGGCTCTTCCGCCGTTCCTAAAAGAGCGGCCAGCACAATGTCGAAGTTTTCCTGCATAAAGCGCTCAGGCGATTTTCCTTCCGCAAGGGCCGGGGCCGCCGCCTTTTTCACTTTGCTGATTAGAGCTTCGGCCCGCTTCACAGGGAAGATCGTAAATTGCATGAAGAACTCCGCTTTTTCCGCTTCGTGGATTGGATAGCCGAGAATCAGGCTTCCCGCCGGCGGAAGATCCTGCTGGCTGACGTCCATTTCCACTTTGAATTGTTTTTTCGTCATCACATCTTCAAAGTGAATCATTCCTTCTTTCACATCTTCAAGCACCATAACGGCAGGTGTCATGCTTTTCCATGATTCAACGATTTCCCGTGTTTTCGGGCGGTTGATGCCGCCGGCTTTTTTCTGAAGATATTCTTCAAAAATCGTCTTGCCGCCTGCCAGCGGACGGAAGAAAATTCCCCAGATGCCGAGGTTGAAGACTCCGATGTCTTTTGTCTGTCTGTCCAGCTCCGTAATGAACGCGTGCTGGTTAATAAATGATGATATGCCGTCTCTATGTGCTGTAAAGGCGTACTCCATTAGGCTTTCCTGAATCTGTTTCGCTTCTTTTGCCGCGATGTCTGCCGGAATGGCAGCTTCTTTGCTTCCGCAGCATTTTTTATATTTCTTCCCGCTGCCGCATGGGCAAGGGGCATTTCTTTTCACTTTTCCCACAATAAACCCTCCGAATTCTGATATAACTTTATTATTTTAACAAAAATAACTTCAGAGGGCTTGGTTTACGGCGAAAAAAGAATATGGAAGAAAAAAAGCCCCCGGGATATTCTCATTCTCCGGGGCTTTGAAACTGTTAATTTGTATTTTGTCCGCCGCCGTTCAGACCTTCTTTAATCAGCCCGTTTACTTGGCTGTTCATCAAAAGTCCGATGTGTCCGACACCGTGAATCTGCACGTTTTTCCCGCCGATCAGCCGTGACAGCGGGTTCAGGACGATTAAGTCCGCTGAGCTGTAAATCGATGTATATAAAATCTTTTGGTTCGGATCAGTCCCCGGAAGCGCCCGGTTGGTCACAAGGCCGTTCGCTCCGCCGAGTGTGACGACGTTTGCGATTTTGTCTCCGCCGTCAAGATTTTTAATGTAATAGAGCGTGTTGGCTCCGCCCATGCTGTGCGCGACGATATCGACTTTTTTCGCACCTGTTTCGCTGAGCACTTTTTTCACGTAATTGGACAGTCTCGGCGCATTGTGTCTGTTGTTTCCGGTTTTGTCTAAGAAATCGATGGCGTACATCTCTTTTCTTGACCAGCCTTGGGATGCCAAGTATGTTTTGATTCCCGCGAAGTTAAAGGACGCCCCGCCGATTCCGTGGACCATGACAACAGGGTTATGCCCTGAGGAGGCTTTCGATACGGTCGGCTGGAAGGCAAATACGGAAATGACGGACAGCATACAAACTGTAAGGACAACTAGAATTTTGCTTTTTATATGTTTCATGAACTTTCCTCCTGCTATGTAATATTTTTGCAGTTTTTATTCTATTAGAGAAGAAAAGGAAAAAATAGTGTATTTTTTACTGTTTTCAACAATTAAAAAAAGAGCGGAAAAATGAGAAAGACGTCCCTTTCCCGAAAGCACGCTTATGCTTTAATACGGCATAACAAAAAAGGAGAGAACACCCGGTTCTCTTCTCCTAGTACTCATTGAAATAGGTTTGAATCCGCTTAGGGTCATGCGTTTTTGTCAGCGCAAGCATCAGAAGAATCCGCGCTTTTTGAGGGTTGAGAGAGTTTGAAGCTGTCAAATGGTCTTTTTCATACTCTCGATTAGGTGTTACCGTTCCGTTTCCCGTCCTTGTGGAGCGGACGACCGCCAGCCCGCTTTTGACCGACTTTACGGCGCCTTTTTGCGCCGCATCAGACATTGAGCCGTTTCCCGGGCCTGCAAAAATAATGCCTTGCGCCCCTGATTTTACGGCAGCTTCAAAGAGATAGCTTCCGTCATTTTGATAGCCGTATATAATATCGACCTGCGGCAGTTTATCAAGTTTATCTATCTTGAAATCTGTATCCTTCGTATGCTTTCGGGTCATGATGTTATTAAAATAGATGTCATCAGCAATTGTTCCGATATAACCCATTTCTTCCGATTTGAATGTGTCGGCCGCGGTTGTATTGGTTTTTGTCACATAGCGCGCCGAAGCGATTCTGTCATTTAATACGACAAGCGTCCCCTTGCCTTTCGCATCAGGCGCAGCCGCTGTTTTTACAGCGTTATATAAGTTGGATGGCCCGTCCGCTCCGATCGCCGTGGACGGCCTCATTGACCCGGCGACAACAACGGGCTTGTCACTTTTGACCGTCAGATTGAGAAAGTAGGCGGTTTCCTCAAGTGTGTCTGTTCCATGTGTAATGACAATGCCGTCTGTATCATCAGACTTGAGCAGCTTGTTTACCCGTTTTGCAAGTTTCAGCAGTGTCTCGTTATTCATATTCTGGCTGCCGATATTCACAACCTGTTCTCCGCTCACATGCGCGACCTCTTTTATCTCCGGAACGGCCTGAATCAGGGCATCAACTCCGATTGCCCCCGCCGTGTACTCCGTAGCGGACGTCTTTGAAGGAGCAGCGCCTGCAATTGTGCCGCCGGTGGCAAGAATTTTAACATTCGGAAGTCCGTCTTTTTTCGCTGGGGCTGCGGCTGCCATCCGGGGCGGTGTTTCTTTCGCTTGAGGAGATTGGGAGCAGCCGGCCGCGATGAAGAGCAGAGCCGTGATAAATGTAATGAAGGGCATAAATTGTTTTTTCATTCTTTTCTCTCCTTTTCTTTATTTATGAAGATTTTCCTCGCACCGGTCAACGCGCTTGTCAGGCAACCTCCCGAAGAAAATAACCGTTAAAAAACCTTGACACCGTCATGTGAAATCAAGATAATAGACCAGTCACTATATTTTAAATTTGTCAAAAATCAGTAAGGTGGGAACATTATGAGCTATGGAGATTCTCGTGAAAAAATCCTCGCCGCGGCAACCAGGCTGTTTCAGCTTCAGGGGTATTACGGCACGGGGCTGAATCAGATTATTAAAGAAAGCGGTGCCCCGAAAGGTTCTCTTTACTATCATTTTCCGGACGGCAAAGAGCAGCTCGCCATTGAGGCTGTCAATGAAATGAGCCATTATATCCGTATGAAAATAAAAGAAAGCCTTGATGCCCATCCTGATCCTGCGGAAAGCATTCAAGCGTTTTTACAGGACTTATCAAGCCAATTCACATGTCCGGAGAACTTTGAAGGGTTTCCTGTCGGTTTACTGGCTGCCGAGACTGCTTTAAAGAGCGAAAAGCTCCAGCAGGCCTGTCAAAGCGCTTATCAGGAATGGGAGAATCTGTTCGCGGGCAAATTGAGATCAGCCGGTTTTTCTGATGAGAAAGCGGCGGAAATCAGCACTGTTTTAAATGCCATGATAGAAGGCGGCATCATTGTGTCCTTAGCCAAAAAAGACAAAATGCCGATCCTCCATATTTCTAAACAAATCCCGAACCTGCTGAAGACATAAAATACGAGAGACATGTACGTATAGAAAGAGAGGAGAATGATTTTGGAAAACGCTCAGCCTTCCATACAATATAAAGTCATGCCGATCATGATTTCTTTACTGACGGCAGGGTTTATCGGCATGTTCAGTGAAACGGCGCTGAATATCGCCCTGACTGACCTGATGAAGGAGTTACATATCACTCCTGCGACCGTCCAGTGGCTGACGACGGGCTATCTGCTCGTTCTCGGTATTCTTGTCCCGGTATCGGGTCTGCTTTTGCAATGGTTTACGACGAGACAGCTGTTTATCGTTTCACTTGCTTTTTCCATTATCGGCACGCTGATTGCAGCGCTTGCGCCGAGCTTTCCGTTTCTTTTGGCGGCGAGAATCGTGCAGGCTTTAGGAACCGGGCTGCTGCTGCCGCTGATGTTTAATACAATCCTCGTCATCTTTCCGCCGCATAAGCGCGGAGCGGCAATGGGGACGATCGGGCTTGTCATCATGTTCGCTCCTGCGATCGGTCCGACATTTTCAGGGCTTGTGTTAGAGCATTTGAACTGGCATTGGATTTTCTGGATTTCCCTGCCGTTTCTTGTGTTGGCTCTTTTATTCGGCATCGCCTACATGCAGAACGTGTCTGACATTACAAAACCGAAAATTGACGTGCTTTCCATTATTCTGTCTACGATCGGGTTTGGCGGCATCGTATTCGGATTCAGCAATGCGGGCGAAGGATCAGACGGCTGGTCAAGCCCGACGGTTATCGGTTCGCTCACTGTCGGTGCGATCGCGCTCATCTTATTTTCCATCAGGCAGCTGACAATGAAGCAGCCGATGATGAATCTGCGCGCTTTCCGCTATCCGATGTTTGTTCTCGGTGTCGTGATTGTATTTATCTGTATGATGGTTATCTTATCGACAATGCTTCTATTGCCAATGTATTTACAAAGCGGACTGATGCTGACGGCGTTTACGTCCGGGCTCATCCTGCTGCCGGGCGGTATTTTAAACGGCTTTATGTCTCCGGTGACGGGGCGCCTGTTTGACAAATACGGCCCGAAGTGGCTTGTCATTCCCGGGTTTGTCATCACGGCCGCCGTACTTTGGTTTTTCTCAAACATTACCGGCACTTCAACGGCCATTCTCATCGTCGTGCTCCACACATGCCTGATGATCGGCATTTCCATGATCATGATGCCGGCGCAAACGAATGGCTTAAACCAGCTGCCGCCGGAATTTTACCCGGACGGAACGGCCATTATGAATACGCTCCAGCAGATGGCCGGCGCAATCGGCACTGCGGTGGCGGTCAGCATCATGGCAGCCGGGCAGAAGAATTATATGAGCACCGTGAAAAACCCGAATGATCCTTCCGCATACTCTCACGCGCTGATTGCGGGCGTCCAGCACGCCTTTATCTTCGCGATGATTGTCGCCGCTATCGGCTTGATCAGCGCCTTCTTTATGAAACGGGTCAAAGTGAATCACTCATAAGAAAACAGCAGGCTCCCCGTGAGTCTGCTGTTTTTTTATATACCGCGCGCTTCAGCCAGTTCATCAATCGCATACATCAGATCATCGGCCGTGTTATAGAAATGAGGCGCCAGCCGGATGATTTGTCCGCTGGGTGCGCATACGATGTTTTTCCGCCTCAACAGCGCAGCCGTTTCCGCCGCTTTTTCATCCCGTATGGAAATCATGCCGGGTCTGTCATCGGCAGACGGAGGCCCTGTGAGATTCAATCCTTTTTCAGAAGCGTATTCATACGCAAATGCGCTGAGTTTTTTTACTTCCCGGTGAATGCGGTCTGTGCCGGCATCGTTTACTAGAGATAAAGCCGCCTGTGCCGCATATATGCTGATAAATGCCGGGGTTCCGGTCTCAAAGCGTTTGGCTCCGTCCGCATAAGAAAAACGGGTTAAATCCAGCATCGACGCCCGCTGCTGCCCGAACCACCCGGTGACTTTCGGCTTCAGCCGTTCGGCAAGTTCCTTTCTGACATAAAGAAACGCCGTTCCCGGTATGCCGAGCATATACTTTCTCGCACCCGCGGCCAGCATATCAACTCCCCATTCTTTTACATCAATCGGGATGTGCCCCGCTGATTGATAAGCATCGACAAAAAGAAGCGATCCCTTCTTTGCGGATATCTCGGCAATGCGCTTCATATCCTGGACAAAACCGGACGTATAGGACACATGGGGCACACAGGTGAAAAGCGTCTGTTCCGATATGTACGTCTCATACCGCTCTAACGGGATCATTCCATCTTCAGACGGCACGACTGAAAGCTCCATCTCAGTCTGTGCCTTCAAAATGTGGGCGATCGCCGGAAAATCCAATTCCGTATACACCGCCTGTTTCTTTCGGCAATCCGGTAAAGCAGAAACGACGGCAGAGACAGCAGCCGTTACTGAAGGTAAAACGGCGATTTCTTCAGGATGGGCGCCGATCAATTTCGCAAATTCACACCTTGCCCGCTCCGTTCGTCCAATGGCTTCTTCCCAGTTTCCGCCATGCTGAAGCAGGCTTTCCTGATAGTCATTGATCGCTTTTGAAACCGGCAGGGCAAGAGCGCTTTGAGAGCAGCTGGCGAGCATCGTATGTGTGCGGAGCGTCGGAAATAAAGATCGGTATTGCACCAGAGGCGAATTCAAGACGTGTTTCCCCCTTCGGCAGGAATATATGTCCATTATAGAGTATGGTAAAAAGAAAAGGAGGGTTTTATATGGAGAAAAAAGTATTGCTGACAGGCTTTGACCCCTTCGGCGGGGAAACGGTCAATCCTTCATGGGAAGCGGTCAAACGGCTGAATGGTGCCGCTGATGGCCCTGCCTCTATCGTATCTGAACAAGTGCCGACCGTTTTTTATAAGTCTCTTGCCGTGCTGCGCGAGGCGATCAAAAAGCATCAGCCTGACATTATCATCTGTGTCGGACAGGCAGGCGGCAGAATGCAGATCACGCCGGAACGGGTCGCGATCAATCTCAATGAGGCGCGCATACCGGATAACGAAAGAAACCAGCCTGTCGGGGAAAACATTTCTCAAGACGGTCCCGCGGCCTATTGGACCGGCCTTCCGATCAAACGGATCGTTGAGGAAATCAAAAAGGAAGGCATTCCCGCGGCTGTATCCTACACGGCGGGGACGTTTGTATGCAATCACCTCTTTTACGGGCTGATGGATGAAATCAGCCGCCATCATCCGCACATCCGCGGCGGGTTTATACACATCCCGTACATTCCGGAGCAAACCTTGCAAAAGTCTGCGCCGAGCCTCAGCCTGGATCTCGTGACAAAAGCGCTCAAAATCGCCGCGGTGACCGCCGCGGCGCATGAGGACGATATTGAGACCGGCGGAGGCGAACTTCACTAAGCTGCAGACGGCGCCTCGGCCCATTTCTTCCGGTAAACGATGCGGGACAGCGTCACACTGATTTCATAGAGGACGAGCAGCGGAATCATGACGAGAAAGTCAGACATAAAATCCGGAGGCGTAATCAGCACCGAGACGACGATCAGCACAAAATACGAAAGCTTCCGCGCCTTTGCCAGCCGGGTTGGATTCACGATTCCGAGCCGTGTCAGAAACATGACGGCCAGAGGCATTTCAAACAAAAATCCGAACGGCAATGTAAGATTCAGCATAAAGGTAAAATACTTGTCCGCCGTAAATACCATGTCAAAATGGCCGGCGGATAATTGTGTTAAAAATCCGAGCACAATCGGAAACAGCACAAAATACCCGAAGGAAATTCCGATAATAAACAAAACCGAAAGCCCCGGAATGTAAAGCAAAGCGGCGCGGCGTTCAAACGGGGTCAAAGCCGGCACCGTAAAACGCCAGAGCTGAAAAGCGGCAACCGGAATCGTTGCCGTAAGGGCGCATATTCCCGCAATCATCATATACACCCATAAAATCTCGCTCGGCCCTAAAACGGCCAGCCTGCCATCCAAATCCTTGATCAGCCAGTCATAAATATCCTGCACAAACCAGCAGGCGCCGATAAAAAACACGAGAAAGGCGATAACGGTTTTAATGAGACGCTGCCGGACTTCCTCTAAATGCCCGATCAAGTGGGTTTCTTTTTTATCCAATCGTACATCCTCCTTATAGAGAAAGAGGCAGAAACGGATTCGTCTGCCCCCATGTCAGGATTCAGCCTGCCGTTTTGTCTTTCTCAGCCGTCTGCTTGTCCGGCTCTTCATTTGAGACCAGTGTTTTTGCGGCGCTTTTAAATTCAAGCAGCGTGCGGCCGGCGGCACGGCCGATTTCCGGAAGCTTTGAAGGCCCGAAAATGATGAGAGCGATGACGAAGATCAGGATCAACCCGGGAATGCCGATATTAGAAAACATGAGTGTGCCTCCTTATTGTGAGATTTTGGCCCGTTTCTTTCTCATTTGCTTTTCATGCGCATTGTTATGGGCGAAGAAACGATCCTCTTCCACCTCGTTTGACTGCTTTACACCGCCTGCAACCGCAGCTTGAGAGACCTTCCGAATCCCCGTCTGGTCTTTCTGATAAATGAATGAAGCCCGCGTGGATACCTCAGCCCCCGGCTCCGTCACGTACGGCACCACTCTGTAATCCGCTCTCCATTGGGCAGGGGTCACCGTACAGCGGACATAGCCGCGGTAATCGTTGAAAAACTTAATATGCGGGTTTTGTTTTAAGATCTGATCCGTATCGGCCCGTTTATCCGCCCCGTTTCCTCCAGATGTAATGGAGGTCCCGACGAATTCGGCTCCGAAAATCTTTGAATTCGTTTGATTAAAATCGGTATGCAGGTTTGACGCCCAGCTTGCGTGAACATCACCCGTCAGCACGATGACATTGTTCAGGTTTTTGCTTTTTATAAAATTGATGACCCGCTCCCGCTGAGCCGGGTAGCCGTCCCATGAATCCATGCTGTATATCGGATTGGCGGTTGTTCCGAAATTCCATTGCGCGAAAAAGATTTGCTGCGCCAGCACATTCCACTTCGCTTTTGAGGCGGCTAAATTTCCGAAGAGCCATTGCTCCTGTTCTGTCCCCATCAATGTACGCTTCGGATCTCTCCACTCATCAGAAGGCGGCTTATTCCCGTCGCCGTTGGCCTGATCATCTCTGTACTGTCTTGTATCAAGCACATTGAACGATGCTAAATTGCCATAAGAAAATTGCCTGTACAGCCGCATATCAGGACCGTTCGGCAATGACATGCGCCTGAGCGGCATGTGTTCATAATAAGCCTGATAAGCTGCGGCCCTCCTGAGCACAAACGCTTCAACGGATTGGCCTTTTTCAGGGATAATATTGGCATAATTGTTTTCCACCTCATGATCGTCCCACGTCACGACCCACGGAAATGCGGCGTGGGCGGCTTTCAGATTGGCATCAGAGCGGTATTGGGCATGACGGTTGCGGTAATCTGACAGTGTATACACTTCAGCGCTGCTGTGCGTCCTGACATTTCCCGTTTTTGACACATATTCGTTCGGTCCGTATTCATAAATGTAATCTCCGAGATGGAACACGAGATCAAGCTTTTCCTTCGCCATATGTTTATACGCCGTATAATAGCCGTGTTCATACTGCTGGCATGAGGCAAATGCAAACGTCATGGCGGATACGTCAGCACCGGGAGCGGGCAGCGTTTTCGTCCGGCCGACGGGACTGAGCTCATGCCCGCTTTTAAACCGGTAATAGTACACTTTATTGGGCTTGAGCCCGTCCGCCTCGACATGGACGGAGTGTCCGAGATTCGGCTTGGCCATTTCCGTTCCGCGTTTGACGATGTGACGAAAATGTTCATCAGCGGCGATTTCCCATTTTACCGGCACGGCCTGCTTCGGCATGCCGCCCCCATTCAGCGGGTCAGGGGCAAGACGCGTCCAGAGAATGACGCTGTCAGACAGCGGGTCGCCGGAAGCTACGCCGAGGGTGAACGGATAGTTTGAAAATTTCGGAGCGGCATTCACTTCAAACGCGCCGATGGATTGCGCGATCGCTAACCCGAGGGAAAGACCGGCGATTTTCCCGGCGCCCTGTATAAATTCGCGGCGGTCAAACGTATTGTTCTGAAAGCTTTTGTTCTCCAATTCCTTGATCCATTCATCTAAACGGCCGTCATGTGTCATGTCAGTTCCCCTTTCGTCTCATTGATCGCCCTTATTATAAAAAAGAAATGTTAAACCGCTATGAAGAAGTGTGAAGGGTTTGTAAGGCTGAAAAATGGACGGCGGGAGACATTTTTCACATTGTTTCGACAAACCTTGCCCCGCCGGGAGAAAACCCCCTCTGTTTCTTTTTGGCTTGTCATCCGTCAAGCGAACTTTTTTCCTATTTTTCTTCACAAGAAATTAAAAAAACACCGTTCATTCTCAGAACGGTGCGCCCGGGATTAAAATGTATTGTACACGTTTTCGCACGTTTCACCTGTCGGCTGATAGAAGCAGTGGGATTTGAATCTCGCGACAAACGGCTGATCATACCAAGTCGGCGGGCAGTTTCCCGGCGGCTTAAAATACCACAGACTGAACTTAGCCGGCCAAAACCGTTCTCCGTTAATCGTCCGGCGGGCAAGCCTCCGCTCGGATTCACGCGGTCTCTGGTAAAAGTATCCGTGAGTCACCGCTTCAAACGCGTGCGGCTGAAACACCATCTGCCTGATGGTGCGCAGGCCTTTAAAATCAGAACAATTCGCCCGCACCCGATTGATTCCCACATTGCCGACCAAAAGCATTCCCTGCTTCCCTTCGCCTTCCGCTTCCGCCCTGAGCAGCCTTGCCATTAGATCCAGATCGGCGCTCGACGCTTTTACGACTGCCATCATGACACCTCCCGTATTTTCTCCCTTCATCATATTCAGCCGCGGCCCAGTGATGACAGACAAAAGCCAGAAAACAAATGTTCACGAAAAAAGGGTTTATATTTCACGTTATGAGGAAACATACTAACATGATTTCCATAAGGAGGAATTCGCATGGAACACATTAAAGC
Source organism: Bacillus sp. B1(2022) (assembly GCF_040259625.1). Lineage (NCBI taxonomy): Bacteria > Bacillati > Bacillota > Bacilli > Caryophanales > Bacillaceae > Bacillus > Bacillus sp. B1(2022). The sequence continues at coordinate 152,737 of NZ_JANIFO010000006.1, forward strand.
GCTTGCCATCAAAGGCATTATGACCATCATTATTCTGTATCTGATACTCGGCTTAGGTTTTCGCTTTACATTCGGCGACGTGCTGCTGATGACCATTGTGCTGGGAGCCGTTTCTTACTTTACGGGCGACCTGTACGTGCTGCCGAGATGGAATAACATCACGGCGACGTCCGCTGATTTCGGAATCGCGTTTCTTGTTGTCTGGCTGATGGGAATGCCGCTGTCCATGGGCATTTCCGGAGGAAGACTGGCGTTTGCCGCTCTTATTTCCGCCGTCATCATCGCCGTCGGAGAATATTTTTTCCATATCTATCTGATGAGAAAAGACTTGGGCGGGTCCCGTTTTTTAGAACCCCGGTCCGAATAACGTAAAAAAGGCCGGATAAAAGCCCCTTTAAAGGGGGCTTTTTATTTGTAAAGTATAAACGCTTTATACATCTTGATATAACTGATAAACCCTTTTCAGCCTTTCTTCGAGCTGTTCAAAATGAACAAAGCGGGCTTCTCTCAGAAACTCAGTCCCATCAATGAACAAAAGAAGCACGGGAACAGTGAAGACTGAAAATCTGCCGGCCACCTCTTCTACCTCGTCAGCATTGATATGCCCCAATTTGATATTCGGAAACTGATCCAATACTTTTCTGAGCTGCGGCAGAACAGCGTGACATACTGTACAGGCGGGTCTTGAAATGTAGATAAAACTGAATTGATGCTGTTTAATAAAATTCTCGATAGAATCTAATGAATGTAATTCTGCCATCTCTTTCAACAAAACCCTCCTCCAAATCGGCTCGTCTTTCATGACCAAGCTCATCAATACTCTTACATTCACTATACACATTTATATTGAACATATCCGCTTTTTTGCTATTCAGAGCACCTGAACGTTGTGCTTAAAAAATAAAAGAACAGTTACCGCTTTTCAGTAACTGTTCTTAGATACTTATATTAAAAATGCAAAGCATACGCCCCTGAACCGATGAGTGCAACTCCGATGGAGACTGCAATCAGCACCAAGTTATATTCAAAACCGCCGGCACCGTTGGCAAATCCTTTCGCTCCATGGACTTTTACGATGGCACCTAACATAATAATCGTTATAATAGCAGCTCCGAGCGGGAGGAAAACACCTAAAATAAATAGAATTCCGCTTGCGAGTTCCCCGAGACCTGATAAAGCGGCCGCGGCATTACCTGGTTTAACTCCAATTGACTCGAACCATTGTCCGGTTCCTTTAATTCCGTATCCGCCAAACCAGCCGAATAATTTTTGTGATCCATAAAACAGAAACACCACACCAATCATGATTCGAATAAGTAATAGTCCTGCATCTTCCATTTTTATCTCTCCTTATTTTTCATATTATATGATGTCTGCAAGGCAGCTGTTTACCAACAGTCGCTTCCAGCAAACATCTGTTAAATGTATGTCTTGTTATTTTTCTTCATGCTTCACGTTCATCTATCAATCAATCTAATTCTCTCACTTCAAACGGCAGCAGCCCTTGTTCAATTTGTGCCCGGTGCGGTTCATACTGCTCAGGGAGCATCAGTTTTCCGCCCATTGTTTCTTGTGACTCATCATGGGCAAAGCCCGGCGGATCAGTTGCGATCTCAAATAAGATTTCCCCATGTTCTCTGAAGTAAACCGCATTAAAATAGTTTCTATCCTGAACAGGAGTCACACCATATCCGTGCGCAGCAATGAACCTTTGCCAATCTAATTGATCTTCGTCATCCTGAGCCCGCCAAGCGATGTGATGGACCGTGCCGACACCCATTTGCCCGCGGCCGATAGGCGTTAACTTAAGGTCAATCACATTTCCGATATCACCGGCAGAACGATAACGAACGAAGTCTCCTTCTTTACCGACTCGCTCAAGCCCCATGATGTTTTCTAGCAGTTTACCTGTTTTTTCAGGCTGTGCTGATAACAGGGTCGCACCGCCAAAGCCTTTAATGGCAACATCCGGGGTTACGTCTTTGAACGTCCACGTATTGGCTTCTCCTTCTTCTCTTTCCACGATTTCTAAGTGCAGACCGTGCGGGTCATCAAATTCTATATACTGTTCTCCAAAACGCTCAATTTTTGTGTATGGAATGTTGAACTTTTCAAGTCTCTTTTCCCAAAACGCCACGGCACCCTTCGGCACGGCGTAAGATGTCACGCCAACCTGTCCGTCTCCAATGATGCCTTGGCGGGCGCCCGCCCATGGAAAGAATGTGATGATTGTTCCCGGCTTCCCGCCTTCATCCCCAAAATAAAGGTGATACGTACCCGGATCATCAAAATTGACCGTTTGCTTGACCAATCGCAGCCCCAGCACTCCAGCGTAGAAATCAGCATTCTCTTGAGGGTGACCGACAATTGCTGTAATATGATGGATGCCCATCGTTTTTTTCGCCATTTTTATTTGCTCCTTTACAAATAGTTAAATATACTCCACAAACTCATTCACAGGCTTTCGGTAGCCGCGCGGCCTTCTGCTTTCTATTTTTTCTTTCCCGATTGTAATCATCATGACGACCTCAAATTGATCATCTATATTCAAAATCTGTTTCACGGCTTCAGCATCAAACCCTATCATCGGACAGGTGTCCCAGCCTTTTTCCTTAGCACTCAGCATAAACATCATCGCAGAAAGTGAAGCATTTCTTATCGCCTCATCTCTCTTAAATGGTTCTCCCCTGTTTTCATAAAACGAAACGGTGTCTTGAACCATGTGATCATACTCTTGTTTATTTAATACCCCCAGCATCTTCAATCCTTCATAGATGTCAGCCGCTTGCTGATATGCCTGCTTATCCCCTAAAACCAAAAGAACAGCTGATGAGCTAAACACTTTATATTGTCCGTTTGCGGCCTGCTTCAGCTTTTCTTTTACATCCGGGTCAAGAACCGTCACATATTTTGTGTGCTGCAAATTAAAAGCTGATGGAGCCAACGCAACCAATTCAAACATTTCGTTGAGTTCATCTCTTGTGATTGGATGTTCTGGAAGAAAGTTGCTTGCAGATCTTCTTTCATTCACTAGCTGTACAAATTCAGCCATTTCCCTCGTACCCCCTTTATCTCGAATTCGAGATATTATAGTATAAAAAACCAAATAACATATGATCAAAAAACGAAACGTTCTCTTCACTGATCCTTTCGTGATTCAAACGATTGGCAGGTTCTTATCCTGCACTCTAATTAAATTATCTTGAATTAAAATATCTTGAATTCGAGATAATAATAAAAGATAAACACTCAAATGTCAACAGTTCTTTTTTTAATTCAGCCCCATTTTGTCTGTGTACTGTTTAGCCCTGCTCCAACTTTTTTTCTGTCACCTTATTTATTAGTAAACAGGAAACAACCTTGCTATAGACCCACTCGAAACTGAATTGGTACGATAAGCAAAGTGATTACACAAGAAAGGATACGGAGAGCGAATCAAAAGCGCCTCTATTTTTTTGTGCAGTTTTATAGGAGGAAAAAATGACAAGTGAAAGAGAACAAATAAGCAAAAAAGTTGCTTTGATTGCATTGATAGCCAATCTGATCTTAATGGCAGGAAAGATCTTTTTTGGACTGATAGGCGATAGTGAAGCAGTTTTTGCCGACGGTATACATTCTGCAGCGGATGTCGTGGCTTCAATTGCTGTCCTGGCCGTCATCGGCATTTCTAATAAGCCGCCCGATCAAGACCATCCTTTCGGGCATGGCAAAGCTGAGGTCATCAGCGAAGCGATTGTAGGAATAATATTAATGCTCGTTTCCGTGTATATTCTGATAGAAGCGATTTCGTCCTTTGTTGAAGGTCCAAGCATCCCGCAATACAGCGCATTGTTTGCGGCTCTGATATCCTACGCGGCTAAGCAGATCTTATATCGTTATTCGATCAAACAAGGGGAAAAATGGAACAGTAAAGCGATTATAGCGATTGCATACGATCATAAAGGCGATATCGTTGCCTCTCTTGCCGCTTTTATCGGCGTCCTATTGGCGATTATCGGGAACACACGCGGATGGTCCTATCTGTTGTACGCCGATGCAATTGCCAGTGTCATCGTGGCGTACCTCATTTTTAAGATTTCAATGGGATTAATCAGGCCGTCTGTTGACGTTCTCATGGAAAAAAGTGTTGATCCCGAACTGATAGAGGAATATAAAGCCGTTATTTTGCACTGCCCTCAAGTCAAACGGCTCGATAAAATCCGAGCAAGAGAACACGGCCACTATAAATTGCTTGATGTCCGGTTATCTTTGGATCATGATTTGACGATTAAGCAGGGACACGATATTGCCCGCGAAATCCGAAATGAAATCCAAAGACACTTTTCAGATGTTGAAGAAGTGCTCATCCACGTGAATCCTTATTTTGAAGAATAAAAAAGCAGCTTGTAGAGAAAACGATGTTTTTTCTGCAAGCTTTTTTGTTTTGTGCTGTTTCTTTACATATTCATTTGATTTCAGGTGCAGAAAAAGCACTCCCACATGCCTAGCTTTGCTTGGCTGGGTATGTGGCAATCTTCAACATCATTTTGAATAAGATCAGCGGATCAAGTGAGGGATGGTCTTTATTTTCACTGCAGTAAGGTTTGACCTTTTCAACGATGAAAGAGAAGTCTATGTATTTATCAATTTTTCGAAGAAGGTGATCCTCTTCGACGAGTTGGTCAAACAGAACGAATTCGGCTCTGTTTTGAGAAAAATTTCTTGTGTGGAACATGAGAAAGAAACCGTTTTTTTCAGTCTTTCTTTTATTTTATGACAAGGGAAAAATAAAGGCTGTCGAGATTTTCTCGACAGCCTGAAGGCCGGATAACGGCCTTTTTCGTTTGATTTCACTGATCAATATGCTTTCTGATAAAATGCAGCAGCGTGTTTCCTTGAGCGGTCAATATGACGCCCTTCGCGCCGCACTTCGGACAGGGCGTCCCTTCTTTCTCCTCGCCGGTTCCTTCACAATGCGGACACGTGAGCTCAAGATCGTCGGTTGCGATCACCATGAATATCCCTCCTTTTTTGATTGTTTGTCCGTCTCCAGTCACTTTCCATGGCCATCACCTCCTTAACAATACAAAAAAACCCCGTCCATCAAAGGACGAGGTTTTCGCGGTGCCACCTTTATTAACGGCTGAAGAGCCATTCGCTCAAAAAGTACAGAAACACACGGTTTCAATACTCCTTTCTTGATAACGGGGAAAGAATCCCGGCACCGCCTACTGTCATTTCAGCGCAGCAATTCAGAAGCCCATTCGGCACCGGACGGGGATCGGTTCACAGCGGCCACCGACTCTCTGAACCCCGCGCGCTGATGCGTACTTACTCTTCCTCAGCATTGTTCATCCGTTCTTTTATTTTAAAATGTATCATACGCTGTCATCCGGCGGAAGTCAATAACCTTTCGGATCGGTCAGGCCGAGCATGTCCCGCGCCATTTGCATATGCTCCTCTTGCCCCGTCTGAAGCGCAAACTTCGCCGTTTCCACAGGGTAAGCGGCCTGCCATTCTGTCACATGCTGATTTTCGTTTACAAAAATATGCGGAGGGTGCAAGCCATGGATCAGCGCGGAAAAATCAGGCCAGTACGAACTGTCATTTATCCACGTTTGTCATCTTTTCCAATGCCAGCTTACCGGCTGCCTCCGCTGACAAATTTTGATCCCTCGCGTAAATCTTTCACCTCCAAAAAGAAGACGTGAATGAATTTTTTCATATTCACTTTAACCGGAGAAAGCGGCACGGTTTCCTTAGCCTGCATTTCTTTCATTCTCTTGCTGACAGCGGGGAAATCAAAGAATTTCGAGGCGTAATATTCAAATTTGGGGTTTGAAAAATCAGTTGTGCCCAATGAAGCGAAATGGTTTAACGAATGAATGACGGCCCTTCTGATCCGCTGTTCCGAGGCTTTGATTTCCCTGTTAACCTCGGCTTGTGCCGCCGCAGGCCCCAGCTTCCGGATGGCGACGTTTGTAAACATCTGCTTTAAAGACGGGATGTTTCTTTCCGCCTGTTCATCCTCAAATAAATAGTGAAGGACGGCCATGAGGTCATGCGCCCCGCTTTCTCCCACGATGCCTAATTCCGATAAAAGAAATTTTCCTGTTTCTTTGATTGATTTCTCGCGCATCCCCCCCGGCCCGCTTTTTTTCGGCTCATTCCGCTGAATAAGACGGCTTAACGAGTGTTGGATGTCGCCGATCGAGGTTTCCAGTTCAATCCGCTCTTTTACTTTTCGCAAAACGGTGACGATCTCGATTTTGTTGATCGGTTTGTGAATGAAATATTCGATGCCGAGAGAATAAGCTTCTCCCACCATTTCCTTTGCCTCCACCTGCGATATCATCACCGCTTTTCCGTTGTACGATCCCTGAAGATGCCGGATCGTCTCAATCCCGTCCCGACCCGGCATCAGCAGATCAATTAATAAAATATCGACTTGTTTAAAATGGAGATAATGCCCTTCAATCTGGCTTCCGTCCTCTGCCTCACCGACGACTTCTCCTAAGTCCTCGTCCTCGATCATCTGTTTTAAAATGGAACGGATCGCCCGGTCATCATCAGCTATAAAAAAACGCATATTATGAGTTCATCCTTTCTGCAATCAAATGCTTCACCGGCAGTTTAATCGTAAATATGACGCCTTTTGGCTTGTTATGAAAGGAAATGTCTCCGTCAAGTTCAGTTACAATTTCCTTCACGTAAGTAAGCCCGATGCCCGTTGAAGGTGTGCCGAATTCATCGTATTTGGACGTAAACCCGGGATCATAAACGACCTCTCCGATTTTTTCCGGAATGCCGGGACCGTCATCTTCCGCCTGAAATTCAGCCTTTTCTCCTTCCGTCCTGCGCAGCGCGAGGCGGATCTCACCCCTGTCTCCCATGGCTTCGACGGCATTAGCGGTCAGGTTATTTAAGATCGACAGGACGGTAAAGACGTGATAATCGGGATGTTCTCCTTCAATCACACTCCGGAATTGAATGTCCTTGCCTAAAGATTCGGCGTATTTTTCATTGATTCGGATGACGATGCCGACCAGAGCGGCGGCATTCATGTAATCCCGGAATCTCTCATTGGAAATCAGCTTCGACAAACCGGCGAATATTCGCTGATTGTCTTTTTTCACTTCATGAATTTCTCCCGCAAGGCGCAGCATTCGGCTCCCGAGCTCCCGGTCGTTCCCGCTCATTTCCCGATATAGCTGATAGGATTCTTTCGTCACATGCTCCGTCGTTTTCAGCGTTTTTTTCAAATGAATCGTTTCTTCATATAAGTTGGACACAATCATCAGCATGTGCTCATGCTGCTTTCTCGTTTGTTTTTCCCTGACCTGAGATTCGTGCAGCTTCATCACGTTGAAAAAACTCAGCACAATAAATGTGTGAGAAACAGCGATAACCGCAATATCCGCCAGCTTGTCCGGCATCATAATCTGCCGGCCGCCGGAAAACTGAACCGTCATTTCAACGACATCGGACGCAATTTCAATGAGAAAACCGAGAAACCCGATCATCAGCGGCCGATCCCAAAAAAGCCTGACCTTCAGCACATAAAACAAGCAGGCATATGTAAAGTAAAAAAAGAAACTGGGATATTGGCTGAAAAAAACCTCCGTAAAGCCGGCATGCTCTCCTCCCCAGCACGCCAGGCCGATCCGGAATGCCACAACGGCTGCACCTGTCAACAGCCCTGACAATACTGCCGGCACATGCCGAAGCAGCAGCAGAAAAAAGAAAAAAGCCGGGGCGCCGAAGCTGATCCGATATACCTCATTCAGGGGGTAAAATTTCAGTTCCCCCGCCAGCGGCACGGTGATCAGCATAAGGGCGAAAAGATAGCCGTCTTTTTTCAGTAAATAGTCGAGCCTGATCATAATCACTTCCTTCTTCTGTCTATTTTGAACAAGACCGATACAGTCCGCAAATTTCTTTAGACCCGAATGACGGGACGCTCCGGCTGATTTATAAATCTATCGGCTTATTTTAAGAATGATTTTGTCGTATTTTGTATGATTCTGTAGATGTCATTATACATTAACATGGAACACGCTATTTTTGAAAACGTTTTCCAAGACCGGTTTCCGCTTCGGACAGGCTTGCAATAGAGGAGGAATGTTATGAAAGATATGGTCAGAGAGCGCCTTGAAAAAGAGGAACTGGCTTCACTTTTACAAGATTGGGTCGAGCATTACCGACCGTTTTCCGTCAATGGAAAAAGCGCAAATTATATACCCGCCCTCGGAGAAATCAACGACTCTCAGCTGGGCATTTGCATATTAGAGCCGGATGGCTCAATGATTCATGCCGGTGAATGGAATGTCCCGTTCACATTGCAGAGCATCTCAAAAGTCATCAGCTTTATTGCCGCCTGCATGAACAGAGGCATTTCTTACGTGCTGGATCGTGTGGACGTGGAACCGACGGGTGATGCGTTTAATTCTATCATCCGGCTTGAAATCCATAAACCCGGGAAGCCCTTCAACCCGATGATCAATGCCGGCGCCATTACCGTCGCCTCGCTGCTTCCGGGTGAAACGGCGCATGATAAATTAGAATATCTCTTTTCCGTTTTTGAAAAATTAATAGGAAAACGCCCACACATTCACGAGGAGGTCTTCCGTTCTGAATGGCAGACCGCGCATCGGAACCGAGCGCTCGCCTACTATTTAAAAGAAACGAACTTTCTCGAGGCGGATGTGGAAGAAACGCTTGAAGTGTATTTAAAGCAGTGCGCCATGGAGGGTACAACCGAGGACATCGCTTTAATCGGATTGATACTTGCGCATGACGGATACCATCCGATCCGACGGGAACAGGTCATTCCGAAAGATGTCGCGAAACTCGCCAAAGCCCTGATGCTGACGTGCGGAATGTACAATGCGTCAGGCAAATATGCGGCTTTCGTCGGCGTCCCGGCCAAAAGCGGGGTATCCGGCGGCATTATGGCATTGGTTCCCCCAAGCGCCAGAAGAGAACAGCCTTTTCATAACGGCTGCGGCATCGGCATTTACGGTCCGGCCATTGATGAATACGGCAACAGCCTGACCGGCGGCATGCTGCTGAAACATATCGCACAGGAGTGGGAGCTCAGTATTTTTTAATCAAACGAACCAAGAGGTGATTGGATGCAGGAATTCCTTGAAAATGTAATCGGCTCGGCAAATGATTTTTTATGGTCAAAACTGTTAATCGTACTGCTTCTTTCTCTGGGACTGTTTTTTACGTTCAGATCAAAGGGTCTGCAAGTCCGCATGCTGAAGGAAATGATCCGGGTTTTGAAGGAAGGCGCGGCCGCCCGGACAAAAAACAGCATTTCCCCGTTTCAGGCATTTTGCATCAGTATGGCGGCGCGTGTCGGAACCGGGAATATTACCGGAATCGCCATTGCGATCTCACTCGGCGGTCCGGGCGCTATTTTCTGGATGTGGATTATCGCAGTCATCGGTTCGGCTTCAAGCTTTGTTGAAAGCACGCTGGCCCAAATTTATAAAGTAAAAGATCAAAACGGATTCCGCGGGGGCCCGGCCTATTACATGGAAAAGGGCCTGAAGAAACGCTGGATGGGCGCGCTGTTCGCCGTATTAATCACACTGTCATTCGGGGTTGTTTTTAATTCCGTTCAATCCAATACGATCAGCGTCGCCTTTCAAAACGCATTCGGCACCAGCCGGCTTACATTGGGCATTATTTTAATCGTGGTTTTCGGCGGCGTGATTTTCGGCGGCGTCAAACGAATTGCGAAAATGGCGGAATACATCGTAGTCGTCTTGGCCGTTTTATATATCGGTGTCGCTTTCTTTGTCATTCTGACGAACATCACCCAATTGCCCGGCGTTCTGTCGCTAATCGTAAAAAATGCGTTCGGCATTGATCAGGCAGGGGGCGGCGCTTTAGGTGCGGCCTTGATGCAAGGTGTAAGACGCGGGATTTTCTCAAATGAAGCGGGTATGGGAAGCGCTCCGAACGCGGCGGCGACAGCTACAACGAGCCACCCGGTGAAACAGGGGCTCATTCAGGCATTCGGCGTCCTGACGGATACGCTCGTCATTTGTACAAGCACGGCGCTTATCATTTTATTTTCAGACGCGTATCACCAGCCGGGACTGAGCGGCATCGCGCTTTCTCAGGCCGCCTTGAGCGATCATGTCGGCGCATGGGCGTCAGGTTTCCTTGCCGTCTTAATGCTTTTGTTCGGCTTCAGCGCTCTGATGGGCAACTATTATTACGGAGAAACCAATATCGGATTTTTAAGCCAGAACAAAAAATGGCTGTTCATTTACCGCATCTGCGTGCTCGGAATGGTACTGTTCGGCTGTATTTCCAAAGTCCAGCTTGTGTGGGATATGGCTGACTTGTTCATGGGCTTAATGGTGGTCGTGAACTTAATCGCGATTTTCCTTCTGTCGAAAAAAGCGTTTGCCGCTTTGAGCGATTATGCCCGGCAAAAGAAAGCCGGAAAGGACCCCGTCTTTTACAGAGATGTGCTCCCTGATGATGACGGGATCGACTGCTGGGAGTATTCAGACATCGCGAAAAGTGCGAAAGGCAAACACATTTCCTAAACAAAAGGTGTTCGGGCAGCGTCCTGAACACCTTTTTTCTGCCGGTTCATTGACAAAGAGAATAGCATCCATTACCCTTTTTATATATTTTCAGTAAAGTCAGAAAGGAAGGCCTATGAATCCCATTACACAAATATTAAATGAATACCCGGTTATGATCATAGACGGCGCGATGGCAACCGAGCTTGAGCGGATGGGCTGTGATTTACATGACGATCTGTGGTCGGCCAAAATTCTTTTGGAGAGGCCAGAACTGATCAAACAGGTGCATGCAGAATATTTTGCCGCCGGCGCTGATTGCGCGATCACCGCCAGTTATCAATCGACAATCGAAGGATTTGCAGCGCGCGGCATCCCGGAAACCGATGCGATACGTCTCATTCAGACATCTGTTGAACTTGCCGCACAAGCACGCGATGAATTTTGGGCGCATGAAGAAAACCGTTTACACCGGCCCAAACCTTTGGTCGCCGCTTCTATCGGACCTTACGGCGCGAGCCTCGCTGACGGCTCAGAATATCGCGGGCATTACGGACTGACGGAGGATGAGCTGATCAGCTTTCACCGCCCCCGGATGAAAGCCCTTATAGAATCCGGCGCCGATCTTTTGGCCTGTGAGACCATTCCGTGTCTGTCAGAAGCAAAAGCGATCACAAGGCTGCTGGAGGAATTCCCCGGCACTTATGCATGGATGAGCTTCAGCGCCAAAGACGGACGGCATATCAGCGAAGGCACGCCTATTTCCGAATGTGCGGCCCTGCTTGACTCCTGCAGCCAAATCGCAGCGATCGGCATCAACTGCACACCGATTGAACATATTCCGCCGCTGATAGAAGAAATCAAACGGGCAACGTCCAAACCGATTATCGCCTATCCGAACTCCGGCGAACAATATGACCCGGTGACAAAAACCTGGAAAGGCGCAGCGTGCGAAAACCATTTCGGAAAAAGCGCGCAAGGCTGGTACGAAAACGGCGTGAGCATGATCGGAGGCTGCTGCCGGACGAAACCTGCGGACATTCAGGCCATTGCCGATTGGGCCAAGACCTTAAAAACAACTTGACTAATCGGAATAGTTTGTATATTCTATTCAAAAAGCCGGTTCGCCGGAATCTCGTGCCGTTCGCCGGCATGAGATTTTTTATTAGAACGGCCTTCGCAGAAAGTTGGAAAACAATGAACAACAAGAACGAGACGAATTTTCAGAGAAGTATGAAAAGCAGACACCTCTTTATGCTATCACTCGGAGGTGTGATCGGAACGGGGCTGTTTTTAAGCTCTGGGTATACCATTCATCAGGCGGGTCCGGCGGGCACCATTTTCGCTTACCTTTTGGGCGCGGGCATCGTCTATCTTGTCATGCTTTGCCTCGGTGAACTGTCAGTGGCCATGCCGGTGACGGGCGCATTCCACACCTATGCGAAAACCTATATCGGGCCCGCGACAGGCTTTACGGTTGCATGGCTGTACTGGCTGACGTGGGCGGTGGCGCTGGGCTCTGAATTCACGGCGGCCGGGCTTTTCATGCAGCGTTGGTTCCCGCATACTTCGGTTTGGATGTGGAGTGCGGTATTCGCTCTTTTCATCTTTTTATTAAACGCCTTCTCCGTGAAATTTTTTGCTGAATCGGAGTTTTGGTTCTCAAGCATTAAAGTCTTAGCCATCTTACTGTTTATTTTATTGGGCGGAGCGGCGATGTTCGGCATCGTCCCGATGAAAAGCGGTGAGGCCGCACCTATGCTGTCGAACTTTACGGATGGCGGCAGCCTTTTTCCAAATGGCTTTTTCCCGATACTGATGACGATGCTTTCAGTAAACTTCGCTTTTTCAGGGACGGAATTGATCGGAATCGCCGCAGGGGAAAGCGCCGATCCGGAAAAAACCGTTCCGCGCGCCATTAAGACTACAGTCTGGCGGCTGGCGCTTTTCTTTATCGGAACGATTTTTGTGCTGTCAGGGATGATCTCCATCAAGGAAGCCGGTGTGATTGAAAGCCCGTTCGTCACGGTATTTGACAGAGTCGGCGTGCCTTATGCGGCCGATCTGATGAATTTCGTCATTTTAACGGCGCTTCTGTCTGCGGCCAATTCAGGGCTGTACGCGTCATCACGCATGCTGTGGTCCCTGTCTAAAGAAGGGGAGCTTCATCCCGCCTTTGCCAGGCTGACCTCTAAAGGCATTCCTTTTAACGCTCTGATCTTCAGTATGATCGGCGGCATTCTGTCGTTGTTGTCAAGCGTATTTGCAGCGGATACAGTCTATCTTGTTCTCGTCTCCGTCTCAGGATTTGCGGTAGTGGCTGTGTGGATGAGCATCGCCGCATCGCAATTTTTGTTCCGAAGACGGTTTCTTACAGAAGGGCACCAGCTTTCAGACTTGAAATACAGGACGCCGGGATATCCGGCCGTACCGATAGCGGCCTTTCTCCTGTGCCTCGCCTCCTGTATCGGCATCGCTTTTGATCCGAACCAGGCCATCGCCCTTTATTGCGGAATTGCATTTATGGCCGTTTGCTACACCGCTTATTACTTGAAAAACCGGAAAAGCAGAGCCCGCGTGCAAGCCGTAAAATCCCAATAACCAAAAAAAGAACCCTGCAGTGCAAGGGTTCTTTTTTCATTTATACTTCAACCACCCATCTGAACGAATCCCGCACCTTCCCGACTTGGATGCCGGCAATCGTTTCATAGAGCCTTTCTGACACTTCACCGATCAAACCGTTATTCAGTTCAATCGTTTCTCCGTGAATGTGCAGCGCGCCAACCGGCGAGATGACGGCCGCGGTTCCCGTACCGAATACCTCTGACACCTCGCCTCTCATCGCAGCCTCATAGATGTCATCAATGGCGACCTGTTCTTCCCTGACGCGGATGCCCCAGCTTTTTAACAGCTCTATCACAGATGCGCGTGTGATGCCCCCGAGAATGCTTCCGTTTAACGCCGGCGTTACGGCCTCTCCGTTTATGATGAAAAAGATATTCATACTCCCTACCTCTTCGGCATATTTCTTTTCCACCCCGTCGAGCCAAAGCACCTGATCATACCCCAGTTCTTCGGCTTTCCGCTGAGCCTGTAAGCTGGCCGCATAATTTCCGGACGTTTTGACGTCGCCCACTCCGCCGGTGACGGCACGCACATACTCATCCTCCACATAAATACGGATCGGTTTCAGCTGATCGCCGTAATACGAACCGACAGGCGTCAGAACAACCATGAACTTGTAACGCTTTGACGGCCGGACGCCTAAAGAAGGCTCAGTCGCAATTACAAACGGACGGATATATAAAGAGGTTCCTTTTTCTATCGGTATCCATTCCTGCTCCAGCTCCACCAATTGTATCAATGCCTCCAGCGCCAGCTTCTCGTCAAGAGGCGGCATGCTCATCCGCAGTAACGATTTATTCAGCCGTTTTATATTTTGGTCAGGACGGAACATCAATACCCGGCCGTCTTCTGACCTGTAAGCCTTCAGCCCTTCAAATACGGCCTGCCCGTAATGGAAAACCGATGCGGAAGGATCCAGATGGACCGGTTCATAAGGGGTGATTCTCGGATCATGCCAGCCTCTCTCCTCTTCGTAATCCATGACAAACATGTAATCTGTGAAGTACTTGCCAAACCCCAATGAAGCGGAGTCCGGTTTTTCTTTTCTTGCTGTGACCTTGCGTCTTTCAATCAGTTGATTCAACAAAAGCACACCTTTCTTATAATTGTTCAAATTTTCAGTCTTTTGTAAGCTGCCTGTTTTCTCTGCCTGAATCGTGTATGCACAGATATATGAGGATGCAGTTGACCGTATCATATCAAATATACCACTTATAAGAGGATAATTATCAAAATTTTTGATATTTTCAAGCGAAAATCTAACTTTATTTTATTCTGCTTGATTTTTTTCAATGAGGACTTTCTGTCATATTAAATGATTGCGCTTACATAATGTAAAGCAATCCTTTCTTTCGCACAGTCAATAATGTGACAAATTTATGGCGAATAGGAAGGTGGTTGCCGCCTGCTTCACGAATTACGTATGAAATGCGCAAGTAAAAGGGGGATTCGCTTGAAAAAATTTATCGCATTCCAGATTTTGATCGCTTTAGCCATCGGAGCATTGATCGGCCACTTCTTCCCGGATTTCGGGATGGCGCTGCGGCCCGTCGGAGACGGATTTATCCGCCTGATTAAAATGATTGTCGTGCCGATCGTGTTTTCGACCATTGTTATCGGAGCCGCCGGCAGCGGCAGTATGAAAAAGATGGGCAGTCTCGGCATCAAAACGATTATTTGGTTTGAAGTGATTACGACGCTTGTTCTGGCGCTCGGTCTGTTATTGGCGAACGTGCTGAAGCCGGGAGTCGGACTTAACCTCTCTCATCTTGCTAAAAAAGATATTCACGAGCTTTCCGGCTATACGGAAAAAGTAGTCGACCTGAAACAAATGCTTCTTGATATTATCCCCGTTAACATCATTGACGTCATGGCGAAAAACGATCTTCTCGCCGTCATTTTTTTCGCGATTTTATTCGGTGTTGCCGCAGCCGGCATCGGCAAAGCCTCCGCACCTGTCATGAGTTTCTTCGAATCCACGGCAAATATTATGTTCAAGCTGACGCAAATGGTAATGGTCACCGCTCCGATCGGCGTTCTCGCCCTGATGGCCGCCTCTGTCGGGCAATTCGGAATCGCGCTTTTGCTTCCGATGCTGAAGCTGATCGGCACTGTGTTCCTCGGGCTGTTCCTGATACTCTTCGTTCTGTTTCCGATCGTGGGGCTTATCTTTAAAATCAAATACTTTGAAGTGCTGAAAATGATTTGGGATCTGTTTTTGATCGCTTTCTCCACGACAAGCACAGAAACCATTCTGCCTCAGCTGATGGATCGGATGGAGAAATACGGCTGTCCGAAGCGGGTCGTCTCCTTTGTGGTTCCGTCAGGTTTATCGCTGAACTGTGACGGCTCAAGCCTCTATTTATCGGTGTCCTGTATTTTTCTGGCGCAGGCGTTTCATGTGGAGATGCCGCTTTCTCAGCAGCTTCTGATGATGCTTGTGCTCGTCATGACAAGCAAAGGCATTGCCGCCGTCCCGTCAGGCTCACTCGTCGTGCTTCTGGCGACAGCGAATGCCGTCGGTCTCCCCGCGGAAGGCGTCGCCATCATTGCCGGTGTCGACCGCGTCATGGACATGGCGAGAACCGGCGTTAACGTGCCCGGCCATGCGGTCGCCTGCATTGTCGTGTCCAAGTGGGAAAAAGCATTCAAATATAAAGGACCCGTCACGGCAGACCAGACCGCCCGGACAGAAAGTATGTAAACACAAAAAAGACCACCTTATTGGTGGTCTTTTCTATTAATCAATCGCCGCATGATCCTCTTTTTCAATCAAAGCAAGGCGTTCATTGATTTCTTCCTGGGTCATTTCGTGCTCTTTCACATACATGTTGCGTTCGTTCGTACGGCATTCGTGACTGCAGCTGCGCATGTATTTGTATTCATTCTCAGGTGTGCAGATCATTTTTTTATTACATGCCGGATTTGCGCAGTTCACATAACGCTCGCACGGCTCGCCCGTGAAATAATCTTTTCCGATGATAACGTGCTCTACACGGTTGACCGGTACGCTGATTCTTTCGTCAAACACGTAGCACTGTCCGTCCCACAGTTGCCCTTTCACTTCAGGATCTTTACCGTAAGTGACGATACCGCCGTCAAGCTGGGACACGTCTTCAAAGCCCTTCTTCAGCAGCCAGCCGGAAAATTTTTCACAGCGTACGCCGCCTGTGCAGTACGTGAGGATTTTTTTGCCTTCAAGCATGTCTTTATGCTCTTCAATCCAGTCCGGCAGCTCACGGAACGCCTCAATATCAGGTCTGACCGCTCCGCGGAAATGACCGAGGTCATACTCATAGTCGTTTCTGGCGTCGATCACGATCGTGTCAGGATCCTGCATTTGCTCATAAAAGTCTTTCGGTTTCAAATGCTTGCCCGTCGTGACATTCGGATCAACATCATCTTCGAGACGAAGCGTCACCAATTCTTTTTTATGGCGCACAAACATTTTGCGGAATGCATGTCCGTCAGCCTCGTCAATTTTGATCGGCATGTCGGCAAAGCGCGGATCAGCTTTCAGCGCATTCATGTATTGTTCCGTCTGTTCAACCGTTCCGGACACCGTACCGTTAATGCCTTCCTCAGAAATCAAAATACGGCCTAACAGACCGAGCTCCTTACAAAACTTCAAATGCTCAGCCGTGAACTCCTCAGGCTCATCAATCTTTACATATTTATAATAAAGTAAAACTCTATATTGTTTTTCCATGATTTATACACCCTGTTCAATTATATTAATGATTGCACACTCTACTATATCATACAGGAAAACGGGCGAAAGATGAACATTTCCGTCCGTACTCTTTCTTCCAGTCACGCTTCGCCTTTTAAAACCTGCTGAAAATAAAACCGATACGTGTTGCGCAAAAAGGTCTCAAGCGAAAGGCCGGCCGCGGTCTGATACTTGCCGATAATAAACGGAAAACGGTCACGGCCTTTTGCCCGCAAAAGATAGGCGCTGTCTTCAGCCAGTTCTGAGATGAGCGCCTCAACGACAGGCCGGCATGCGTCCCGCACGGCTTCAAGAATTTGCTGATCCCCTGTATGCTGGTACTGCTCTATCAGCTTTGCCAAATCCTTTCCTTCCATAATATTCACTTCCTTACACCATATAAAAAAGAGGAGCAGCTTTTATAAAGCGGACGCCTCCTCCTGTGACTCCGCATAACCGATGATCTGGCCGACCTGTAATTCACGGCCTTCAGTCAGGTTATCCGAAGGGGTAAACATATCTTTCTCGAATACTAAAATAACGGTCGATCCAAATGAAAAATAGCCCAGCTCTTCCCCCGTCTCAAGCCTGTTTCCGGTGTTTGTCTGAACGATCGAGTTAATATTCATCGCACCTACCGGAATCATGAGCATCTGCTGGTCAGCACGGGTCAGCTCGTACACATAACGGTAATTTTTTGAGAGCACATCTTTCCCGTACTTTAACCCCATCGTATTAACGGGATAGGAGCGTTTCCCCAGCTCGGCCAGCTTCTGATACGTGCAGCTGACGGGAGAATGGAAGCGGTGGTAATGTCTCGGGCTCAGGTAAAGCACGGCAAAACACCCGCCGTTATACTTGTGATCGGCGCTTTTAAACCCCGTCAGTTCGGCGAACGAATAATCCTTCCCTTTTACCATGAAAGTTTGATTGGGTTTAATCATGCCAACCGTCTGAACGACACCGTCCACCGGGCTGACGATGGCGTTCTTCTCTTTTGCCACGGGGCGGAGATTCAAATTAATATCACGAATGAAAAATGACGCCAGTGAATCAAAGTCAGAAGCCGTGCGCTCCGTTTCATTCCAGTTGATGCGATAGTGTTTGGAAAACAGCGGAATCATCGGCTTGCTCAGTTTCGATTCACAGAAGTTTTTAATGAGATAAGACGTCAATCGATTATTAGTCAGTTCAATCAATGAACGGTAAAGAACTTTAGCGGCAGTATTAAACATTGATTACTCCTATGAATTTTCCTATAGTAATAAAAATAAAACACCATAAAAACGCTCCGATGGCGGCGAAGCATAAGTAGGTTTTGAATTCCATTCTGCCGATTCCGGAAAAGTAGCAGGTCACGTGTCTGATGCCGGGGATGAAATAACCTAAAATAATGGTGTACGGCCCGTACTTCTTCATCCACCTGTCTACTTTCTCCATCCTCTTTTCCTTCAGGCCGACCCATTTCCCGAACTTATTAATAAACGGCCGGCCGGCTTTTCTGCCGATGAAGTAGCTGATAATCATCCCCAGGAGCGCTCCGATAAAGCTGATCAGAATGGAGAGCCCGTAATTCAGCACGTTTAAATGAGCGAAGTAGCCTACAAGCGTCATCATGACTTCATCCGGAATAGGCAATCCGATAATACCGAGTGTCAGCATAAGAAAAATCGCGATATATCCGTAATCGGATATTAATTGCTGAACTAATTCCATCTTCTGCTCTCCAGGTTTTCAGGCGCCTGTTTTTTAAAGTGCGGAAATTTAATGTTGCTGACCATTAAATAACCGAGCGCGATCGTTCCCGCCCCCAGAAGAAAAGCGTTATTGATAAAGCTCAAAATGACAAGACACATACCCGCAAACGGAATCGGCATCCCGATAAACGTCGGCAGCTTGCTTTGTTCAATATTAAATCTGGAAAGACGGATCATCCCGCAGATACTGTAGGAAAGCGCGATTAAAATTCCGATGAACGGAATCGTATATAGTGAAACACTGTAAGCGAGCATGGACGGCGCAACGCCGAACGTCACGAGATCAGCAAAAGAGTCAAGCTCCCTTCCCATCTCCGATACCGCGTTCAGCTTACGGGCGGCCAAACCATCAAAGAAATCAAGAAACATCCCGGTGAAAATAAAAATCACCGCAGAGTGTATATTATGATACAAAAGGGAATGAATCGATAAGAGCCCGCAAATAAAATTTCCAATTGTAATCATACTAGGTATATAATTCACAGTTTACACAAACCTCCAATTAAAACCATATCAAATCGGACTGCGTATGCATAAAGGCTCCATTTTACGGAAACATAAAATGAAATTCTTTCAATGCTATCATTCAAATTCTTTTATTATACAGCATTTGGTGTTATTTGAACAATCTAATCTGGTGATTTTTGTTTTTTCGCCGTTCATATTAAGGTAAGCAATCATGGATTCCTCTATTCCGGATTACCCTGCTTAAATATTCCATGCCGCGATCCGGATTGTCCGTTCTTGATGAATGAAAAGCCGTATGATGTATTGTTATTTCCTTCTCCGTGAAATGAGAACATTACATATAACGATTGCGGACATAAAAAGTTTCATGAATTAAAAAGCCGGCACAAAACGGCCTCATACATTATCTCACAACCCCGTTTTCCAGTATATAGTCTGCCAAACAAAAAAGGCGCCTTACCATTACGGTAAAAACGCCTTTTAAGATCATTTTATGTAATTGATAAATGACTGAGTGCTTCGGCCGCTCTTTCTCTGGCCTCTTCAACGGTCTCAGCTGCAGAAAGCGCAACCGCCATACGGCGTCCAACTTTCGTGACGGGTTTACCGAATACGCGGACCTGAGTGCTTTTTACCCCCAAAGCCTTCTCCAAACCTTCAACCGCGTAATCAGCAAGCTCTTTTGGCGCCTTCAGCGGACGGCTTGCCCCCGGCGACAGCTGAGTGATTTCCGGAATCGGGAATCCCAATACCGCGCGGACATGCAGCGCAAACTCTGACAAATTTTGCGTTACAAGCGTAACGAGCCCCGTATCATGCGGACGGGGGGACACCTCGCTGAAATATACTTTATCTTCAGTAAGGAAAAGCTCCACCCCGAACAAACCGTATCCGCCGAGCTCGTCCGTTATGCTTTTCGCAATGTGTTTCGCCTCTTTGATCTGCTGTTCCGTCATATGATGAGGCTGCCATGATTCAATATAGTCACCGTCTTTTTGTTCATGTCCGATCGGCGCGCAAAAGGACGTACCGTTCGCCGCGCGCACTGTCAGAAGAGTGATTTCTGATTCAAACGGAATGAATTCCTCAACGATGACCCGGCCGTTTTTCACCCGGCCGCCTTCCATCGCCATGTCCCAGCAGCTTTTCAGCCCGGAAGCCGAGCGGCACACGCTTTGCCCTTTTCCGGAAGAGCTCATCAGCGGTTTTACCACGCACGGAAAGCCGATTGTTTCCGCCGCTTCTTTAAATTCTTCATATGTATTCGCGAATTCATAGCCGGCAGTCGGAAGATGAAGCGTCTCTGCCGCAAGCCGTCTGATGCCTTCACGGTCCATCGTCAGCTTTGCCGCACGCGCATTCGGAATGACGTGAAAACCTTCTTCCTCAAGCTTCAGCAGCTCATCCGTCGCAATGGCTTCCACTTCCGGCACGATCAAGTCCGGTTTTTCTTTCTCAATGACTTCTCTGACCTGCGCTTTATCAAGCATATCAATCACATAGCTTTTGTGCGCGGCCTGCATGGCGGGAGCATGCTCATAGCTGTCAACGGCTACAGTGACAACCCCGAGCCGCTGCGCTTCAATGACGACTTCTTTCCCCAGCTCGCCTGATCCTAATAACAACATCTTCTTCGCCTGATACATGTCCTTTGGCCCCTCCCTTTCTATACCCCACTCATTATAACGGAAATATTCAAAAAATAAAGACAAGATAGATGACAAGCTCTATCCTGTCTTTTGCGCTGATTCGAGCGATTCAATCGCAGCTGACACGTCCTTCTCGCGATATTGCCCCATTAAGCATAACGATTCTTCCGCCCGGCAGGCGTGAGAAGCAATGCGGCGCTTGGCTTCCTCATGGTTGTCAAGGATGCCGAGATCACAGAGACTGACGGGGAAACCGAGCCGGCGGTAAAACGGAAGCAGCTCTTCAATCTCAGGTCTCCGATTCTCAAGCGCGAGCTGCACCAATATGCCGTAAGCAACCTTCTGGCCATGCAGCACCTGATGTGTCTCCTGAAGAAAACTGAGTCCGTTGTGGACCGCATGCGCCCCTGCCATCCTGCACAAACGGCCGCCATACCCGCCGACCGTTCCCGCAAGCATAATGATCGTTTCCGCCGTATGGATGAACGGCACGGACAGCTCGCCTTTCTCCATGCTTCCGACGGCCGCTTCACTGTAACGCAATAACAGATTACGGATATATTCCGCCTGTCTCAGCCCCGCCTGCGCCATCAGCGGCGCCGCCTCCTCCGTATTTCTGATGACCGCCTCGGCCTCATACCATTTCGCCAGCGTATCACCGATCCCGCTTTTCATATATTCAATGGGAGAGGAAAGCAAAAACAGCGGATCAACAAGCGTCAAATAGCTTGAACGCTTATGATAATCAACTCTGATAAAATTGCCGCTCTCATCATATATGACACTCAACGGCGTACTTGCCGCACACGTCCCCGCAATGGAAGGAACCATCACAGCTTCAATATCAAGCCGGTCTGCCGCCGCTTTTGCCAAATCCAATATCGTGCCGCCTCCGATACCGATGATCACATCCGCGTCTTCCGCCTGCTCACAGACCTTACG
Organism: Bacillus sp. B1(2022); assembly: GCF_040259625.1. Taxonomy (NCBI): domain Bacteria; kingdom Bacillati; phylum Bacillota; class Bacilli; order Caryophanales; family Bacillaceae; genus Bacillus; species Bacillus sp. B1(2022). The sequence goes on from NZ_JANIFO010000006.1 coordinate 174,419, forward strand.
CACCGCCTCAGGTGAACAGTATCCTTTATGCTGAATCACATCCCAGGAAGAACCGCCGCTGTAATCGGAGAACGCCTGATAGGATTTGATTCCGGTCACAATAACGGGTTTTCTGAATGTCTCCAGCAGCCCCGGAAGTTCTTTTGCGATTCCTTCCTTGCATATGTACTGATTCGGGCCGCTTCGGACGATATCTTCAGGCTTCATTCGAATCTCTCCTTTGGCTGGAATTTATATATATTTTCCCACTTGTCAGAAAATACATCAACCGGAGGTGCTTAGCGCTTCGTTTCTTCCGCCTCCAAAAACAGCTCATCAAGCCGCTCCAAAGCCTCTGCCTTTTCAAAACTGCTGAACCACAGATCATCATAAGAATCAAGGATGCGGTAATGGTGGGAAATCAAATGCTGCTGCAAGCGGAACTCGCCTTTTTTCTCGATGGCTTTCCACCACACCTTGCCGCCCATCGTCTTCCCCTTCGGCCTGTCAATTGTGCGGTGAGCAACCGTTTCAATGACCTCCAGCGGATCATCTCCTAATACGGATTGCAGTGTTTCACTTGATCTGAAAAGCGCGCAAACCGCCACAACATGCGGCCATTCCGCAAGCGCCCGCCCTTTCTCAATCTGCACCAGCGACTTTTTAGAAAGACCGATCACATCCGCCATTTTCTCCTGTGTGTAGCCTCTCTCCGACCGGATTTTCTTCAGCTGGACTGAGACAAGCTCAGTCATATAATCTTGATCCATCTCAACCTCCATATTTATCAATATAGCCATTTTACACCGCGGCACGCCTTTTTTATATCAGAACATTTTCAAACGAATCAAAAGAACCCTGGATTGGCTTATCATTGAAGCAATGTACCTTTCCGCATAATCCAGAATGATGCGGTGAAATACAAACGCACGCCCGAAGAGACAGGTGCTGGCTCCCTGGCGGTTGAGCTCCGGACAAAATAAAAAGCTGCCGCAGCTGCAGCAGCTAAAACTTTATAGACCGGAAGATCAGCATTATGAAGCGAATACAATCCATCTTGCACTATAATTGACACGTTTTTTCGAACCCTGATTGACCAATTTAAATCTGTATGAATCTCCTTTTTTCAACGAAGGTGTTTCAAAATAAGTCGTTCCATTTTTCTTTGCATTGGCGGTTTTGATTGTTTTCCAGGCACCTTTGCCGTTGACTTGCTTTTGGACGTATATTTTATACGTGCCCTTCCCTTTACTGTTGGATTTAAAAGTCACGGCTCTCAAGGTGTACTTTTTTGTCGTTTTAGTGAATTTAGGGTGATATGTATTGATCACATAGTTAGTGAAATACCCGCTTTTATAAGTATGAAGCCAGTCTTTAGCCTCTGCTTTTTGCGGAGAAGAAAAACCCATAAAACCAATTCCGCTGATTAAAAGAGTAAAAATAATGATGAGCGACTTAAAAATCTTTTTGCTTTTCATCGAGAAAATCCTTCCTTCCTGTAACTATTTACCCTATTTATGTTAATGACAATATAGCCAATCATAAATCCGTCCAACTAACCATTTTGACCGCAGGAGGAGATGTGAACAGCCCTTAAAATGACTATATGACTACTACTTATGATTCTTGTCATTTTTGATTAAGTGATAAAGTTACTTTAAACCGCTATTCATTTTGTTGTTTTTGTATCAATTGTCATAGCGAGGTCTTTTCCTATCAATGCCTCTCTTTCGGCGTTTGTTCTGCTGCCGTGATGGGGCTCTCCTTGGATAAACCCCTGCACCCATGACAAACTGTCATACGTTTGCCACCTATGAATGAACGCACAATACACATAATGGAGGGATTGCAATGGACGAAATGGTCCTGGAAACACAACAATGGCTGAATGAGACGTACAAAGGCAGACACGGGTACAACAAAGTGCCGGAAAACGGAAAAACGGGCTGGGATACCATTTACGGTCTGACACGGGCGCTTCAAATTGAGCTTGGTATTTCAGAACCTGCCGATAACTTCGGACCGACGACACAAAGATTGTTTAAGCCGTTGAAAAAGCAGGCTCCCGATTCTAAGCCGACAAACATGAATTACATTCTGCAGGGGGCGCTGTGGTGTAAAGGTTTTAACCCCGGCGGATTTTCAGGCGTTTTCTATGAAAATACCGAAAGGGCTGTAAAAGAGTTTCAAAAAGCGGCCGGGCTCACTAAGCAAGACGGCATCGTCACGGCACTCATTATGAAAGCCTTGCTGGATATGAGCGCTTTTCGATTAGTAGCGGGAGGCGACAAAAGAATCCGCCAAATCCAGCAGAACCTGAACCGGGATTACAATGACTACATCGGCTTGATGCCTTGTGACGGCTTATACGCCCGCGATACAAACAAGGCTCTCATTTATGCCCTGCAAAAAGAAGAAGGCATGAGCACAAGCGTCGCCAATGGATTTTTCGGAAACGGCACGACCGACTTATGCCCTACCTTGACTCCCGGCGATTCACGGACAGGCTTTGTTTTGATTGTCCAATACGCGCTTTACTGTAATGGGGAAGCGTTTGATCCCGGTGAATTCGACGGAAAATACGGCGTCGGAGTTGTATCGGCAGTGAAAGCTTTCCAAAAGTTTATGTGCCTGCCGCAGACCGGTTATGCGGACATGCCGACGATTAAAGCTTTATTATCAAGCTCAGGCGACACAACGCGGGCTGCTTCAGCTTGTGACACCGCTGCCATTTTGACGGCAGATACGGCTAAAACTTTGCGTGAGAATGGCTATAAGATCGTGGGAAGATATCTGACCGGGAATGTGCGGACAAGCAGCGGACTGACATCGAAAGCGTTAACGTCAAAAGAACTTTCCACGATTTTCAATGCCGGCTTAAGCGTGTTTCCGATTTATCAGGACGGCGGCTATGAATCTTCTTATTTTGTAAAAGACCAAGGAACGAGAGATGCGTACAGCGCTGCATCAGCCGCCCGAAGATTAGGTTTTCCGTCAGGAACGACCATTTACTTTGCGGTCGATTTCGATGCGTATGATTATGAAGTCACGGATAAAATCATTCCTTACTTCCAAGAAATCAAGTCAGCTTTTATGAAAATGCAGGCGTTCTCAACTGCGCCGAAATATGAAATCGGGGTATACGGACCGAGAAACATTTGTATCCGGACGTCAGAAGCAGGTCTGACCAAATATAGCTTTACGGCTAACATGTCGACCGGATTCAGCGGCAACCTCGGATACCCGATGCCGAAAAACTGGGCTTTTGATCAATTTTATGAAGGAACGATCGGAAGCGGAGCGGGAAAAGTCGCCATTGACAAAGACGGATACTCCGGGAAAGACTCGGGTGCAAGCAGCGTCCATCCGCCTTCTGATCCTGTGTATGATGCAAGACTGCGCACACTGACGGATATTTTAACAACCATTCCTGCTTTAGAAAATATATCGAATCTTGCGAATGCCATGTTTGAATTCGACAAGACAGAAACCATTTATGCATCACCTGAAATGGATATTCTTTTATCTACTTCACTTTTGGCAACAGTGCCAAGCGAAGGTTCTCCCAACACAGTTACCATTACAAATGGCAAACCGGGAGCTTATATTACCGGTCTGATGGGGGATTCACAAGTCTCTTTTACAGCATCACAAATTGATTCCTATCAAAACCTGCTTAACAGTCTGAGCTTGTCAGTCCGCAACGGTTATTTAGAAGTGTATGTCAATCCGGCTGCGGGATCGCTGAATATTCAATTTAAAATTTATACACCTGATATTCCGGTCGGTGACAGTGCTACAACTGGACTAACAACTACCATTACATTTAAAATAAAACAAAAGAGCTTCAGGTTGCCGGATTCCGAAGAAGTGTACTCTCCGGATTGGGATTCTGTCGTGAATACCATGGCTATTGCAGGCGCAGGAATTATTGTTATTGTAGGGATCGGTGCTTTAGTCGTTTTAGCACCTGAATTAGGGGGAGCTGCAGCCTTGTTCAGCACGGTTTTATCACTATTTCTATAATTGAGCAGGCAGCTCCTTGCTCCAGGAATGCTCAATGAGTATTCTTGGAGTTATTTCTAAAGGAGGATTCGCATGAAGATTGATATGCAGACATACAAGGAAACCGTTCAAAAAATAGAAACCGATTTGATTCCGCGAAGTCAAAATGACAAAGAACTGCTTACATACTTAATGAAACAAGATTCGCTCACACTGAATCAAATGAAAATGTGTTTCACTGAACCGCCCCTCACCTTCCAACATACTGTCAAAATCGTATGTACAGTCACATTCATCACGTTATATATCTTTTTTTTCAGCACTCATTTTAATGATTTAATTGAAATGGCTCTGCAGATGGTTTTCGGCCTGGCCGGCCTTGTTTGGGTTATTGCTGTATTTCCGTTTTCAAGAAAAATCCAAGTGTCTGACCGTTTCAGACAAAAATCTGAAAACACCCGTATCACCGGAATGATAGACTTTGTCCTCGAACAACGATACAAAGACATGATCAGTTAAAAACCCCTCTGCTTAAGGGGTTTTTTTATTATGAAATCCCGTCACCCCCCTTATCAAAAAAGGCTCTTCCCCTTTGGAAATAACCGGAACACCCAATTTCGTTTTCAATATAATGAGGTAGTGGATCTGCAAAGAAAGAAGGGCGACATGATGGGTATCATTAATGGAAAAATGTTCATTGACCGATTAAATCAGCTTGGAAATGAGATTTGGCTTGATGGTGAAAAGATCGAGGGACAGATTTCTGAACATCCCGCATTTAAGGGCCTTCTGGAAACGAAGCGCTCTCTTTATGATTTGCAAACGAAACCGGACATGAAAGATCAAATGACTTACAGTCTTCCCGGTAAAAAAGAACGGGCCGGGCTTTCATACCTGCAGCCGAAAACGAAAGAAGACGTAAAAAGAAGAAGAAACATGTTCGAACATTGGGCCAGACACACGCACGGAATGATGGGACGAAGCCCGGATTATATGAATACCGTGCTGATGAGCTTCGCCTCCTCTGCCGCGCTTTTGAAAGACCGCGATCATTGTTTTCCGGAACATGTTCAAGCGCTGTACGAACGCGCTGCTGCACAGGATCTTTCTTTTACGCACACGTTTATCACCCCTCAGGTGAATCGTTCACAAATGGGTGTAAACGTATCGCCGACACCTATCTCGGCAAAAGTCGTCGATAAAAATGAAAAAGGCCTCATCATACACGGCGCCCGGATTTTAGCCACACAAGGCGGCCTGACGGATGAAGTGCTCGTGGTTTCTCTGCCTAAAATGTATTTTGAATCGGATGAAGCGTTCGCTTTTTCAATCCCTTCCAATACAAAGGGAGTAAAATTCATCTGCAGGGAATCTTTCGTACTCGGAAAATCATCGTTTGATTATCCGCTCAGCTCAAGATATGAAGAAATGGATTCTATCGTTGTATTTGATCACGTTTTGGTCCCTTGGGAACGCGTATTTTTTTATAATAATTACGAGGCGGCTTTTGATTTTAATATGAAAAGCTCTTTTAACGCCTTCGCATTTCATCAAGTCATCACGAGACAAATTGTAAAGACGGAGTTTCTCCTGGGCCTCGCCCAAACGCTTGTCGAAGCGATAGATGTGGGCGAATATCAGCATATTCAGGCTAAGATGGCTGAAATCATCACCGGTCTGGAAACGATGAAAGCCCTTTTGGAAAAGTCGGAGAATGATGCGGAAACAGATGAATGGGGTTATATGCGTCCGAGTGTCACTCCGCTTCGTGTGGTCAGCGCGATTTTTCCCGACATCTACCCGCGCTTCACGGAAATCATTCAGCTGATCGGGGCAAGCGGAATGGTGACTTTGCCGACTGAAAAAGCGTTCCGTTCTGACATCAGAGGAGACCTTGACCAATATTTGCAGGCGGCCGAATTGAACGCTGAGGACCGGGTAAAAGTGTTCCGCCTCGCATGGGATTTGACCATGAGCCCCTTCGGAACAAGACAGACACAATATGAGCGGTACTTCTTCGGTGACCCCGTCCGCTTAACCAGCCATCTGTACAGAAGCTATCCGAAAGAAGAACAGACCGCGGTCATCAAGGAATTCCTGCACATTCATAAATAAAACAAAGCAGAGAGCGCATCTCTGCTTATGATAGCTGGATCGGCTGCCGCCGATCCTATTTTTTATTTTGGCTGATCACCACCATCGTAATATGCGATAACGCGAAAGAGACAAGCGTATACACAACGGCCCACCCGATAAACGAGAAATTCAATACGGTAAAGGTGCATATAAGGCAAACGGCCAAAGCGGCAGCCGGCATAATGAACGCGTTTTTAAACAGGTACGTTCCGGCGACTGACAAGATGATGATACAAAGCGGCAGAACACCGAACGCAAAATCCAATTCATCAATCAACAGATGCACTCCCTTCGCTTTTCTTAGTCCGGCCTAACACATCTTATGCCTGAGTACAAAATCGAGTACTTCAAATCTTTCGCGCTCCGGCTGATTTTCCCTCCGGTTATTTATTCAAAAAAATGAAAACTTTCCTTAAAGCGTTTACATTCACGTCAGACTATGATAATTTAAGAAAGCGCTATCATACACAAGTTAATGATTTTTGGATGGAGATGAGGAGAACCAGGAAACCCCGCCCTTTCACAAGGGTGATTTCTGGTTCTTTTTGTCATTTTCAAGGAAAGGAGTCATACATACATCATGATAGACGTTCAGCAAAGGGGAGGATATGATGTTTCAATTGTTTAAGCCGGCTCCGCATATTGAGAGATTGGATGATTCAAAGACGGATGCGGCCTATAAACAGCTCAGGCTGCAAGTATTTTTGGGGATTTTCATCGGGTATGCCGGGTATTATTTGCTTCGCAAAAACTTTGCCTTCGCTATTCCTTATTTTCAGGAACAAGGGTTTTCAAAAGGGGAACTTGGCTTGGTGCTTGCGGCCGTATCAATCGCTTACGGCTTCAGTAAATTTATTATGGGGATGGTGTCTGACCGCTGCAACCCGAGGTATTTCCTTGCGACGGGTCTGTTTTTGTCAGGTGTCGTAAACATTTTATTTGTTTCCATGCCGTGGGTCACGTCAAGCGTGACGATTATGTTTATTTTTATGTTTATTAACGGATGGTTTCAAGGAATGGGCTGGCCGCCTTGCGGACGGACGATGGCTCATTGGTTTTCCATCAGTGAACGCGGCACGAAAATGTCGATATGGAATGTCGCCCATAACATAGGCGGAGGTATTCTCGCCCCGCTCGTGACTCTCGGCATCGCCATGTTTGTTACTTGGAAAAGCGTGTTTTTCTTTCCGGCGATTATCGCCATCGTCATTTCATTTGTGATTGTTCTTCTCGTACGGGACACGCCGCAATCCTGCGGGCTTCCGCCGATTGAAGAATACCGGAATGACTATCCGAAACATGCGTTCAAAGACCAGGAAAAAGAGATGACGACCAAAGAAATTCTTTTTAAATACGTGCTGAATAATAAGTTTCTGTGGTATATCGCATTTGCCAATGTCTTTGTTTACTTCGTACGGTACGGTGTCGTTGACTGGGCGCCGACTTATTTGACGGAAGCGAAAGGGTTCTCTCCTGAAGATTCCAGATGGTCTTATTTCCTTTATGAATATGCGGGAATTCCGGGAACGATTTTGTGCGGCTGGATCAGCGACCGGTTTTTCAAAAGCCGCCGCGCGCCGGCAGGCGTACTGTTCATGGCCGGCGTATTTATCGCTGTATTGGTCTACTGGCTTAACCCTGCCGGTCATCCGCTCATCGATAATATCGCGCTGATCAGCATCGGCTTCTTAATCTATGGACCTGTCATGCTGATCGGGCTTCAGGCCATTGACCTTGCGCCTAAAAAAGCGGCGGGAACGGCAGCCGGCTTAACCGGGTTTTTCGGCTACATCGGAGGCTCTGCTTTCGCCAACGCCATCATGGGTTATGTCGTAGACCGCTTTGACTGGAACGGCGGCTTTATCATGCTTATCTCCTCATGCGTGCTGTCCATCGTCTTCTTGGCTATGACGTGGAATACGGGCAAGCGGGCGGAGCATGTGTAAGAAAACAACATAAAAGATTAATATTTTTGCAGTACAGCATTTACAACGATTTTCTACACTAGAGACAGATATTGATTTTTAAGGGGGAAGAAAACATGCGGAAACATAAATTGTTTGCTTTGGTATTGCTTTCATTCGGTTTATTGTCATTCATCGTCACGCCTGTATCGGCGGCGGGAAAAGGAAACCTCTTGTCTCCTGACAGAATTTTGACCATTGCCCATCGCGGTGCTTCGGGGTATGTCCCGGAGCACACGATCCTTTCTTATGAAACTGCGCAAAAAATGAAGGCTGACTATATTGAGCTGGATTTACAAATGACAAAAGACGGCAAGCTGATCGTCATGCATGATGAAAAACTGGACCGCACCACAAACGGACAAGGCTGGGTGAAGGATCATACATTAGCCGAGATTCAAAAGCTCGACGCCGGCTCTTGGTTCAATAAGGCCTATCCGGAAAAAGCAAAACCGCAATACGCCGGACTTCGCGTTCCTACACTTGATGACGTGTTAAAACGGTTCGGCAGACATGCAAACTATTATATTGAAACAAAGGCGCCCGAAACATATCCGGGTATGGAAGAAAAACTGATCGCTTCACTGAAAAAATACAAATTGGCAGGTAAGCATGCGAAACTTGGACAAGTTATCATTCAGTCTTTCAGCAGGGACAGCCTTCTGAAAATCAAACAGCTCGATCCGAAACTTCCCGCTGTCCAATTGCTTGAAGCGGAACAGATGACGTCAATGACTGACGCAGATTTAACGGACATTAAAACATATGCCGTCGGAATCGGACCGGATTACAAAGCGCTGAACGCTCAAAATGTCCGAAACATTCGCAGCCACGGCCTTCTGCTTCATCCTTACACCGTAAACAGCGAGGCGGACATGCGCCGTCTGCTGAATTGGGGCGTAACCGGTGTGTTTACCAACTATGCGGATATATTCCAAAAGGTTAAAAAAGAATACAAATCATAAAGCCAGCATGGGTTCGGGGATGATGCCGAACCCATTTTTTTTGCCCGATCATGCAAACGCCATCATGGGTTATGTAGCGGGCGGAGCATATTATTAAAGCTTACATTCACCTTTATATTAATTAAAGGTATCACTGTAATTGTGAATTACCTATGATACCTTACAAACAAAAGGATATAATTATTTATTTCTAATATCTATTTTCTTTCTTATACTATTTGTAATAGACGATAATACAAGTGATACTAAACCATAGACAACCACCCATCCCCAGAAGGATAGATTAAAAACAGTGAACATTAATATGACTGAAACAACTATACTGACAAGCGGCATTATATACACTTTTTTGAAAATATAAGTGAATATAATCGATAAGACGATAATAGAAAGTGGTAAAATACCAAAAGCAAGATCTAGCTCATCCATTATTATTCTCCTTTGTGAATTTAATTTCTCCTTAAGTATACTCACTCAGCTGTCTAGCCATTTATATCTAATCACCCCATACTTCTTTGTTTTTCTTAATCATAAAAAAGTCATATTCAGAAACATGGGTATTGTTAATAATTTTTTCAAGTCCTCTGATAGGAGTAGATTTTAATTTTTTTCCGTTTTTATAAGAGTAAGAATTAATCACATATTTCCCACCCTTGCTTATTTCTAACAAGAAAATTTCAGACTCGTCAAAATAAGTGAATTTTGCTTGGTTTTCAAATTTTGTCGACCTATTTAACGGGATTTTTTTTCCCGGCTTCATACTTTTCAGATCGAAAGTATAAAGTATTGAATTAGCTGCCAAATGATATAAAGTGTCATTTTTCACAAAAAAGTTATTAGTGGAAAGAGGAATTGCCAGTTGAGAAATTTCATCAGGGATATGATAACTGCCTAAAGGATATGCCCCTTTAAACTTTTTATGCTTTAAATCAATTTCTGCTACTTTGAATTGTACTTTGTTTGATTTATCCGTTTGGTTATATAGTATAAAAAAGGCTGAGCTTTTTTTAACTATTATTTGTGAATAAACACTCCAATTTTCTTCATTTAATACAGGAATTGTTGTTCCTTTCCCTACTGTAACTTTATCTTTATCTATTTTAATACCCTGAAAAGTCGGTGTTTTAATTGAAGAATCTTCATTTATCACGTAAATATATTCACCGTCATTACCAGTACTTGTATAGAAACCCGGAATAATCTTTTCATGAAATCCACTGCCGTTACCCCATCTAATTAAACTATTATAATGGTTTTCACCGACTCCTTGATTATTCAAAAAATAAAAGATATTTTCTTTTATTAAATGGCCTGATGATTGCCCATAACTTGTATGTACTTGATGTTGCATCGGGAATTTTTTAAAGTTATCGCCTATCATATAAACTTCTTTTTTGTCCTGTCTAACTATGTTTTTTTCATCTTGTGCAATGGTTCCAACCTCAATAGCATCTCCTTTTACAGCTGTTGCTGCTCCTTTTTCATCAATGTATACAGTATAACTCCCATCTTTAGGATAATCTATTGTAGCTGAATAATATATAGCTGCAATTTTATCATTCAAGAAATACTTTTCCTTTTCTTTTTCAGTTTGTTTAACATTAGAAACTGAATTAGTATATTTAAAAGTTCCAATACATATAAATATACCTATTAATACTATGACCGCAATTATAATAAGCCACTTAATCTTGTTCAAATATAATCTCTCTCCTTAAAATAATATGACTCCCTAAATAAACTTAGGGAGTGAAAATAATTCATCTAAATGTTTTGATAGTTTTTGTATAATCGGAATCTCTGATGTCTCTTGGGTAGACGCCCAGTCCTAATTTTCGCGTTTTCATACTTATTATCCCTAACTATTTACTTTCCTATATTTTAATTTATTATACAATTATTGTAATCTCAACTTACGTACTGTATTTATTCTATGGTTAATTATTTGTTTTGTCTCTAAAACTTTGACTTTGGAGTACAGGAAAAAGATGAAGCATGGAGAAGAAGAAACATAAAAGATTAATAGTTGCCCAACATATCTTTTAGATTCATTCTTTAGTATGGAAGACAGTTATTGATAAGGCGGAGAAATCATGAGAAAAAAAGAATACTGTCCCTGGTTGCCTGTCGTTAGGCTTTCTCATTCATCGTCACGTCTGTATCGAGCCAGCATGGGTTTGGGGATGATGCCGAACCCATGTTTTTTTGCCCGATCAAAAAACCTTGCGGGAACGTTCCCGCAAGGTTTTTATCAATCATTATTCTTTTCCGGCAGCGGCTTCCGCCTGTCCGCCTTTTAATTGATCGTTGATTGCTTTGGCGTCTTTCAAATACTCAGTCTTGAATCCGCTCTTCAGCGCCCACGCATAGAAGGCAAGGGCAACGATTGCGATCAGCCCCATATCCCAGCCGTACGGAATGATGTTCAGACCGCCGAATTTTTCACTTCCGAGCCATGAAATGACCATCATGCTGAGCAGATAGACAACCATCCAGACCCCGCCTTTAAAGTTTCTGCGGAATCCTTTCCACTTCGCTTTCGCTTGGTAGTAGAAATAAATCGGAAGGCCGATCAAAATGATAAACAGCACCTGCCCTGTTAACGGCCAGCGCGCCCAATACAGCACGAGAGACGCGAACACGAAGCCGAGCGGTGCAACCACGCTGAGGCCTTTCAGACGGAGAGGCCGGTACAAATCCGCCGCCGTCCGCCGCAGCGTCATCACCGTCACGGGACCCGTGATATAAGAAATCAGCGTCGCAACGGAAATGATTTCAGCAAGCACGCCCCATCCTCTGAATAAAAACAGAAAGATAAACGATACGACCAGGTTGAAAATCATCGCTTGGCGCGGCACGCCGTACAGCGGATGAAGCTTTCCGAAAATGCTCGGCATATATTTATTTTTTTCCATGCCGTAAATCATGCGGGACGTCGTAGCGGTATAAGTAATACCCGTTCCTGACGGAGATACGAACGCATCCGCATAAAGAATAATGACAAGCCAGTTGATATTCAATGCGATCGCCAAATCGGCAAATGGAGAGTTGAAGTTCAGGTGACTCCAGCCGTGAACGATCATGGAAGGTTCAACCGCACCGATAAATGCGATTTGCAATAGGACGTAAATGACGGTTGCGACCAGCAGCGAACCGACAACCGCAATCGGAATCGATTTGCCGGGATTTTTTGCTTCTCCGGCCATGTTAATCGGGCTTTGAAACCCATTAAACGCAAATACGATACCTGATGTGGCCACCGCCGTCAGCACGCTTGCCCAGCCGTTCGGCGCAATGCTTGAACCGGATGTGAAGTTTCCGCCGTGAAAACCGGTAAACAGCAGCGCTCCGATTGTCAGCCCCGGAATAATGATTTTAAAGATGGTAATCAATGAATTCGCTTTTGAAAATAAGTTAACTGTCCAATAATTCAGTAAAAAGTAAATAATCAGTAATACGGATGCGAAGCCGAGCCCCTCTCCCGTAAGAGTGCCGTTGTGAACGAGATTGCTTGTCCATTTTGCCCATTCCCACGGCCATGAGCTCATGTATTGAACAGACGCAACCGCTTCCACCGGAATAACGGAAACAATCGCAATCCAGTTTGCCCATCCTGCGATAAATCCAATAAATGATCCATGAGAATATTGAGTATATTTTACCATTCCCCCGGCTTCCGGGAACATTGAACCCAATTCACTGTAAGAAAGTGCGATAAACAAAATAACGATCATACCGATAATCCAGGAAATAATTGCGGCAGGTCCCGCAATCTGAGCCGCCCGCCACGCCCCGAATAACCAACCGGAGCCAATCATCGACCCAAGTCCGACCATCATGAGTGCAAACGTTCCCATTCTGCGATGTAATTGATTCATAAAGTTAACACCTTTCAATTAAAATATGACTCCAGCGCTATCATATATTTATAATATTATTCTGAAAATAGTTTTGTCAATCTTTATCGCATTAAAGCAGAAAGCCAAAATTACCCTTCCGATGTTTAAACAGCCGTTAAGCGGGAATAACTACTGCAAGCCAGAAATAGAAAGGAGTTTTTATCGTGAAACAAAAACTGCTCATTTCAGGACTTGCCGTGTCGACTGTCGGAGTGACTTCCTACCTGCTCAAAGATAAATCAAACCGCCAAAAGGTGATGAACTTTATCCGCAATATGAAAACATCGCTCTCCGGGAAGCAGGATATTGAATCATTCCCCGTCAACAAAGCAGGCAACCCGCATCCCGAAGATATTGAAGATAACAAAATGGTATCCGAAGGCTCCATGTACCCGGTTCAATATTATGATGACAAGAAGAAATAATCTGTTCCCGGGCTGCCCGGCCGTATCAAACGGCGGCAGCTTTTTTTATGCAGACGGCGTTTGATAGATCCGCCAATATTGGCGCGATCCTTTCTCCCGCACGGTAATGCCCAGTTTGGATATTTCCGCTTTCAGCTCTTTCGCATCAGCCTTTTCCTCCTCTTTCAGCGCCTTTTCTCTCGCTTTTAAAAGAGCATTTGCCCCAGGCTCCAAATCCGGCGTGTCCGGCACCCACCGTTTGTATTCTTCTTTAAAAGGATCTTCCGTCCCCAGCCAGATATACCCATGCGCGCGAAACGCATCAGCCGCTTTTTCAACCGCGGGCTCAAGCTTCTCCCGAAAAAGCTCCTGCCCTTTAGTCCCCAATAAGACAAGATGCTTTTCATCCGTAAACACACCGGAAATGCTGTCTTTCGAAAACACGCTTTCTTCATTATATATGGTTAAGGACACCTCGCTGTCCGTCACGACTGCCACAAGAGTTTCTTTAAAAGCTGCCCGCGTCAGCCACACTCCCCCGATTAAGCCGATAACGGCGGTTGCAGCCGCAGCCTTCCATCCGTGAAAAGAAGCGATAATGTCCAGCGGCCCGTGAAAAGGCAGCCAATCCAATGTTACGGCCCACTTCGCAATGACCGGCAGAAACCATCCGATGACCAGCCCCAATAATGGCGGCACCAGAAAAACCAAAGTTTTTTCAACCGATGACAACTCAAGAACCGTCTGTTTTTTTATTTCGTTCATGTTTCTCCTCCGTCTGTGTTTTTCACAACTATCCATTATACAAAGGGTTGGATGATTCTGTAAACTGTTTCCGAAACAATAAAAAGCCTCCCGACCGCCGGGAGGCTTTTTAAAACAGGAGCTCATATACTTCATTCAATTCCATCGTGCGCTTCTCATCCTGCTCGTTCTCAGCATATTTGATTTCCTTTTCAAGCAGCTGATTCAGCGCATCCATTTCCAAATCATTTAGATCTTTCACAAACTCGCCCTCATTTGCATAATGCTTCACCTGAAGCTTTTTATAAATCCCTCGGCACACATCATGCTCCAAGTGGTTCGAAAGCGACTCGCGCAAATATCCGAGTGTCCTGTCCATCATGTAAGCCCTCCCTTTTCTATAGGAATAGCTTCCCGGAAAGAGAGAAAAACTATACATGAAAGCACCGGGCGACTGTTTTAACTCTGTACCTGAATGGAGAAAAATCCGCTGCTTAATGGCGTGTACGGCCCGTTCAGCCCCGTTGCGGAGAAAGAGAACGTTCCTGAACTGACATAAGAAAGAGGAACGCTGTAATATTTAATATAGCCTGTAACGATATTGCCGTTTTTCGTATATTCATCTTCCAGCGCTTTTGACGTAAGATTTGTAATATTCGTTCCGTTGTTAAACGCCTGGATCGTGTTATTGTTCGGATACCCTTGGAAATATACGGCTAAATACCCCGTTGTACCCTTCATCGGTTTTGATGCGCTGATTTGGTTCGGTCCGATATTTTCCCATTGGTAATTCTGACCGTCAGACGTCACACCGATAATACGGATTTGTGTTAAAGCAGGAGCCGGCGCCGCAGACGCTGATGGAGCCCACAACCCGCTCACAAGCAACAAAACAGCAACGGCCGCCGCGAATAGCATAACGAGTCTCTTTTTCATGTTTCTTCCCCCTCTTATTCTTTTCGTAGAATCCTATACTATTTTACACGATTTACAAGGAAAAAGATTACATTTTATAAAAGAGTCCGGAACACTTTGTGAACTAGATATGAAACGCTCTTGAAACGCCGTTGATCATGAGAAAGATGCCGCAGATTCTTAACACGACTCTCGAACTTCTGTCATCTTTACCGAAAAAGGTTTTTCCGAGCCTCCCGATCCATACGTTCATTGCGGCTCCCGCGAGCAATTCTATGATTCCGATCATTTCTGTCATATACAAAGCAGCCACCCTTCTAACCGTTTTTTTTCATATGACGGCTTATCATATAAAGTGATAAGACCAATGACGCTGCACCGGCAGCAAGAAACATGCTCAGCGGCACTATCTGCATGCTGCCTCCGCCATTGTTTTGAAATGCGCCGATCGCCCATTTTTCAGGGGTAAACAACGACAGCATCCGCATGTACTCCGGAGCCGCGTCTAATGTGAAGAAAGCCCCTCCCAATAAACCCGTGACAGCTATAAAAACGGAAGCAAGCGACGTGAATTGCTTTTGGCTCTTCATGAACGGTATCACAGCCATCGTTACAGCAGTCAGCGCAAACGAGCAGGCCGCAAGCACCGCTCCCGCAGCAAAAACATGATCAGCAAAACGGATATGCAGCATGAATGTTCCGGCAGCGAGGATCACGATAATATGGAGAAGTCCGAAAAGATACGCCGCCGCAAACTTAGAGATTGCATATGCCGTATAGGAAACGGGCGTGCTCAGCAATCTGTCATATGTATGATTTTCTTGTTCATCTATAAATGATCGCAGGCTTTGGACTGCAACGAACCAGATAAACATCACTAAAAATCCGATAAGTCTGTCGGCTGCCTGTCCGCCTTCATAAACGTGATGGCGGTCAACATTGACGGCGGAATGCCCCTGAATATCCTTCAAGAGATCAGCTGCCGCCTGCTTTCCGTCGGTGTGCAGCGTGCGGGATATCACTTTTGCATCGCGGACTATTTTTTTCAGCGCGCCCGCCTGCTGCGCAATCAGCTGCTCTGTCAAAACAGCATCACCCTTTTCTTCATTCTGAATAAATGAAACGTTCAATTCATCTCCGGAAAATAATGTCTCTTCAAAATGAGAGCCGATCAGCAATCCAAAGGATATATCCTGATGATTAACCTTTGTTTTTAGTACGTCCTCCGTGACCTTCGTGACTTTTATATGGCCGGCTGTCTGAATCATTTTCATAAATTGCGCTGAATAGGCGCTCTGATCCTCATCAGCTACATATACTTCCTTCTGCTGACTGCCATCCGCAGAAAAGGAAAAGAAATATGTGAGAAGGAGCGGGGCGGAAATCGTCGCAAAGATGGCAGCCCGATTTTGCAGCATCAGTTTCAGCTGATGTCTGATCATGAATAACAGCTGCGTCATGAAACAGCCTCCTTCCGTTTAAACACCCAGATGGTCAAACATAAAAACACGGCGCCGATGGCGGCAAGCTCTGCCAAATCCGCCGAAATACCGCTCAGACCGGCATGCTGCGTGACACTGACATAGCTGTTGATCGCTTTGCCGTTCGGTATCAGCTCCTGCACGATTTTCAAACTGTCAGGCAAGCCGTCTTTTGCGATAAAGCTTCCGCCTAAAAAACTGAATCCGTATAAAATGGGAGCCGCCATGCTTGAGACGGTCTCGTGGTTTTTTGCAGTAACCCCCCAAAGAAGCACGATACTGCCGATCGCAAATGAATAAACAATCGTAACCAGCAATATTTCAAACAAATTGCCCCATTTTACCTGATACAAGATGCTGCTTGCGATGATGACGGCAGCCATTTGCATAAGGATGGCAAGCATGATTCCCAAAAGCTTACCCGCCACATACTGGATACGTAAAACAGGCATTGATTTGATTCTGAATAACGTGTGCTGCTGTCTCTCTTCCACTATCCCGTGAATGAGCGCAAACGCGGTCATAATGGAGAACATGACGACCATTGCGATTGAATAATACTGCATCGCATCAATCGGAGCCGCGTGATTGCCGGCCGACTGTTTCGGAATGGTGACAGCCTGTCCACGTTCACCCGAAAGGCCGCTGATGATTTTGCGGGCATCTCCCTTTGACAGATGTCCCGACTGCTTCAGCACCGCTTTTTCTTCACTGATCTCCGCTTTTACTCTGGTGACAAACGAATCGGCCATCATTTCCACAATGTCTCCGTTTATAGAGCCTTGTTGGTCCGAGATGACTTTGATACTTGTTTTTTCATTGTGTTCTGCCGCTTTTGCAAAGCCTTTCGGCACGTATACAAAAACGGAGACTTTGCCGCTTTCGACAAGCTGTTTCCCTTCTTGGTAACTGCCTATGTCTTTTACACGGATGAGATCAGTTTGTTCCAGCACGTCATTCTTTAATACGTCGCCCAAAGAACTCTCCGCGTGATCCGCATTATAAAAGGCGGTCTGAAATGGCTTCACTTTCGAATCGCCGTGAAAAACCGTTCCTAAAATAAAAATCATCAGTGCCGGAAACAGAATCAGTTTTATATAGAAAGACTTTGCTCCGGCCAATAACCGAAAATCTAATAAGATCAGCCTGAATAATATTTTCATGACGCCCCCTATGAATCCCGCAGCGTTTTGCCGGTGAGCCGGAGGAAAATGCTTTCCAGATTGGCTTCCTCGAAATGAATGCCCTTAATGGTGATACCGGTTTTCCTGATATCATCCGCAATATCAAGGATATTGCGATCTGCCGCAGAGACGAGCATCGTAATGGTCTGCTGGCTGACAGCAGCCTCGGCAACACCGGGAATGCGGCGGATTTTTTTAACGGCATCATCATTCAGCCCCTCTGCATTCACGGTCAGGGTATCAGAGGCTTTAGCTGACTGCTTCAATTCGTCTTTCGTCCCGCAGGCAATGATTGAGCCGTGATCCATGATTGCCGCTTTTTCACAGAGGTATTCGACCTCTTCCATGTAATGACTCGTGTAGATAACGGTCATCCCTTTTTCTTGATTTAACGTCTTCACGGTTTCAAGAATATGGTGTCTGGATTGCGGATCAATTCCGACGGTCGGTTCATCTAAAATGAATAGTTTCGGTTCATTCATTAGCGCGGCCCCGATATTCACCCGTCTTTTCATGCCGCCTGAAAACTCAGATATCCTTTGATTTCGCTGTTCCTGTAATTCGATGATGTCCAGCACTTCATCAACCCGTTTACAAAGTTCCTTACCGGAAAGTCCGTACAGACTCCCGAAAAAAGCCAAATTATCCTTTGCGCTTAACGCTTGATATAAAGCGATTTCCTGCGGGACGACTCCCATCACTTTTTTTATGGCCGCAGGCTGCTCCTGTAATGAGGTTCCGTCAATGCAGATTGTTCCGCCCGTCGGCGGGAGCACGGTGCTGATCATCGACACCGTTGTTGATTTACCGGCGCCGTTTGGTCCCAGCAGACCGAATATCTCTCCTTTTTCGACGCGCAGTGATATATGATTGACAGCGGTAAAATCGCCGTACTTCTTTGTCAAATCCGTTAATTCGAGCATTCGTGCAGCACTCCTTGTGTCATGTCTGCACTTATTCTACTCTTGGCGATCCTTGTTTTCTATTCACTTTCGTACTCGATATGGGTATTACTTTCGTCATATGTTTAGTGATAAAAAGGGAGAGAGGAGGGTGAAGCGGGGTTATAGCAATTTTTGCAAATATAAGGTAAGCTCGGTTCTGTTTGACACTTCAAGTTTATCGAGGATTCTGGATACATAGTTTTTCACAGTGCCTTCAGTCAGAAATAAGTCTGCGGCAATGCGTTTATTGCTTTTGCCTTCCATAATGTGTCTCACCACATCAAGCTCTCTCGGCGTGAGAATCTCCGTCAGCTTTGACTGCGGCTCTTCCTGCACAGCAGGGATCTCCATATTGTTCAGCGCTTTTACGACGGAAACCGTGATTTTGGGATTCAGCATCATCTTCCCTTCATAAACGGCTTGAAGGGAGGCGATAATTTCATCTGAATCAGCATCCTTCAAGAGATAACCGTCGGCTCCGCTTTTCAGCCCGGCAAAAATATAGTGATCATCCTCAAACGTTGTCAGAATGATGACTTTTACGGACGGATATCGCACTTTTACCGCTTTTGTCGTTTCGATTCCGTCCATACCGGGCATTCTGATATCCATCAAAATCACATCAGTTTCGGTTTGAGAAAGCAGCCGGAGAACCTCTTCGCCGCAAGAAGCCTCTCCCGATATTTGAATTCCTTCGTGAAGACTCAGAATCATTTTCAGCCCCTCTCTCACAATGGACTGGTCGTCTGCAATCATGACATTCACTTGATTATTCCTCCTTGCATGGAATCGTTATTTTCACGTCAAAACCCATTTCCTTCCCAGACGAGAAAACAGCCTCTCCGCCAAGTGCGGCTGCTCTTTTCTCAATTCCTTTCAGACCATTTGATTTTATGATCGTTCCGCAGGCTGAGCCGTTATTATGAAGATGCGCCAATATCATGTTTCGGTTTTTTTGAATCCGGACAGAAACATATGAAGCATGTCCATGCTTTATCGCATTCGTAATCGTTTCCTGAACGGATTGATAAAGACAATGCTTCACATCCGGCTGTTCCGCTTCTATGGCCGCGTCCATCTCCAGCTCGAAGCGTATGCCTCCCGCCTCTTGAAAATGGCTGAAAATGTCACGGAGCTCTTGCTCAAATCCCCGCCCCGGCAAAGAGCCCTGCAGCAGCATAACGGCCTGGCGAAGCTTTAAAATGGATTCTTTCGTAAGATCATGCGCCTTATGAATGATCTGCTTCACTTTGTCCGGCTGATGCCCGGCTGTCTTCCCGGCAAATTCTAAATTCATTTTCAGAGCAGCCAGATAATGACCGAGAGAATCATGCAGCTCCTGCGCAATTCTAGTTCTTTCTTTCGTAACGGCCAGTTCCTCAATCCGGTCTGAATATTCCTTCAGTGTGTCATTAGCGATCTTCAGCTCTCGGTTCAGCAATTCAACCTTCGACTTCTCCTGCAGGTTTTTCCGATATAAATAAATCACCGCAAACATGATGAAGTATGGCGGCACGATATCACTGATACCCGCTCCGCCGGCGTATAAAGCTGCGGCAAATGCGGCGGCATTCATCGTTAACAAAACAGCCGAAATCTCCTTATCAGTAATAAGCACCTCCGCCAATAAAAGCACCATTACGGCCTGTGCCCCCACACTATAGACATTGTACAAAAGAACTCCCGCGATAACGTTGCTCAGGAGAAAAGAGCCTTGATATACAGCCGGCCTTCTCTTCATATACAGCGGCCGCAGGCAGTCATTAGCCGTCAGCATAATCACGAGCACAGACAAAAAAACCTTCAGCTCCCCCCGGCCGGGAGGAAGCTGAAGAATCGCATGAAAGATTGATAGTAATGCAAAACCCCTGATCAGTAACTTCGTATGTGCAATCTTCATCGAATTCTCCTTACAAATGAGCGGCGGCTTTCCGCTCCACGTTCAGCACATCATACAGCTCATCAAGCGAATGAATTTCATACGTCGGGATGATTCCGGACTCATTTGCTTTCTTTCCGGGATTAAACCAGCACGTATCAATTCCCGCCATCTGGCCGCCTTTTATGTCCGCGCTCAGTGAATCGCCGATAATAAGTCCGCCCTCGGCAGAAAAACCGGGAATTCTCGCAAACACGTAATCAAAGTATTCCTTCATCGGCTTTTGAAAACCCGTGTCCTCAGATACAAACACATCTTTAAAGAACGGATACAGACCGGAGTCGCCCAGCCGCTTATATTGTGATCTTGAGACGCCGTTCGTCACGATGTATAAATCAAATAAAGGACTCAGCCGTTCAATCAGCTCATAAGCTCCGTCTATCATCTGGTGCCCTTCTTCTAAGTATTGGCGGTACGCCTGATTCATCAGCACGCCGTCGGCTTCGAGGCCGTATTCTTTAAACAAAAGGGCAAACCGTGTATTGACCACTTCATCGCGGGTCATTTCCCCCTCTTCAAACGCCTTCCACAGCCCTTGATTTAACGCTTTATAATGGGCTTCCACCTCTGCCGTCAGCTCCAGCTTTGAACCTTGAAACAATTTTTGAAGAGCATCGGTTTCTGAAGCGGTAAAATCCAGCAGCGTATTGTCTATATCAAATAATAACGTACGGTAATGACTCATCGATGTTTCCCCCGGTTCTGCTTTTTTTAACCAGTATACCACTCGCGGACAAGCCGAAAAAGACACCCCTGTAAGAGAGTGTCTTTTTGAATTATACAGCGTCTTCTATTTTCGATTTTTCACCAGGCATACGCTTGCCGATACCGAACGCATAATAGCTGACCGTCACAATCGCCAGGAAAATCACCCCGACAACCAACGAAATCCGCGTATCTTTGTTAAACCACATGCCGATCAATACCATGAGTAAGAAAGCGATCGTCAAATAGTTTGTAAACGGCGCAAAAGGCATCTTAAACGGATGCTTATCAAGCTCAGCGCCCTTCGCTCTTCTGAAACCGAGATGGCTGATTAAAATGACGAACCACGGAATCATTCCCGGCAGCACACTCGCGCTGTACACATAGACAAAGATTTTCGGAGGCGCGATGTAGTTCAGCACGACACCGATCACAAGTCCGATTAATACCGCAAACGTACCGAATATCGGCACACCGCTCGAAGAAACTTTCTTAAAGAATTTCGGGGCCTGTCCGTTCACGCCCAATGTATAAAGCATGCGTCCCGCACTGAATATCCCGCTGTTGCATCCGGACATCGCAGCGGTAATCACAACAAAGTTAATCAAACCGGCCGCCGCCGTAATCCCGACTTTCGCAAATGTCGAAACAAACGGACTGCCGAGTGAGTGAAGCTCATTCCACGGATATACGGTAACGATTACGAAAATCGCACCGATGTAGAAAATTAAAATCCGCCAAATAATACTCTGAATCGCGCTTCGCAGCGTTTTTTGCGGGTCCTTCGCTTCCCCTGCCGTAATCCCGATCAGTTCGACCCCTTGATAGGCCGCAACGACCAAAGACAAGGCAAAGAAAAATCCTGAAAAACCATTCGTAAAGAAACCGCCGTGCGACCATAAATTAGATAATCCGATCGCATGCCCTCCGTTACCGAAACCGAAGAAAATAATTCCGATTCCGGCCACAATCATCAGAATAATGGTGACGATTTTGATCATGGCAAACCAAAATTCAAACTCACCGAAAGATTTTACCGAAATTAAATTCGCCGCACCGAGAATGGCCATGGCGATAATGCCGGGAATCCATGCCGGCAGATCAGGAAACCAATATTTCATATACGAACCGACGGCGATAATTTCAGACATCCCGACGATCACCCATTGAAACCAGTTGCTCCACGCCGTCATATAGCCGGCTAACGGATGTATATACTTATGGCCGAACGTCGCAAACGACCCTGTACTCGGCTCTACATAGAGCATTTCGCCCATCGCACGCATGATAAAAAAGATAAAGATACCCGAGATCGCATAAGCCAGCAGGACAGACGGCCCGGTCCATCCGATCGTGCTGGATGATCCCATGAATAAACCGACACCGATCGTGCCGCCCAGCGCAATCATCTGTATATGACGCGCGCCTAAGCCTCTCTTTAATTCTTTGTTTGCCACTTCGCTTCCTCCTCTTAACAGCTCTGATATATGTGAAATAATGAAGCAGAAGGTGCACCTGTTGAACCTAACTCACTCTTCATTTCCCGCAATATTAGAAATATTCTATCTTTCTATTGTTATATAATCTCCAATTTCCTTATTCCATCATAATAAATTTTCGTGGAAAATACAATTGTTTTTTTCAGGTAAACACCTTACACCCTAAACCAATAGACTAAAAATAAAGCGCTTTCATTTTTAATGAATTATGAATATTGAGATAATAAATGCCGCAGCCTCCGAGAAACAGGATGTCCCTGGAGAAACATGTTCCGCCCCCTATTCAATATTATTTTTGCTAAGCAGAATGGCGTAAAGTCTTACTCTCTTCCATTCTCCCTTGTATACGCCATAATCCTGCTTAACCGGCAAAAATCATGCATTAATCGATAAATGCCTCATTCAGCCGCAGCAAAAGCCGGCCGAACTTTTCTTTTTCATCGCCTGACCAATCGTCAAGCATATGTCGGTATCGATCAAGACGCATCTTTTTATCAGCTTTTAACCTCTGTTTGCCAAGCTTCGTAATCGCAAACAGACTGACCCGCCCGTCAGAAGGATCGGAAAAACGCTGGATCAGCTCTTTCGACTCCAAGGCCGCGGCCTGGCGTGACAATGTGGAAATATCCAGCTTAAAAGATTCGGCTAATTCCTTTACACGCGCCGGTCCGAATTCATCCAGCTGCCGTAATAACAAATACGCAGCCCTTTCCAGATGTCCGATTTTACGATCGGAGTTATCAAGATAAACAGCTCTCCTGATAAAAGTGGTGAGCTCATATTCAATTAATTCAATCGGATCTTGTTTTGACAAACAGCCTCACTCCTTACAATTGACAACAGCAATATTAGTTGTATAATACAAACATATGCACATTTACTCAGAAAACTTATAGAAAGATTTTGCATACATATATTTGTATAGTACAAATATATGCGCAAAAAGTAAAGAAACATATCGAAGCATCAAGAAAGGGGGAAGCTGCTCTTCTCCAAAGAACAGCATTGTCGTGAAAGCCATACGCAGCATCTTGCAAATCATTATTTTATTCGCATTTTCCTTTATCGGGGGAGCCGTTCAGCAGTTCTTTCACCTGCCCATTCCCGGAAGTATCATCGGTTTGATCCTGCTGATCATATGTTTATCGGTTAAGATCATTCCCGTCAAAATGATTGAAGACGGAGCCGGATTTTTGCTGTCTTTTCTTCCGCTGTTATTCATTCCGGCCATGACGGGCGTCATCAATTACCCGTCACTGTTTTCCGCCAGCGGGGCTGCTCTGTTTCTGATCATCGTGCTGAGCACCATCGTCACAATGATCGCCGCAGGGTACGCCAGCCAGCTGTTAGAGCACAAAGCCAATCAGAGAAAGGAGGAAAAGAAGTGCAGCAAGCATGTATCGCAATCCTTATAATTTTGTTCACGGCCGCCGCCTATCTGGCTATGGTGAAATTATATGTGCGCTTTCCATATCCCTTTCTCATACCGGTTTTGACGACTACGATTTTCATTATCGCCGTGCTGCTTGTTTTTCATATTTCGTATAAAGACTATATGATCGGCGGACAATGGATCAATTCACTGCTCGGACCCGCCGTGGTGGCTTTGGCATACCCGCTTTATAAGCAGCGCCGGGTGTTAATCAAGTATATGTTTCCGATCATCGGCGGCGTGTTGGCCGGTTTATTCTCCGGAATGGTCAGCGGCCTGCTATTTGCAGAGCTGTTCGGCATCAGCCGGAGTTTGATTTTGTCAATTATCCCAAAATCAATTACGACGCCTGTCGCGATACAGATTGCGTCCGGTATCGGCGGTGTCCCTTCCATGACAGTCGTGTTCGTCATGATCGCAGGGTTTTCCGGCGTTATCTTAGGACCGCTGCTTCTCAAGTGGATCCGCATTCGCAGCTCACTCGGGAAAGGAATTGCATTCGGGAGCGCTTCCCATGCGCTCGGCACCTCAAAAGCAATGGAGTACGGAGAATTAACGGTCTCCATGAGCTCTGTTTCCATGACGCTCTGCGCCGTGTTAGGGTCGGTCTTCGGCCCCGTCGTAGCATGGATGTTTCAAATTTAAAGCTGGCGGTTCTCCGTCAGCTTTTTTCATGTGCGGATCATCTCATTTCCTTCCATTATTATGTTTCATTTGTAAAAATAATGGTAAAGTAGAAAACAAGGAGGGATTTAATGATGACTGGAGCAATTCCGCAAAAGAAACTGCTGGATGGGACAAGCATTCCCGCGATCGGCTTCGGTACATACGCTCTTAATGGAAACAACGGCGTTCATGCCATTACAAGCGCCATTGATATCGGCTACCGTCTGATTGACACCGCTTATAACTATGAAAATGAAGGATCGGTCGGAGAAGCCATCAAGAGAAGCTCTGTTCCGAGAGAACAGCTATACGTGACGTCCAAGCTGCCCGGGCGCTGCCATGACTATGACAAAGCTGTACAAACCATCCAAGAATCTTTATACCGCGCCGGTCTGGACTACTATGACCTGTATCTCGTCCATTGGCCGAACCCGAAACAAGACCGCTACACGGAAGCATGGCAGGCACTGATTGATGCGAAAAAATGGGGTCTGATCCGATCCATCGGCGTCTGCAATTTCCTGCCTGAGCATATCGAACGGCTCGAACGTGAAACCGGCGTAAAGCCAGGCATCAACCAAATAGAACTGCATCCCGCTTTTAATCAGCAGCAGCAGCGCCAATGGCACGAAAAACAGGGCATCGTGACAGAATCATGGAGTCCGTTATCCCGCGCCGGCGAAGTATTGAACGATCAAAAACTCGGACGGATTGCGGACAAATACGGCAAAACCATTTCCCAAGTCATTTTACGCTGGCATATCCAGCTGGGCGCCATCCCGATTCCAAAATCAGCATCGCCCGAGCGCCAGCTTGAAAACATCTCCGTTTTTGATTTCTCCCTTGATGAAAACGACATGAGCATTATCGACTCGCTTACCCGCCCCGACGGACGCATAAACGGCCAAGACCCGGCGGAGTATGAGGAGTTTTAAGTAAACGCATAAAGAAAAGCTGACGGCATCATTTGTCAGCTTTTTTCTCAATTTATATACGCACACCCAGCTCCCGTTTCCATTCAGAAAGCCAATCTGTATCCCCAGATCCGTATTGCCTGCTTTGGCCGACATCACGCAGAGATCCGTTTTTATACTCAATGGACAGAACCAAATCAGGAATGGCGTCATAACCCGTTCTCGCAAGCTTCGTGAGCCCCTGTCCGTAATGGGCGGCCGCTTCTGCCGCCGTATGTCTCAACAAAGGATCTTGCTGCAGCGCTTCCTTATAGACCTCTAAAAGGTCGCGTCCGTCTTCTGTGACGTACTTTCCGTCCACGATCTGCAAGTCTTTCAGATGATAGCCGGTCACCTCATACATTTCCCGAACGACTTGATATTTCTCATATGTTTCCGGCGTAAACTGCGAGGAGTCATCACTCCGGCTGCGAATGATGTGCGCAAACAGCTCTTTGCTGTTTTCCCCGGAGTTTAAGACGGCTTCAATCTGCTGAGTGAGATCTTTATCGTCAGTCCCGCTCACTTTTAACAGATAATCAATCGGTGATATCGTAAATGTAAGATTCGCACCCTCCGGAATCTGAATATGATTCCGATGAAAAAGCATATCTATCTGCTGATTCACCTGCGCCCGCTGAAACACCCTTTCATTTTCGACTTGAATCTCTCCGTTGAGCGTTTCACCCCGAAACGCCGCATCACGGAAATCATAGCTTTGGGCTTTCCCCTTAAACAGCCATTCCGTTTCATTATGATAAGCGGCCTGACGCTCCGATTCTGATAAATCACTTCTGAAATAAGGTGAATCGGCACGCTGGTATTTGTCCTTAATATAATGCAAAGGATCTGGTTTTCGTTTATTAATTTCATTGATACGGCTGTATTTCTCATCAAGAATCTTGCTCGCAATATCACTCTCAGACTCATACGGATTATTAGCGTCTATTACCGTCTCTTTCCCATTATCCGTAATCGTTTTCTGATTTGCAGATTGATATAAACGGGACAGGCTGCTCCCTTTCTCAGTGACACCGCTCCTTGAATAATTCACCTGGCTCAGATCGCGGGTCCCGCCTGCCTGAATCAATAAGCTGTCCGGCCCTTTTGCCGCATCTTTCACATTTGTTTTGGAAGAATACCGCTGAAGCACTTGCTGAGCCATTACTTGATTTTTTATATAACGAGCGTTTAGGCGCATGTTTTTAACCTCCGCTTGAGATGATGTTCTAGTGTTTGTATCGGCTGTTTCCCAGTTGATTTTAACCTTAAATAACAAATGTTTACATAGCTAATGTTTTTATGTATGATGTAGTCAAAAAGGGGGATTTTTCCATGAAGAAGTGTATATTGATTCTATTTGTCAGTGTCATCGTTTTATCAGGCGCATTGTTTGCATCTTCACCTTCAGCCTCTGCGTCTCAAAAGAACTCGTTACAAATAAGCGCCATTACAGGAAATCATTCATTTGAAACTGCCAATCCAGTAGGCTACTGGAAATATAAAAATATTGATACTGCCATATTGCCAAAAGGGGAAAAAGATTCGTATTTCACTTTCACGGCAAATAAGGGAGAAAGACTTTATGTCAGGAGTTCAACAAGAAGTGAATACAAGGGAATGGACATTGAAATTTATAATAAAAATAAAGTACTGATCAGTAAAGGCACAGAAGTGATAAATCCTGATACGGCGCTACCTTTTATCTATGCGAATACAGATGCGAAAGAAAATAACGAGACGTTCTACGTGAAAGTGTCCCGCGGCTCCTACACTGACGATATGTACTTTACACTCTCTATTTACGACCGAATCAAATCCGGCAGTGAGACCTTCTCATTCAGCGGTACAGCTGAAAATAAAGGGAACACAAGCCTCAGTCCGAATGGATCAGATTCAACTGTTCTTAGACTCGACTTAACCAAACAGACAAGCATTCCAAGAGACGCCACAGTGAAAAGAATCAACACCACCGCAACCCAAACACCAAGCCAAGGAAATACAAGCCACTACATCATGTCGGAAGAAAATAAAGTGTGGCACCGTGCACTTGCAAACAGCTCCACTCAAGGGAATTACGGTATTACACTGGATGATAACCTCTCAGCGGCAAGCATCTGGAATTTTAAATACAACACACTTGCAACAGCTAAATCGACTATGAAAAATGTAAAATTGAAGATTGATTATAAGTACGATGTGACAACGCAGTTTTAATTAGAAGAACAGCCGCCCATTGGGCGGGCGGCTGTCCTTTTTGAATTAAAACGAGGTTTATTTATTAATTTGGACTTTATTAAACAAAAGTATAGACTCATAAGTGATTACAATAGTGACTCATGATTTTTCATTTCAAAAAAACCGTACTAGTTGATATTAATTTTATTCACATTTAATCAGCTTTCTCTGATTTAGACAATGATGCCTGATATCCTTTTATAAAGGTATTCATCAGAATTATGGATTTACTAGCAAAATACTCATCATTTTCACCTTCAACTTTTAACTTATGCAATGTACCTAAAGCTCTGTAAAACATTAATATAAACAAATATATACATGTGTTCACCTCATGTATAGTTCTACTTGAATATCTAGTGATTTTACCAAATAAGCTTAATGCTAAATTCTCCTCGCCATTTATTCTTTTAACCATTGCTCCTAAAATCGGATATGGATAAGTGTTATGTAATATTTCTGAATAGAATTTATATATTTGTTTTCTATTTTTATTCAATTCATCTTTAATTGACTGAGGTAGCTCTGTAGCATTTTCAATTTCATTCAATTTATTCCTAATTTTGTATGGTCTAAAATATTTTTCATATTTGTCGTCTTGAATATACATCCGTAACCACTCTTCATCATATATTAAGACTAATGTTAACCATGACATCTCAGCTAAATTTCTAAAGAGTACCCTTGCTTGATAGTCTAAACCCCTTTCTATTAGTTTTGATATTCCTATCAGTCCATTCGTTAATTGTGTAAGTAAACCCTGAAATGTTTGATTTATTCTTTCATATTCTTCTTTTGTCCAGTTACCAGCAATAAAGTGGTCATGTTCACCAATCCAAAAAATTAAGGTTCCTATACACTTCATTCCTACATCTATCAAAGATAACTCTTCACTAAAAAAAACCTTTTCTTTATCAATCTCATCGTTAATTGATTTTAAATCAGCCTCTAGGTGTTCAAAGTCAACTAATTTAACATCTTTATTTAACTCTTTATTGAATTTTTTTATTTCATCCTCAAGAATATTTAATAATTTTTCGCTAACTAAGTTCATTACCTCACCTACCGCAAATTAATACTATTACCCTTTATTTCAAAGAATTAGCTGTATAAATTAACTTTATAAACTCGTCTGCTAACTTCCGCACACAACTTTGGTTACGTACAGTTGCCCACTTCATTTTTCGTTCAAGTATAGGAATCATATATTACAATCTTAAAATTAATTATCCAAAACTTATCTTGATGTCTATTTGATAACTTTTCACTTTTAAGTTTTATTTCACAACTTAAAAGTTATCTTCTAAATCCTTTATCAAAGCTTCATCGGATGTGACAATCGGTATATAATCCCTGCACTTTTACTCGTAATCCTTCAAATTACTAACTTTACTGCTACTCATATCACAGTATTAGCATTTCGAATACCTTGACTTGAATTGTTTCTACTATTATCCTATTTTTTTATCAAAAACAATGATTAAGTTTCAGTACATAGATCATCTCCAAGTTCAATTGATTTAGGTTTTATCCTTAATACCCCAATTTTTCCAGTCTTGAATTATCTGTCAGCACTATATATGCTACAGATGCAATTTTTTCTTACTTTTCAACATAGATATCGAGACCCTTGATCTTCATTGATATTCCGCTAATGCTGAAACAGAAGCACTTTTTATTCCATTGGAAAATATTGTTTTTCTTATGGACATAAAAACCCCTCTGGCTAATAACCAAAGGGGTTAAATATATTATTCCACAGTCACACTCTTCGCAAGGTTGCGCGGTTTATCAACGTCACAGCCGCGGTGCAGTGCAGCGTAGTAAGCGATCAGCTGCAATGGCACAACAGATACCAGCGGAGCAAGCGCAGGGTTGACTTCCGGCAGGATGAATCTGTCGTCTGCGTCTTCTAAGCCTTTCAGCGAGATGATGCAAGTGTTGGCGCCGCGGGCTGCGACTTCCTTCACGTTTCCGCGGATGCTCAGGTTGACGTGTTCTTGTGTCGCCAGTGCAAAGACCGGTGTTCCTTCTTCAATCAGAGCGATTGTTCCGTGCTTCAGCTCGCCGCCGGCGAAGCCTTCCGCCTGGATGTAAGAAATCTCTTTCAGCTTCAGGGCGCCTTCGACACACACGAAGTAGTCAAGGCCGCGGCCGATGAAGAAAGCGTTTCTTGAAACAGTCAGGTACTCACGCGCGATCATTTCCATTTCGTCCTTCTGGTCGCAGAGGGCTTCCATGGCGTTTGCCGCGATACCTAATTCTTTGACTAAATCAAAACCGATATCAACGCCGTTACGTTCTGCTGCAACGGACGCAAGGATTGCGAGGACGGCAATCTGAGCCGTATACGCTTTTGTTGATGCAACAGCGATCTCAGGGCCTGCGTGCAGAAGCAATGTGTAATCCGCTTCACGGGAAAGCGTTGATCCCGGAACGTTTGTGATCGTCAGCGCTTTGTGACCCAGCGCTTTGACTTGAACAAGCACGGCGCGGCTGTCCGCTGTTTCTCCGCTTTGAGAAAGGAAGATAAAGAGCGGCTTCTTAGACAGAAGCGGCATGTTGTAAGAGAATTCACTCGCTACATGCACTTCAACCGGTACGTTTGCCCACATTTCAATATATTGTTTCCCGACAAGACCGGCATGGTAGCTCGTTCCGCAAGCCACGATATAAATGCGGTCCGCTTCCGCCACGGCGTCAGCGACATCGCCGGCCACGGCCAGTCTGCCGTTTTCGTCCTGATACGTTTGGATGATTTTGCGCATAACAAGCGGCTGCTCATCCGTTTCTTTTAACATGTAGTGAGGGTATGTGCCTTTTTCGATATCACTGGCGTCAAGCTCAGCGATATAAGACGCACGTGTCATGACTTCACCGTCAAGGTTTTTAATCACGGCTTCGTCTTTTGTCACGATCACCATTTCTTTGTCCAAAAGCTCAACGTATTCATTCGTTACTTGAAGCATAGCCATCGCGTCAGATGCCACGACGTTAAACGTATCTCCAAGGCCGATTAACAGAGGGCTTTTGTTTTTTGCAACGTAAATGGTGTCTGTGTTTTCACCGTCAAATAATGCAATTGCGTAAGAGCCTTTTAACAGAGTCAGTGTTTTGCGGAACGCTTCTTCTGTGCTAAGTCCTCCCGCCACAAATTGCTCAATCATTTGAACGACTACTTCAGTGTCCGTGTCGCTTTTCAGTTCAACGTTTTCAAGATATTCGCGCTTCAGCTGAACATAGTTCTCGATCACACCGTTGTGAACAAGTGTAAAGCGGCCGAGTGCGCTTTGATGCGGGTGAGCGTTCAGGAAGCTTGGTTCGCCGTGAGTCGCCCAGCGTGTATGGCCGATTCCCGCTTGAGATTCAACCGTGTGATCCACCACTTCACGAAGGTCGGCGATGCGGCCTTTTTCTTTGTACACATGCACGCCCTGCTCATTCGCCACAGCGATACCGGCAGAGTCATAACCGCGGTACTCAAGCTTCTCTAATCCTTTTAACAAAATCTCTTTCGCATCAAGCTGACCGATATAACCTACAATTCCACACATTTTTTCTTCCTCCTAAAGGTGCAAAAGGAGACGAAGAAAGTCAAATTACAAGGGGACTTTCAATCGTCCCCTCCCACATGTTTTTTTGGAAGATCATGTGATTTCTCTTTGTTCGGAGAGTCGCCCCTCCGGTTTGAAGAAATCCTTACGGCTGTGATCTAAATGAATCAGCCGGGAGGCATCCGCCGAAAATTCGATAACCTCCATCCTCGTCAACTAAGCCGTTTTTCGGGCGCTTAGTTCGGGCGCTGTAATTATAAAAGATGCAAACAATCCCGCCTTTCCTGCAAGTGAAAAACAAAGGCTGAACAAGCTTGATTTTACAGCATGTGCCAAGGACGGTCAATTATTTTTTGCCGCCCCGGCATCATGTTTACTATCATATTATGCTGATCGCACTTGTCTTGTTCGCTCTCTGCTTATAAACTTCGCTACTCCGCTCCCATTTCTGTCCGCACGACATCCACGATTTTTGTGACATATTCGTCACAAAGCTCTTTTGTTCTCGCTTCGGCCATCACGCGGACGAGCGGTTCGGTGCCTGATGGGCGCACTAAAATCCGGCCGTCTCCGTTCATTTCTTTTTCCACTTCAGAAATAACGGCCTTCACCTTAGCGTTTTCTTCTACCTTATATTTATCCGTCACTTTCACGTTCACTAAGAGCTGCGGGAATTTTTTCATTTCATCCGCAAGTTCTGAAAGAGTTTTGCCGGACGCCTTCAGCGTATTCACAAGCATGATCGCGGACAAAAGACCGTCGCCGGTAGTGTTGTAATCAAGGAAAATAAGGTGCCCTGACTGCTCGCCGCCGACATTATAGCCGTCTTTTTTCATCGCTTCTACGACATAGCGGTCGCCGACTGCCGTTTGAACGCTTTTGATTTCTTCTTTTTCAAGCGCTTTGTAAAAACCGAGGTTGCTCATCACAGTCGATACGACGGTATCATCCTTCAGACGGCCCTCTGATTTCAAATACTTCGCGCATATGTACATAATCTGATCACCGTCGACGATGTTTCCTTTTTCATCAACAGCAATGAGGCGGTCGCCGTCTCCGTCAAACGCAAGGCCGATATCGGCGTTTTTTTCTTTGACGAAAGCACTCAGCGCTTCCGGGTGTGTAGACCCGACGCCATCATTAATGTTTAATCCGTTCGGAGACGTCCCCATTGTAGATACGTCAGCATCGAGATCGGCAAAAAGGTGCGTCGCAATGGATGATGTCGCACCATGGGCGCAGTCAAGCGCTACATGAATGCCTGTGAAATCTTCGTCCGCCGTCTGCTTTAAAAATTGCAGATACTTTTGAACGCCTTCAAAATAATCGTTTACAAGCCCGAGGTCCGCGCCTGTCGGTCTCGGCAGCTTATCTTCCGGTTCATCCATGAGACGTTCAATCTCGGCCTCCTGCTCATCAGAAAGCTTAAAGCCGTCCCCTCCGAAAAATTTAATTCCGTTATCCTGTACGGGGTTGTGAGAAGCGGAGATCATGACGCCCGCCTCAGCATCCATGGCTTTCGTTAAATAGGATACCCCCGGCGTAGAAATAACGCCGAGGCGCATCACTTCAGCTCCGATCGATAAAAGTCCGGCGACAAGGGCTCCCTCCAGCATATGTCCGGAGATACGTGTATCACGGCCGATCAGCACTTTCGGGCGCTGCTTATCTTTGGTCAGGACATAACCGCCAAAACGCCCAACTTTAAAGGCCAGCTCTGGCGTAAGCTCGCTGTTGGCAACACCTCTTACACCATCTGTTCCAAAATACTTGCCCATTTTGTATCGCTCCTTTTTCATTCTGTTGAAGAAGAATCAGCGCTTGATCCGTCTTCATCCTGGTCTTGATTTTGATCCTGGTTTTGACTTTTATTCTGATCGCTGTCAGTATCGTCTTCCCGGTTCTTGTTTTTGTCTTTGTCTGCGTCTCCGCTTGTGCCGTTCTTATTGCCGGAATCAGCGGAGCCGCCGTCATTTCTATTTGAACTTGTGTTTTTCTTAGAAGTCAGCTTGATCTTAACCGTGTCTTTTGACAGGGCCCATGTGACGTTTTGCGGGCCGTTTACTTCTAGCTTTACAGAGTGCTCTCCGTCATCCAAGTCCGAGACATTGGCATACAGTTCAATGTCCGACTTTTTCAGCGCCTTAATGTTGGCGGGAGAGCCTTTGGCCGTAATATTTATCGCCTGCGATTCAGGATCGAGAAACTCAATCTGCTGTGAGCCTCCCAGTCCGACCGTCTTGATTCCGACATTGTCAAAATCCTTTTTGTCTTCACTGTCCACTTTAACATGAAGCGTGATTTTTTCCGGTGATACCTTGGTGACACCCTTAGGAAGCGGGATATCGGCATTGATATCGGTATCTTTATCAATTTTGCCTAAATCAAGAGATACGCCGTCAATAAATTCAAGTGAATCCAGCACATCCTGCGGGCCGTAAACCGTCACCTCACTCGGATTCGAGTCAATGCTCGCAACGCTCACCCCGTCCGGAAGACTTCCCTTCCTTTCGATTTTGAAAGGAAGCTTTTTGCTCGGACTGGCTACGGGAACCGTCACTTTAATGACTGACGGTTCAACATCAACAGGAAGTGCGTTGCCGTCTTTGTCATAGACGGTCACCTTCACTTCCTTTTCAATGGTCTCATTTGCATTTTCAAGGTTCACGGATGCTTTGACAAGTGAAATGTTATCAATCACATTTTTCGAACCTGTAATCTGCACGTTTTTCGGGCTGATAATCGGCTGCTGAGGGGTATATCCCTTTTTCATTTTGCTTTTATTGTAGTATTCAACTTCCACGGGAAAACTCTCAGCCGTTTTTTCCTGAATCGTAACCGTCGTGACTGACGGGTTAATGGAGATCGTCAGTCCGTCCGATACGTTTTTCGCCTTCAATTCGACCTTATGAGTCCCGGTCTTCAGCTTATTCATATCGGCGTATATCTCAAAATTCTTCGTCTGTCTCGCCTTTTTCACCGCGCTTGTCGAGCCTTTAATCGTGACATTTACGGTCTGGGGCACGCCGGTGACGACATAGTTCGCTTCATCATAGTATGCTTTTACAGGAATATCAGTAAGCGTAGCCTCGTCAGTCGTTGATGTCGGAAAAAAGGATTCCCCCGGCTTTTTCGGAGTCGGCGCCTGGTTGTTGTTAACCGCAACGTAAAGCAGCAGCGCAAAGAGCAATGCAATGATCTTTACAGCCCAGCGGTTGTTTAAGAATTTATCCATTTTTCTTGCCCCTCCAGTACCAGCGGTTAGAAGAAGTATCTCTGGCGTTTTTCTTAAACTCGGCTTCAAGCATTTCTTTCAGTGCTTCTTCCGTCAATTCTCTATGAAGGTCTCCGTTTTTGGCCACACTGATGGCGCCCGTCTCTTCAGATACAATAATGGTTAAGCTGTCCGTCACTTCACTGATGCCGACAGCCGCTCTGTGACGCGTCCCCAGCTCCTTTGAAATAAACGGGCTTTCAGAAAGCGGCAGATAACAGGCAGCCGCCGCAATCTCGTTATTTTTCATAATGACCGCTCCATCATGCAGCGGTGTATTCGGGATGAAGATATTAATCAAAAGCTCCGAGCTGACCTGCGCATTAAGCGGGATGCCCGTCTCAATATAATCGCCCATTCCCGTATCGCGCTCAATCGCGATGAGTGCGCCGATGCGGCGTTTCGCCATGTAGCTGATCGATTTTGTAATCGCTTCAATTGTCTTATGCTGCGCTTCCTCCACGGGGGTTCCGCTCCTGGAAAAGAACCGGCCCCGTCCGAGCTGTTCAAGCGCCCGTCTCAGCTCAGGCTGGAATATAATGATGATCGCTAAAAATCCCCATGTTATCGCTTGGTCCATCAGCCACTGAAGCGTGCTGAGTCCCAAATATGAACTGGCCATCCGGACCAATACGATGACGACGATTCCTTTTAAAAGCTGAACCGCCTTCGTCCCGCGTATGACCATGATTAATTTATATATCACATACCAAACAAGGAGAATATCAACGGCATTGCCGAGGTATTGCAAAAATGGGATGTCCTCAAAAGCCATTTCCTCGTCCTCCAAGAATTCAGTCATTTCGTTTTTCTGTTATGAATTGTGCTGCATGAGCAATATGTACATCATATAGCGTGCTCATTATACCACATTTTGATTTCTCAAGTGAAATGAGCCAGCGCGGCGATGCACAAAAAAAGAGTAAAGCGATTATACGCTTTACTCATCTTCACTCGGGTCCAAAGCGCTCACGACGCCCTGGCCCGCCGATTTCAGTTCGTACCAGACCCAGTCAAACAATTGGTTAATCTCTTCAATCTGCCCGGTGACTTGTCCGGCTGAGGCCATGTATTTTTCTCCGTTGACGACGGTCACATTGCCGTCGACTTTTCCTTCAATGAACAGCTTGCCGTTTTTTACTGTGACATCGCCCTTTACGGTCTCGCCTTCAGGGACGGTGACCGTGTGATTCTGCACGACAAGGTTCGGCTGTTTGGACACACTGAAATTGTGGTCATTATGCCAGCTGTTGAAAAAACCGCCGCCCATTAAAATCACAAAAACCGCTGCGGCTGCAATCATCGGATGAGTTTTGATCCATCGTTTTACAGAAGCGCGTTTTTTCTCTTTTGGAAGATTCGCCATAACTTTGGCAGTAAAATCAGCAGGGGCCGTGACATGCGATGTGCTTCGGACGAGTGCTATGGATTTCTCCATTTCATGAAAATGCCGTTTGCAATTCCCGCATGACTGCAAATGTTGTTTTAATACGTTTTCATCTTCAGGAAGGATATCTCCATCAAGATGCTTATGCATAAGCTGCACGATCTGTTCAGGACAGCTCATTTCATCACCCCACTTAAAGAT
Source organism: Bacillus sp. B1(2022) (assembly GCF_040259625.1). NCBI lineage: Bacteria > Bacillati > Bacillota > Bacilli > Caryophanales > Bacillaceae > Bacillus > Bacillus sp. B1(2022). The sequence goes on from NZ_JANIFO010000006.1 coordinate 210,887, forward strand.
CCCTCAATTGTTTTCTAAGAGCCTCTCTGCCTCTGTGTATCCTTGTCTTGACGGTGCCGACAGGGATATTCAGAATCTCCCCGATTTCAATTAAAGAGAGTTCGTCAATATACTTTAATACAATAACCGTTCTGTACTTGTCAGGCAGCTTTAAAATCTTTTTCTGAATTGTGTCCGACAGCTCCAATGACAATACGGCGTCTTCAGGGAGAACCCCGTCCGCGGCGATCTGCGAATACATCGTCAGCCCTTCTGCTCCCGCTACTTCTGCGTCCAGATAGTAATCAGGCTTTTTCTTGCGGATGCGGTCAATGGTCAGGTTGGTCGCAATTCTGTAAAGCCACGTTGAAAACTTTCTGTTGATATCGAAACTGTCGATATTGACATACGCTCTGATAAAAGCTTCCTGCGCAATATCTTCCGCTTCGTGAACATTGCCGAGCATGCGGTAGCAAAGCTGGTAAATCTTATCTTTATAAAGGTCAACGATTTCTGCAAACGCATTTTGATCGCCTTTTTTGACTTGCTTGATTCTTTTTTTAATCAGGTTTTCCATGTTTTATCTTACCTCTGCCCTTCACCGGTCTGTATCTATACGTTGATTGTTTTAAAAGGTTTCATTTTTTTTATTACATTTATTTTACCAAATTTCAGGCAGGGTGTAGATGGAAAATACAGAATATACTGCCTTAACAGCAGCTTAAAAATAGTATATCTGATGAACAATCAGAAATCGAAACAAAATGCTGATAAAAAAAAAGACACCTTTATGCAAAAGGTGTCTGAGACTGGGCTAGCTGGATTCGAACCAACGCATGACGGAGTCAAAGTCCGTTGCCTTACCGCTTGGCTATAGCCCAAAAATGGTGGAGGGGGGCAGATTCGAACTGCCGAACCCTGAGGGAGCGGATTTACAGTCCGCCGCGTTTAGCCACTTCGCTACCCCTCCGTATTTTTTTGAAAAACAGTGCCGGCCAGAGGACTTGAACCCCCAACCTACTGATTACAAGTCAGTTGCTCTACCAATTGAGCTAGGCCGGCAAATATGGTGGAGGATGACGGGATCGAACCGCCGACCCTCTGCTTGTAAGGCAGATGCTCTCCCAGCTGAGCTAATCCTCCATATGACCCGTACGGGATTCGAACCCGTGTTACCGCCGTGAAAGGGCGGTGTCTTAACCGCTTGACCAACGGGCCGTTGTGTCCGCGTCGAGCTGACAAAAGTTATTATATACAGGTTGTACCCCATTTGTAAAGAGGAAAATTATTTTTTTTATTTTCAAACTTTTTTACCCGTTTTTTAACTGAAAAACTCATCCCTCCTCTCTTATTTCATTTATGATGAAAGTATCAAAATATTGAAGGGAATGGACACAGATGATCTTAGTCAGCTCTTGTCTCGGCGGTATCGAATGCAGGTATAACGGCTCTCACGCCGCTTCGGAAAAAATCCGCAGACTCGTAGAAGAAAAGAAAGCTGTTATGGTCTGCCCCGAACTTTTGGGCGGCTTCACCACTCCCCGCGAACCGGCGGAAATCATCGGCGGCACGGGCGAAGACGTGCTGAACGGAACAGCAAGAATCGTAACGGCATCAGGCGAAGACGTTACGGCTTTATATATGGACGGCGCGGAAAAAACATTAGCATACGCAAAAGAAATAGGCGCCGCCACGGTCATCCTTAAAGAAAACAGTCCGTCCTGCGGCAGCAGCTTTATCTATGACGGCACTTTCTCAGGAAAAAAAATAATCGGAGACGGCATCACTTCCGCTCTTTTAAAACGGGCAGGCTGCCGTGTTCTATCAGAAGATGAATTGGATCAATTATAAAAAAGGAGAGTAGATATCATGGATGTAGCCCTGTCCTTTTATAAACCGGAGCATGCAGACGGGCTGAACGGGTTTGTGCTGAGTGAAGAAGATAAAAAGTTCACAGCTCTCCCGAAGGATGTACTGCCGCAGGCTCTTGTCATCCGGGATCGCTACCCGACAGTCATTTTAAAAGAAGACCGCCCCGTCGGTTTTTTTATTTTACATACCTCAAAAGAAACCATTGCCCCATATTCGAACAATGTGTCTGCCATTTTGCTGAGTGCGCTGTCCTTACATGCGCCATATCAGGGAAAAGGTTATGCCAAACAAGCGATGCTGCAGCTCCCCGCTTTTGTCGCAAATTACTTTCCTTGGTGTGATGAAATCGTGCTTGCTGTAAACCATCGCAATCATCGTGCAAAGAACCTGTACCGGTCTTCCGGTTTTATTGATAAAGGTCGTCGCAGGATCGGCCCCATCGGCGAACAGCACATTCTGCATCATTTTTTGTGAAAGCGCTTGATTATTCATCTCATCCCTGCCGATTTTTCTTGAAACATCTATTCAGAAGCCCATATACTTCAAGTATTAACGACTTGGGAGGGTACAATCATGACAGACCGGCTTAACATTCACAGATTGACCACAGAAACCAGAAATCCGCAGACCGCTTCAATCCATCAAGCAGACACGATGGAAATTCTCCGCATCATTAACGAAGAGGATTTCAAAGTGGCTGAAGCCGTTCAGCAGGTGCTGCCCGATATTCAGATTGCCGTTCAATTCGCCCATCAATCATTACGGCGAAACGGCAGGCTGATTTATGCGGGAGCGGGCACAAGCGGCAGACTCGGTGTACTGGATGCGGTTGAATGCCCGCCTACATACAGCGTAAGTCCCGACACCGTCATCGGTCTGATGGCCGGAGGAGCAGACGCCTTTTTGCAAGCGGCTGAAGGTATAGAAGACAGCGAGGAAACCGGCGCTCTCGATCTCAAAACGATCGGGCTTACCGCAGAAGACACCGTGATCGCCATCGCGGCAAGCGGGCGCACGCCGTATGCGGCCGGTGCGCTGAAATACGCAAAAACAATCGGCGCCAAAACTGTCGCGCTCACATGCAATAAACACTCATTGATCAGCACTTATGCCGATCACAGCATTGAAGTCGTCGTCGGCCCCGAAGTGATTACAGGGTCAACACGAATGAAAGCGGCGACGGCACATAAAATGATTCTGAACATGATTTCCACGGCCGTGATGATCAAAAGCGGCAAAGTGTACGAAAATTTAATGGTGGACGTTCATGTCAGCAACGAAAAATTGAAAGAACGCGCAATCGGCATTATCCAAAGCATCACGGGCGTTCCGTACGACAAGGCAAAAGAAACGCTTGAGGCCTCAGGCAGCCATGTCAAAACCGCAATCGTCATGCTGAAGACGAATTCGGACGAAGCACACGCGAAGGCACTGCTCAAAGAATCAGACGGCTTCATTGACAAAGCCATTGAACAGCACGTTTCAAAAGAAAAAGACCACTGATCGTTCTTTGGTGAAAAATAATGTGCTTTTACGAGCCCGCGCCGTTTTCATGATCGGCGCAGGCGCTTTTAGGACGCGTTTCAGGCACAGCTCCCCGGGAAAAATCGTACGGACAAAGGAGGATCTCCATGAGCAAAGAGGCATTTTATCAGTCACTGGCCAAAGATATCCTGGACAATTGCGGCGGTTCATCGAATATTTCAGGCTTTACCCACTGTATGACACGCCTGAGGATTACACCTTTAGATCAGGACAAAACGGATATTGAAGCGCTGAAACGGCTTGACGGGGTAATAGGCGTCGTCGAAGCCGAAACACTGCAGATCATTCTCGGCACGGGTGTCGTCAATCATGTCGCCGACGCTTTCGCAAAACTTATGCCATCCGGAAAAAACATTGATTTAAAAGAAGCCGCCTCACGGAAAAAAGCCGATCTCAACAGAAAAAACACCACACCCATCAGACTGTTTCTGAGAAAAATATCAAGCATCTTCATTCCCCTTATTCCCGCACTCATTGCATCAGGTTTAATCACCGGTATTACGAAAGCCGTCATTCAGGCCGGCTGGCTCCCGAAAGAATCCCAAATCGCACTTATTTTAACGGTTATCGGTTCAGGCTTATTCGCATACCTCGGCGTCCTTGTCGGCATCAATGCGGCGAAGGAATTCGGCGGGACTCCCGCGATGGGCGGCCTTGCGGGTATATTGATCCTTAACCCTGAGATCGCCAATATCAGTTTGTTCGGAGAGAATCTGCTCCCTGGCAGGGGAGGATTAATCGGCGTTCTTTTCGCTGCGGTTTTTATCGCTTATACCGAACGGTTTATCAGAAAGTACGTCCATCAATCCATCGACATTATCGTCACGCCTACATTGTCTTTACTTATCACCGGGCTGGTGACATATGTCGTTTTTATCCCTGCAGGCGGTTTTATTTCTGATCTCATTACATCAGGTTTATTGTCGCTGCTGAATGTCGGGGGAGTGCTCTCAGGGTTTGTACTGGGAGCCGCCTTCCTGCCGCTTGTCGTCACCGGCCTGCATCAGGGCTTGACTCCCGTACATTTGGAATTAATCCGATCAATCGGAGATGACCCGCTTCTTCCGATTCTCGCGATGGGAGGCGCGGGTCAGGTAGGGGCGGCCTTCGCCATCTTTATGAAAACAAAAAAAGCCTCATTGAAAAGAGCTATCGGCGGCGGACTTCCATCCGGTCTGCTCGGAATCGGAGAGCCGCTCATCTTCGGCGTCACGCTCCCGCTCGGCCGGCCGTTTTTAACGGCGTGTTTAGGGGCGGGAATCGGCGGCGCCTTTCAAGCCCATTTTCAGGTGGCTACTTTTTCAATCGGTGTCTCCGGCCTTCCGCTCTCGTTTCTCGTACAGCCGGCTCAAATCGTTTTGTATATCATCGGTCTCTTCATCTCTTACGCGGCGGGCTTTGTCTTCACTTATGCGTTCGGATTTAAGGATGACATGGCTGCTGAATTTGAATAAACCGGGAGGGATCAGAATATGAAAACACTGACAGCCGCCATACTCACAATGGTCATCAGCCTCTCTTTTCTGCCGCAGCACAAAGCCGAAGCCCAATCCAAATTATACGACGCAGCAAAGCTCAGAAAGGTTGATCAAATGATTGAAAAAGACATCGCAGCAGGATTCCCCGGAGCCGTCCTCGTCGTCGTAAAGGACGGACGGGTGATCAAAAAGAAAGCATACGGCTACAGCAAAAAATATGACGGGAACACCCTTTTATCCCGTCCGAAAAAAATGAAAACATCAACCATGTTTGATCTAGCTTCCAATACAAAAATGTACGCGGCGAATTTTGCATTACAGCGACTCGTCAGCCAGGGAAAGCTTGATGTGTATCAAAAAGTCTCGGCTTACCTTCCTGATTTCAAAGACAGAAAAAGCGATCCGATTCAAGAAAAAGACCGCATTCGCGTCATCGATGTGCTCCAGCATCAATCCGGTTTGCCGGCAAGCTTTTATTTCTATCAGCCGGACACCGCAGGCCCTTTGTATTCACAAGAACGGGATAAAACGATCCGTTTTCTCACCCAAATCCCGCTTGAATACAAACCGGGAACAAAACACGTATACAGCGATATCGGTTACATGCTTCTCGGCTGCATCATTGAAAACATAACCGGAAAAACCCTTGATGCCTATGCGGAACAAGAACTGTACAAACCGCTGAAACTGACGCACACACTGTTCAACCCGCTGCAAAAAGGCTTTAAAGAAAAAGCATTCGCAGCTACTGAACGTTTAGGCAACACACGTGACGGAGTCATCCATTTTCCTCACATCAGGACGTATACGCTGCAGGGGGAAGTTCACGATGAAAAAGCATTTTACTCAATGGGAGGGGTGTCCGGTCACGCCGGGCTGTTTTCCAGAGCTGATGATATGGCCGTCCTTCTTCAAGTCATGCTGAACGGAGGCAGTTATAAACACGTTTCTCTCTTCAATAAAAGAACGGCCGATTTGTTCACAACGGCGGCATCCTCTGATCCGACTTTCGCTCTCGGCTGGCGGAAAAACGGCAGCCCGGATATGGAGTGGATGTTCGGCCCTTATGCAAGCAGGCAGGCATATGGCCATACGGGATGGACCGGCACCATCACGATTATTGATCCCGCTTATAAGCTGGGGATCGCACTTTTAACCAATAAAAAGCATTCCCCCGTCGTCAGTCCCGGTGAAAACCCGAATGTTTTTGAAGGGGATCTTTTTCCGACCGGAAGCTACGGCAGCGTCATAAAAACGATTTATGAAGCCATTGAATGACAACCCATGTCTTTTGTCCAAACTATGAAGGCAGGAGGGCACCATCATGAAACTTGTCATCTCAGCTGTATTACTGTTGTTCATTGTTTTCGGCACGCATCATGTATCGACAAAACCGGACATTCCGTCACAGGCGGAACAAGCGGTATCCCGTATGACATTAGATGAAAAATTAGGGCAGATGCTCATGCCTGATTTTCGCAATTGGCAAAAAAAGGGGCAGTCATCACCTGAGGCTCTTACCAAAATGAATGACGAAGTCGCAGGGCTTATTCAAAAGTACCGGTTCGGCGGCGTTATCTTATTTGCAGAAAATGTAAAAAACACTGAGCAAACGGTACGCCTGACAGATGCCTTTCAAAAGGCGAGCCCTGCCATTCCGCTATTATTAAGCATTGATCAGGAGGGCGGCATCGTAACTAGACTTGGTGAAGGCACTCATTTCCCAGGCAATATGGCGCTCGGAGCCGCTAGAAAAACAGCCTACGCGTCCCAGACCGGCGCCATTATCGGGAAAGAATTGAAAGCACTGGGCATTAATACGAATTTCGCACCCGTTCTCGATATCAATAATAATCCCGGAAACCCTGTCATCGGCGTCAGGTCGTTCAGTTCAGACCGAGGTCTGACAGCTTCACTCGGCCTTGCCTCAATGAAGGCTCAGCAAAAGCAGGATGTCGCTGCCGCCGTTAAACATTTCCCGGGACACGGCGACACGGATGTCGACAGCCACTACGGCCTTCCGCTTGTCACCCACAATCAAGAAAGGCTGCGTCAGATTGAACTTTATCCGTTCCGGAAGGCCATTCAGGCCGGAGCTGATATGATCATGACAGCCCATGTGCAATTTCCCGCGTTTGACGATACAACCTATAAAAGCAAGCTGGACGGTTCAGACATCCTCGTACCCGCCACACTCTCGAAAAAAGTGATGACTCATCTTCTCCGTGGAGAAATGGGATTTAACGGCGTCATCGTTACGGATGCATTAAATATGAAAGCCATTGCCGATCATTTCGGCCAGGAAGAGGCGGTCGTCATGGCCGTAAAAGCAGGAGTCGATATTGCCCTGATGCCGGCCCAAGTGACATCGCTGCAAACGGAAAACCGCTTTGCCCGGGTTCATTCCGCTTTAAAAAAGGCGGTACAAAAAGGGGAAATTCCGCTGCAGCAAATTAACAAATCAGCGGAACGCATCATTTCCCTGAAAATAAAACGAGGGATATATCCCTCCCCGAAAGAGAAAAATCTGAAAAAGAAGATTGCAAAAGCAAAGAAAACCGTCGGCAGCAAAAATCACCTGAAAGCGGAAAAACAAATCGCGGAAAGGTCCGTCACCGTCTTACAAAACAAAAACCGCACGCTCCCATTCAAACCGAAAAAGAACAGCCGCGTTCTCATTGCCGCTCCATATGAAGATCAAACAGCGTCAATGGAACAAACCATTCGGCAGCTCATCAAAAAGAAAAAAATCCGGCCGGTAACCATCAGTAAAATGAACTTCGCCGAGCGTACATTTCATGATGAACACAAAAAGCAGATATCTGACGCTGATTACGTGATTACAGGCTCATATGTTGTGAAAAATGATCCTGTCGTAAACGACGGCGTGATTGACGATTCCGTCACAGATCCCGGCAAGTGGACGACTGCATTTCCGCGGGCCGTCATGAAAGCCGCACAATCGAACCAAAAACCCTTTGTGCTGATGAGCCTGCGTAATCCATATGACGCTGCGAACTTTGAAGAAGCTGAAGCCCTTATCGCAGTCTACGGCTTTAAAGGATATACAGACGGACAATTTCTCCAGCCAAACATTCCGGCAGGCGTTGAAGCGATATTCGGACAGACAAAACCGCAAGGCAGGCTGCCCGCTGACATTCCTTCCGTCACGCATCCGGGAACGACACTGTATCCTTATGGTTTCGGTATCAATCTGAAGACCGGAAAACCGCTTTAAACAGGAGGACTGATCATGAAAACACAAACGGCTGCGCTTATTGCCGGATTAGTCGTCATCAGTGCTATGACGGCAGTCTCGGCGGCTTCTGACAGAAACCTTCATACCGCCAAGAAACCAAGCATCCAAACAGGCATCGACCGCCTGCTGAAAGATTATAAACAGGAACTGAAGGGAAAAAGGGTCGGGCTGATCACCAACCCGACCGGTGTGAACAATTCATTGAAAAGCAGCGTTGACGTGCTGTATGAGGCACCAGACATCCACTTGACGGCATTATTCGGACCGGAGCACGGTGTCCGCGGCGATGCTCAGGCCGGAGACAAAGTCACATCCTATATAGACGAAAAAACAGGGCTTCCCGTCTACAGCCTGTACGGGGAAACGAGGAAACCGACGCCTGACATGCTGAAAGATACAGATGTGCTGATTTTCGATATTCAGGATGTCGGAACGCGATACTACACCTACATTTATACAATGGCCTATGCCATGGAAGCGGCAAAAGAAAAAGGCATTCCTTTTTATGTCTTGGACCGGCCGAATCCGCAAGGCGGACGAAATCCGGACGGCCCGGTTCTTGAACCGGATTACGCTTCATTTGTCGGACTGTATCCGATCCCGCTGAAGCACGGCATGACGATCGGTGAACTTGCTCTTTTATTCAATAAAGAGTTTCATATTGGTGCCGACCTAACCGTCGTAAAAATGAAGCGCTGGAAGCGGACGATGACAATTGAAGATACCAGTCTGCCGTTCGTCCTCCCTTCGCCTAATATCCCGACCCCGGACAGCATATTCGCATATTCGGCGACAGGACTAATCGAAGGCACCAACGTATCCGAAGGAAGGGGCACGACAAAGCCGTTTGAACTGATCGGCGCGCCTTATATGAAAAGCACCGAGCTCGAAGAACGCCTGAACAGTCTCAAGCTTCCGGGTGTCACCTTCAGAGCCGCATCATTTATCCCCAGCTTCTCCAAGCACCAGGGCAAACTGTGCCACGGCGTACAAGTCTACGTAACAAACAGAAACACATTTGAAGCGGCAAAAACAGGGCTTTCCATTCTGAAAACCATGCATGACTTATATCCGAATGACTTTTCATTCTTGCCGACAGGCTCTTTTGACAAGCTGATCGGTAACGGCTGGGTACGCAAAAAAATAGAAAAAGGCACTTCCATTGAAGACATCACCGGCACATATCAACGCCGGCTGAACCAATTCAAAACTCTAAGAAAACAATACCTCATATACTGACAACATTCGTGTTACACGTGTAACATTTTGACGCATTTCACATTTCCGCTTTTTATAGGAAAACATTCATTTATTTGGTACAATTTAAATGATAACAGTTATCATTTAAATGAATGTTTCCTAAAAGGTGGTTTCTCATGAAAAACACATTATTCTTTCAGCCCATTGATATCATCTCCGTAAAAAAAACAGCCGACCTTCTGTCAGAGCATCAGCTCACTGATTCCCCCGTATTGATCTTTCATGTGAAAGGCGAGGGACAAATTGATATCGGAACAGACAGCTTTCCGCTGCAGAAGGAAACGCTCTACATCTGTCCTTGTGATGAGACATTCAATATTGCCCCTATACCGTCAGGCGGCATCCATTTGTATATCGTCAGACTCCGTGTTTTCTCCTATTCATCAGATGATGAAGCGATGCTTCCGGATAACGGGGAAGACATCTTCCACGGACTTCAGCAAATGAATTTACAAACGGTTGATCATTTGACAAGCCGGCTTCAGTCACTTTCTGAAAACGTGCGATCGGCGGATGCATTGCAGAAAATGAAATATACAGCCGACTTTCAGCAGCTGATGTATGACCTTTATGCTGCAAAAGTATGCCATCAAAATAATACGAAAGCGGCGATCGAACAGACAAAACAATTCATACATGCTCAGTCCGACACAAAAATCACGCTCACCCAGCTCGCTCATATGGCGGGAATCAGTCCCAAGCATTACAGTGAAACCTTTAAAAAACTATACGGGCAGAGCGTAACTGAATATATCACAGACATCCGCATAACCAATGCGAAAAAACTGATGGCCAAGGCAAACTGCAAACTGCGGGAAATCGCTCATCAAATCGGCTACCAAGACGAATTTTATTTCAGCCGCATCTTTAAAAAACATACCGGCAGCTCACCTACAAGCTATATGAAAAAAAGGCGCACAAAAATGGCCGCGTACGGAAAAGAAACGATGGGGCATCTGATTCCTCTGCATCACGTGCCTTATGCTGCGGCGCTGCACCCGAAATGGACGGCCTATTATTACAAACAATTCTCTTCCGATATTCCGGTTCACCTGAGTGCTTACCGCTATAATGCAAATTGGGAAGAGAACCTGCACACGCTTTCCCAAGCTGCCCCGGACATCATTTTCAGTCTTGATTCTGTCAGTGAAGAAGAAAAACAGCGCCTGAATGACATCACTGAAGTTTTTTACCTTCCGGCTCAAGAGAATTGGAGAGACCAGTTTCTTCGCACAGCCGCATATTTGAATGAAGAGCAGGAAGCGCGGCACTGGCTTAAAGCTTATCAAAGTCTCGCCCATTCAGCGAAAGATGCTCTGAAACACGTGCGGCATCAGCGGTTCTTATTTGTCCGTGTATATAAAGAAAATATGTACATCGCCCATAACAACAGTATTGAGGATGTCTTCTTCGGTGATTTAGGCTTTGCCTCCGCAAAACCGGAATCTTTTGCTCCTGACGAAAAGATTTCCTTGGACATGCTGGCGGATTGCCAGGCTGACTGCATCATGCTTTTCACTTGTAAAGAACCGGAAACGCTTCGTTATTTTCAGCGGATTCAGCAGACCGGGATATGGCAGAACCTTAGAGCTGTCAGCAATAAACGCGTGTTTCCCATATCATCTGACCCGTGGATTGAATATTCTCCAAACGGACATCAGCGGATAATCGAGCAAAGCATTTCCATTTTATCCGAAGATCGTCCATGGTAATGCCGGAAATTATCCATGGTCTTATCCCTGTTCATTCTCTATAATTCCAATTGATAATAGTTATCAATTGAACAGGAGGAACAATAGATGAAGAAATTGGCATTCGCTTTCATGATTTTGCTTTTGGCTTTCACGGCCGCGGCTTGCGGAAGCTCAGAAACATCTGATACAGCAAGTAAAGGAAAGGACGCTTCTTCAGATAAAAAGAAAATCGAATATCTCGGAAAAACATATGAAGTCAAAGCGCCGACTGACAAAATCGCCATTACAGGCAGCGTAGAATCAATGGAAGACGCCAAATTGCTTGACGTTCATCCGGCAGGAGCAATTTCTTTCTCCGGCAAATTCCCGGAACTGTTTAAAGATATTACAGATAAATCCGTATCTACGGGAGAAAAAATGCAGCCGAATATGGAAAAAATTCTTGAGCTGCAGCCGGACGTCATTCTGGCATCAACCAAATTCCCGGAAAAAACGTTGAAAAAATTGAGCGGCACCGCTGAAACGATCCCTGTCTCTCATATCTCATCAAACTGGAAAGAAAACATGATGCTGCTCGCCCAGCTTACAGATAAAGAGAAAAAAGCGAAAAAAATCATCGCAGATTACGAACAGGACCTGAAAAAGACAAAAACAAAGATCAACAGCAAAGCGAAACAGTCAAACGCGCTGGTCATCAGAATCAGACAAGGCAATATTTATATTTATCCTGAACAAGTATATTTCAACTCCACGCTTTACGGTGATTTAGGCCTGAAGGCGCCGGACGAAGTCAAAGCGGCGAAAGCGCAGGAACTGATTTCTCTTGAAAAATTAAGCGAAATGAACCCTGACCACATCTTCGTACAATTCTCTGATGACGAAAACGCAGATAAGCCGGGCGCTTTGAAAGACTTAGAGAAAAATCCGATCTGGAAGAGCCTGAAGGCAGTCAAAAAAGACCATGTATACGTCAATACGATTGATCCATTAGCCCAAGGCGGAACCGCGTGGAGTAAAATCAGCTTCTTACAGGTTGCGGCTGACAAATTGACTCAAGACTAATAAAGAGTAGGTTTTTCACATGTATGCAAAACGGCGGACACACATGATTATCATTGCTTCACCGATTGCCATTGTTCTGTCACTGCTGCTTTCCGTTTTATACGGCGCAAAGCAGCTTGACATCCATACCGTGTTCTCCGCATTGCTGCACTTTAATCCGGAGAATACCGACCATCAGATCATATGGCATTCAAGAATCCCGAGGGCTGCCGGCGCTATGTTTATCGGCGCCGCCCTTGCTGTTTCCGGAGCGCTCATGCAGGGAATCACACGGAACTATCTGGCCTCGCCTTCGATCATGGGTGTGTCGGACGGCTCCGCTTTTATCATCACCCTTTGCATGGTATTGCTCCCTCAATCGACATCCATTGAAATGATCATATACTCGTTTATCGGTTCCGCATTCGGCGCCGCTCTTGTTTTCGGGCTGGCCTCCATTCTTCCCGGCGGTTTTACCCCGGTGCAGCTTGCCATTATCGGAACGGTGACCAGTATGCTTCTCAGCAGTCTGTCGGCTGCGCTTTCGATTTATTTTCAAATTTCGCAGGATCTCAGTTTTTGGTACAGTGCGAGACTGCATCAAATGAACCCTGATTTTTTGAAACTGGCCGTCCCGTTTTTTGCGATCGGAATCATCACGGCCATGATTCTCAGCAAAAAGGTCACTGCCGTATCATTAGGAGACGACATTTCAAAAAGTCTGGGACAGCAGAAAAGAACCATCAAACTCATGGCGATGGCGGCCGTTGTCATATTGACCGGAAGCTCGGTGGCACTCGCCGGAAAAATTGCATTTGTCGGTTTGGTCGTTCCGCACATCACACGTTTTCTCGTCGGATCGGACTACAGCAGGCTGATCCCATGCGCGTGCATCATCGGCGGCGTCTTCCTGACCCTTTGCGATCTTGCCAGCCGATTCATCAATTATCCGTTTGAGACGCCTATTGAAGTTGTCACTTCTATCATCGGTGTTCCTTTCTTTCTTTATTTGATTAAAAGAAAAGGAGGGGATCAGCGTGGTGCGTAAAATGGCCGGAATTTATATCATTCTGATTGCTCTCATATTGCTCGTAAGCTATTTCAGCATGACAAGCGGTTCTTTTTCCGCAAAGCCGGGTGAACTGCTCAGTACCCTTTTCCGCATCCATCCGAATCCGCAATATGATATTTTGCTGTTTCAGCTGAGGCTGCCGCGCATTGTCATGGCTGCTGCCATCGGGCTCGGATTGGGGATAGCCGGAGCCGTTATTCAGGCCATTACCAAAAACGGTCTTGCCGATCCCGGTATTTTGGGCATTAATGCAGGAGCCGGAGCCGGAATCGTCACGTTTATGCTTCTGTTTCAGGGACAATCTGAAGCGACGGCACTTGCCTCTGCGATGGGTATGCCTGTCTTCGGCCTCATCGGAGGATTGATGGCGGCCGTGCTGATCTATATTTTCGCCTGGCACCGGGGGCATCTGGAATCGGGCAGAATTATTCTCGTCGGGATCGCCATGAATTCCGGATTCAGCGCGCTGTCTTTATTTCTTTCATTAAAAATGGACCCGCAGGATTATGAGATGGCGATGGTTTGGAAAAACGGCAGCATCTGGTCGGCAAACTGGATGACCATTACGGCGATCCTTCCGTGGCTGATCGTGTTCATTCCTCTGCTTATGGCGAAAACGTCATTGCTGGATACCATTCGTTTCGATGAGGACACGGTGAAAAGCCTCGGTGTTTCAACCAATAAAGAAAAAACGATTTTACTCATTGCCTGCATCGCTTTGATCAGCGCATGTGTAACCGCAGCGGGCAGCATGGCATTTGTCGGACTGATCGCGCCCCATATTTCCCGCAGGCTCGCCGGGATTGAGCACAGATACTCATTACCGGTCAGCGGATTGGTCGGTATGCTCCTCGTCATATCCGCCGACTTTGCGGGCAAATTGTTCTTTCAGCCTTCAGAAGTGCCGGCGGGAATTATTCTTGCGATTCTCGGCGTTCCTTATTTCTTTTTTCTTCTGTTTAAGCAAAAGAAGGGGCTGGATGCATGAGAGGCACCCTTACAGAACACCGGATAAACGGAAAGGAATGCACTGTGTATCTTCCTCCCTCCTATTCGGTTCAAACAGGGGCTTTACCCTGTGTGTACGTACTGGACGGGGGTTCTTTGTTTTTAGAACAGATGGATAAGCTTGAATCCCAATTTGCGAACGGAACACTTCCCGAATTGATTTTCATCGGCATCAAACCGGCTGACAGGCTCGATGAGTACACGCCGTGGCCCGCGCCTTCCCTGAGCCCTGCGTTTCATGATTTCGGCGGCAAAGGGAGGCTCTTTCTCGAGGAGCTGACAAATGTCATCATTCCCACTGTTGAAGATATGCATCACATTTCTGCACATCCGGAAACGAGAGGACTGATCGGCGCGTCATTAGGCGGACTGTTTTCGATATACGCGATGCTACAAAAGCCTGAAATATTCGGCAGAATCGGTTGTATTTCCGGTTCCTTCTGGTATGAAAAATCAGCAGATTATGTCCGCTCCGCATCTTTGCGTCCGGCACGGCGGCGTATCTATATGTCTGTCGGCAGCCGCGAAGCTGAGCATAAAAACAACATCCAAAACACCATGATCCGACTAAATAAAGACGTGTACGAAAGCCTCAAGCAAAAAGGCTTTTCTCAATCTCAGCTCTCTTTCACTGTTGAAGAAGGCGCCGTGCACCATCAAGAAGCATTCAAACGACAATTCAATGCAGCACTAAGCTGGCTGTACGGAAAAAACCGCTCACGTAGCTGAGCGGTTTTTTTCATACTTCATCACGACCGGCTTAAGTTCAAAGCGTCTCAGCAAATAGCCGAACAAAGCTGCAAGGATTTGCTGAAAAAGCATCCCGATGACGACCGGGACCGCCACTTGAGACGGAAAAAAAGAAACGGCGAGAACGGCTCCGGCACTGATATTGCGCATGCCCCCTGTATAAATCAGAGACACGATTTCATCCTGGCTCCGCTTCATCAGTCTTCCGATCAGCCAAGCCACGGCATAACCCGTCATGGCAATAAAAAATACCATGCCTGCGATGCCCGCAAATTTGATATCCACGTGCGTGACATACGGCGCGATTTCCGAACTGTTAATGGCAATGACAATCATCAGACAGATTTTTGAAAAAGGAGACAGCGACCGGCTTATTGCCTGAGTCCTTACCGGCGGGGAAAACTGGTTGACTATCATCCCTGCGATGGATGGAATCACCACCATCTCCGCCAGCCCTTTCATCATTCCCCACACATCCATCTGAACATTCGCCCCGGCCAGGACAGACAGGCTTAACGGTACGATAAAAGGAGAAAGCACGGTATCAACCAGGATAATAGACAGCGTCAATCCGACATTCCCCTTATACATCGCAGCCCAAATCAAACTCGTAATTCCGGTCGGAATCACCACACCCATAATCAGCCCCGTCACAGTTAAAGGGTCACCGCTGAAAATCAGATGACCGCTTCCCCATGCAAAAACAGGCATGAAAATATGCAGAACAAACAATGCCATGATCATCGGTAGCGGCTTCTCGATACTGCGCTTCAGCGAATGAAAATTGGCACTCAGACTGCCCGTAAATGTAATAAATGCAAATATCCACGGCACAGCGCCGGCCATCCAGCTGATATGCTGAGATAACAGCACACCCGCCGCCACACTTGACGGAGTCAAAAGCGGCATGATTCTCCCCAACACTTGGTTCAACTTCTGAAGCCACATCATATGCAAGTCTCCTATATCACGGTTTTCAAATCTCATTCATTATAACAATGCACCCCGGCAAATTTAACCGAAAAAAAGCCCGGATATATTCATCCGGACTTCACAAATTCTATGCCATTTGTTTCATTAAATCTCGGCTTTTCTGATTTAATCCCTTTAATTCAGCCTCAATTCCGTATTCTTTACATTTGGCGACAATTTTCTCAAGAGCCGCCGCTCCCGAATCATCCCACACGTGGGCATCGGTCAAATCAATGACAATCCGTTTCACGTTTTCATCATAAACGATGGCATTCATCAGTTCAGACACGGAAGCAAAAAAGATCTGTCCCGTTACCTTATAAGTTCTGACATCTTTCTGTTCGGAATGTGACACAATCTTCAGCTTAGAAATTTTCGCCGTAAAGAAGATCGCGCTTAATAGCACACCCGCGAAGACACCCTTTGATAAATCATTTGTCAGGACGACCGTCACGACGGTAATAACCATAACGATCGAATCAGTAAGGGGCGCTTTCCGCAAACCTTTAATCGATGACCAGTCGAACGTGCCGATGGACACCATAACCATCACGGCCACCAGCGCAGCCATCGGAATTTTCACGACGATACCGCTTAATACGGCAATTAAAAACATTAAAAACGCGCCGGCCGTAAAAGCCGATAACCGGCCGCGTCCGCCGGCTTTCGTATTAATGACAGACTGGCCGATCATGGCGCATCCGGCCATGCCTCCGAAAAATCCGTTCACAATATTGGCGATGCCTTGTCCGCGGCTTTCTTTGTTCTTATCACTATCCGTATCCGTCATTTCATCAATGATCTGGGCTGTCAGCAATGACTCAAGCAATCCGACGAATGCAAGCGCCAGAGAATACGGGAAAATAATCCGCAATGTCTCAAACGTCCACGGGACATCCGGTATCAAGAAATGCGGAAGTGAACTTGTGATCCCGCCCATATCACCGACCGTGCGGACATCCGCATGGAAGACCACCGCAATGATCGTCATGACAATAATCGCCACCAGCGGAGACGGCACAGCCGTCGTAACCTTCGGCAATAGATATATGATAGCCAGTGATCCGGCAAGCATGGCGTACATGACCCATGAAGCTCCTTTGAACTGCGGCAGCTGCGCAGAAAAAATCAAGATCGCCAAAGCATTCACAAATCCGATCATGACCGAACGCGGAATAAATTTCATCAATTTCGCTATCTTACTGACACCAAGAATAAATTGAATAATACCTGTCAAAATGGTTGCCGCAAACAAATACTGCAGCCCGTAATCAGCCACCAATGTCACCATGACAACCGCCATTGAACCCGTAGCGGCTGAAATCATTCCCGGTCTGCCGCCGAAGATAGAAATAATAATCGCGATACAAAATGATGCATAAAGGCCGACCATCGGATCGACACCTGCAATAATTGAAAATCCGATCGCCTCAGGGATCAGAGCGAGAGCAACCAGAATACCGGCCAGAATGTCTTTACGGACATTCCCGAACCATTGCTGCTGTAACGTATAATCTTTCAAATGATAACGACTCCTTTTCACTATAAAAATCCGCACCCTATCAGTTGGAAACATTGATTTTCATCTGGGGAATATGAGGCAAGCTTACGGGGAAAAAGAGGACACGCTCAGAGTATAATGTCGTTGAGGAAAGGAATTGTTAACAAAGAGTATCATATTAAACTTTAAAGAAATGTGCAAGACCGTATAAATAAGAAAAGAAAACGACTCTCACTGGAGCCGTTTCCGCTTTTATAAAAGTTCCGGATCAGACACAAGAATCGTTTTTATTGCGCTGATATCCTTTCTTTCTTTTGTCACCGGGTCGATGCCCATGAGATGATCAATGGCTTCTTCATAATTCTTCAGTTCCGTCTTTTCCGTAATAAAATCATAGAGCTGCGGAAGGTCGGACGCGCATGCTAACGCGGCTTCCATGATCTGGCGGGCTTCACCTGTGCCCACAATCGTTACGCCGTTTGACAGCAGCTGGTACGGCCTGACCG
Organism: Bacillus sp. B1(2022); assembly: GCF_040259625.1. NCBI lineage: Bacteria > Bacillati > Bacillota > Bacilli > Caryophanales > Bacillaceae > Bacillus > Bacillus sp. B1(2022). Next base: position 228,824 of record NZ_JANIFO010000006.1, read on the forward strand.
TCATCTCATACGTATCATCAAAGCCCATCGGCACGATTCTGCCTCCCTTTTCAATAAAAGGATAAGCCCAATCAAGCTGGTTGCCGATCGCGTCAAAAATCACATCAAATTTTCTTCCTTGATTAATCCGTTTCACTTCATCCGCGGTTAATGCTTCAGGGTGGTAGACATAATCAGATATCCGGCTTGCCGCCTCGCTTCGGAAACTGTCTATTTCAGTCGCAACCGTCAATCGCGCCAGTTTTTTCACCATCATTTGCACAAGCAGTCCGATCGGTCCCGACCCCAAAACCAAGACCGAGTCCTCCGGCTGAATCGAAGCCTTGTCCACAACATTCAGCACACAGGAGAGAGGCTCAACCAATGTGGCCCGCTCCCATTCCATTGAATCCGGAATTCTGTACATGAACCTGTCTTCCCCCACGTAATATTCCGCAAACGTTCCGTGCGCCCCGATTCCGAGCTGCCAATCCTCGAAGGTTTCGCAATAACACGTCAGCCCTCTCCGGCAATAATGACATTTCCCGCAAAACTGCGTAGGATCTATCACGACGCGGTCTCCGACTTTTACATTTGTCACGTCCGGTCCGATTTCCACGACCGCTCCCACCGATTCATGCCCCATAATCATATGATGGGTTGCATTCATTTTTCCTTTCAGCACATTTAAGTCCGTTCCGCAGATACCGGTGCCGAAAATTTTCACTTTCACATCATTGGATTTCCGAATTTGAGGCTCGTCCACCTCTTGATATTCAAGCTTATCATTAGGAGTCCAGACCAACGCCTTCATATTTCTCTTCCTTTCTGCCCCAGCGGATTTGGTCTAACAATGTTTGATGAAGCTCCTTCGTTGATGCCGCAATACATGATTGCTGATTCTGATAACTTAAATCTGTCAGAAGCGTTTCGTCCAAAGACCGGCCGTACGCATCCGTAATGACCACTCCCGCCTTCTTCGCCAAAAAGACGCTTGCGGCAATATCATAAGGAAACAAATGCAGCACCTGTCCGTTCCCGACCTGCTTAAAATCTGAAAGCAGCTTCGGATCATCTTTCAGCAGACGATTGCCGATATCCACATAAGCATCCATCTGCCCCGTGATAATTCGTGAAATCGAATAAGAAGCGCTGTTAAAAACAAAAACCCCGCCATTATTGGCCGACTGGTCAATCAGATGGCCGTATGCGTCCGTCATCAGCTGCGCCGGATGCCCGTTAAATTCAAGGCTCCAAAACATATTTTTAATATCCCGCACTCCGCTCAAATTCGGCAATTCTCCATGATACCCTTCAAAATGAATGGCATCGCTGTATATATCACCGTACATATAAGCGCCTGATTTCAATTCAAGTAAAAAAGCAAACTCGATATCCTTAATCTTTGCGTTTGGTTTATACGAAGCAAGCGCAATCGAAATACACGACATTTCAAGTCCCGCGGCAGCCGGGCGCGTTCCGTCTATCGGATCTACAATTAAAATATATTGCGGATCTTCTCCAATCAGCTTCAGGCCGCCATCCTCCGTGTAAAAAGCAACCGGATGGCCCTTTTCTTGAATATAATCCAGCACCGCCTCCTCAGCAGCGGCGTCTATGTTAAATTGGGCGTCGCCTCCCGGAGAATAGCCGTTTACGAGCCGGTTTTTCAGCGTGCCTTTTTGATTTTTCACCTTTTGATAAACAAATTGTCCAAGCTCAATGATATAGTCTCTCACTTGATTTCCTCCAATAGCTTGCGAAGTCTGTAGCAGAGCACTTCGGCTTCACTAAGTGTTATGGTTAAAGGCGGACGGATTTTAAATACATTTCCGAATCCGTAACGGGATGTCCGGAGAATCAGCCCGTAATCCATTGCCCGTTTAGCAATATAATTGGTCAGCTCCACATCCGGTTCATTGTTCTCTTTAACAATCTCCACACCGATCATAAGACCGACGCCTCTTACCTCAGAAATAAAAGCGAAATCCTCTTTCATCGTTTCTAAGCGATCCATAATATAATGACCGACCGTCGTTACATTTTCCAAAAATCCCGGTCGCTGCATGATATCTATGGTTTTACAAGCGGCAGCGGCGGCCATCACATTTGAGCCGTATGTGAAGGAGTGCGTATACCCCGGAAGCCCGGTATACTTGTCCTCCGTCAGAGTGGCGGCGACTTGAAAGCCTGTGCCCCCGAGCCCTTTTGCTACCGTCATCATATTAGGTTTCACATCGAAGTGGTCCGCGGCAAACATTTTACCCGTCCGTCCGAACCCGGTCTGAATTTCATCAAAAATCAGAGCGATATCATGTTCATCACAAAGCTTTCTCAGCTGTTTAAAATACTCTTTAGGCGGAACGACATTTCCACCGTTTCCGGATATCGGTTCAATAATCATGGCGGCAATTTTCCCATTGCTCGCATACTCAATAAAATCATTAATTCTTTCTACGCACAGCATACCGCATGAATCAGGTTTCTGATTATAAAAACAGCGGCTGCAATAGGGATCGGGGACTTGCAGGCCAAAAGAAATTTGCGGCGGGAAAGGTTCTTTTCTGAATGAGTTGCCGGACAAAGCGGAAGTCATATACGTTTGTCCGAGGTGGCTTCGAAATAAGGAGATGACATCGGTTTTTCCGGAGTAATACTGAGCCATTTTAATAGCTCCTTCATTTGCACCGGAACCGCTGCTGACTTTAGGGTGTACTTTTGTGAGATTATCGGGGGCGATTTCTGCTAGTTTTTCTGCCAGTTTATTTACGGCGTCTGTTTGAAAAGATGATGTTACATGGATCAGCTTATCGGCTTGTTCTTTAACCGTATCAATGACCTCTTTGTTACCGTATCCTAAATTCAAGTTAAACGTGGCAGAGGCGCAATCAATGTACTCATTTCCCTCTTGATCGTACAGGTAAATCCCTTCTCCGCGCTCCATTACTACATCGTCAACACTGTAATACAAGCTGTCTGGATTCGTGATTTCCTTCGTTCCCACAAATACCACCCCTATGAAATTATTAGAATTTCGCTTTTTATCGTATAAATTATTGAAAATAATGTCAACGTTCTTTCTTGTAAAAAATGTTAACAATTTGTTAACGTTACCATAAGGGATGTACGAGAAAAAGTTATGTGATATAGTAACAATACTTGGATTTTTTGTAAAAACATCATGTCATACGAGTAGAGAGAAATATGATTTTACCAATAAGGAGATAAAATGATGAAAACTCGTCTGCTGTGGATAAGCTGTTTTTCTTATGGATCGATTGCTTTTACACTTGTTATTCTGGGAGCCGTACTGCCTGAGTTACTCACACATTATTCACAAAGCTACAGTAATGGCGGTGTATTAGTATTCTCTCAGTTCATGGGCTTTCTCATCGGAGTTATTGGCATGCCATACATGGTGAAAAAGCTTGGGCGCAAAAACGTCGTTATCTTTGGCCTGGCACTCATCAGCTGTGAAATGTTCATCACCTTCCTGCCGCCCTGGCCGCTGCTCTTTCTTCTCGTCAGCATCGCAGGGCTTGGCGCCGGATTGGTGGAATCCTGTGTAGGCACGATCATCCTCACCGCTATTAAAGAAAGACAGGCTGTGGCCATGAGCAAGATGGAAGTGGCCTACGGATTAGGTGCGCTGTTCATGCCTCTGCTCTCAGGCTTTCTTATCAACAACCACATGTGGACAATTGCTTTTTTAGTATTAGGGTTATCCAGTTTTGCACTCTTAATCGCATGGAAGCAGATGAGTTTCGGCAGTATTGATCAGCTTCTCATCCGCAAAGAGGTCTCTTCCGATGACACTAAAAAACAAAGCACCGGTTATCGGTCACACGGATTGCTGTTTATTGCCTTGGCGGGTGCTTATTTCTTCTTTTACGGCGGCAGTGAAGTTTCCATTGTACATTTTATCCCCTCCATCTTCGCTGAGAAATGGGATATCCCCAACTCTTTGGCAACGATAACAGTTACAGTGTATTGGACGGGGATGATCATCGGTAGGTTATTAACAGGCCCGGTATCAGAAAAGCTGACATATCACCGTTATCTCCGTCTCATAAGCATTGGCGGTCTGGCTGCACTTACCGTATTAGCATTAAGCAAAAACGTATGGTTCGGTTTTGCCCTTTGCTTCTTTTTAGGGCTGTTCATGGCAGGCATGTTTGCAATAGCCCTAATCATCACGAATCATTTTTATCCCGGAAAGACAGAAACAACTACCAGTATTCTGCTCGCTTCAAACGGATTAGGAGGTTCACTCCTTCCGATCGCCGTCGGCTGGAGCTTAGATGAATATCCCGCACAAACTGCGTTCTGGCTGTTTACTGCACTGATGCTCCTTATGCTGCTGATTGTGTTCAGTTTAAGAATGCTCGAGACAATAAAATCAAACAATCTTCAACATCACAACAGTAAAGCAAAATCAATGTAAACAAAAAAGCTAATGCCTTTGAAAGGCATTAGCTTTATATATCTATGTGATCTTTCATATAAAAAACCCAGTTCATCATGAACTGGGTAATATA